>JBMTXX010000140.1:0-9810 GCA_049453935.1 Rubrivivax sp.
AGGGCCTTCGAGCACCAGATCGTGTCCCCGGGCCACGGCGGCCACGGCGCGCAGCGCGCGCCACGTCCCGTCGCGTTGCACCCAGGCCCCCAGGCCGCGGCCGCCGGCGTAGACCTCGCCGGTTACCGGCAGGCCCACCACGCCCAGCACCGTGCAGCCATCCTCGATAAGGGCGATGTTGACGGTGAACTCACCGTTGCGGTCGATGAACTCGCGCGTGCCGTCCAGCGGGTCGACGAGGAAGTGCGGTCCGCCGGGCAGCGCCGTACGCCCGTGCAGCGACTCCTCGGACACCACCTCGGTGTCGGGGAAGCGCCCCTCCAGTTCGCGCCGGATCAGCGCATCTGCGCGCAGGTCGGCCTGCGTCACGGGGGAGCGGTCTTCCTTGAGCTGCCGGCCGAGATCGGCCTGGCGGTAGACCGCCATCACTTCGTCGGCGGCCTGCTCGACGATCGTGCACAGCGCCGCGAGCGCCCGCCCCGCCTGGTCGGCTTGCCAGGGATGTCCCGTGCCGCTCATGCCTCGCAGGCGTCGTCCAGCGCCGCGTCCAGCCGGTCAGGGTCGAGCCGCGCGCGGCCGCCCGACAGCAGCTCCAGCACACCTTCACGCTTGAGCTGGCTGACCAGACGGCTGGCGGTCTCGAGTGCGATGCCCAGCATGTCGCCGATCTGGTCGCGCCTGGGCAGCCAGATCATCCCGTGCTCGTCGGCATGGCGCACCAGCACGGCCAGCAGCTTCAGCATGCGCCGCCGGGCCGGGCCGGTGCTGAGGTCGGCCGACCAGGCCTCGGCCTCCTCCAGCGCCTGGTGCCAGCGCCGCATCAGTTCGTGGAGCAAGGCCGATTCGGCCTCTCCGAGGTGGTCGACGAGGGTGGCGGGGATGCGGCAGACCTCCACCGGCGTGCAGGCCACCGCGTCGTCCATGTAGCGCCGGCGCAGCAGTGCCTCCTGGCCGATCAGGTCCCCGCGGCCGGCCACCCGCACGATGCGTCGCTCGCCCGATTCCGACACGCGCTCGAAGCGCACGATGCCTGAGCGGATGGTGTAGACCGCGTCCCCCTGGCGGCCGCGACCGTACAGCACCGCCTCGGCCGGCAGCGACGGCGAGCCGATGTGGGCGTGGATGCGCTCCAGCGATGCCAGGTCCAGCGCGCCGAACAAGGCGCTGCGGCGCACCTCGCAGGCAGCGCACACGCGCGCCTGCGGGTGGCTGGTGGCGTCCTGCAGGAACAGGGGGACGGTCTTCGGCAGCATGTCGCGTGCGCTCCATGACGTTTCATGACGGGGTCTGGCCCGCCTGATCGGCGCTTCAGGCGCGGATCTGTCGATGATACGGGTGGCCGGATGCCAGCTGGGCACGCAAAATCGCGTGCAGGCGTCGCCTGCAGCAGCGAGCCCGCCATCGGTCAGCCCGAGGGGGGGCTGGCGCGGCGGTCAGGGGGATCGACCCTCGCGCCTGCACATCCGCAACGGCAGGGACAGGAGCAACCTCCCATGGAACGACACCGCGTCGGCATCATCGGGCTCGGTCAGATGGGCAGCGGCATGGCCGCCAGCCTGTGCCGGGCGGGCTTCGAGACCCTGGGGCATGACCTCGACCCCGCGCGCCGCGTGCAGGCGGCCGCGCTCGGCGTCCACGTCCACGACACGCCGCAAGCCGTGCTTTCGCAGGCCGACGTGCTGGTCTTCTCGCTGCCCTACGCGCGCGACGTGGAGGCGGTGGCCACCGCCGACAACGGGGTGCTGCAACGCCGCGACCGCCGCGTTGTCATCGTCGACACCTCCACCTCGGACCCGACGACCACGCGCCGCCTGGCTGCCGCGCTGGCAGTGGCCGGGCACGGGCTGCTGGACGCGCCCGTCAGCGGGGGGCCTTCGGGCGCGCAGGCTGGCACGCTGACGATGATGGTCGGTGGCCTGGCCGCCGACCTCGACGCGGCCAGGCCGGTTCTGGACGCTATGGCCGCGCGCATCGTCCACGTCGGCGCCAGCGGGGCCGGCAATGTCGCCAAGCTGGTGAACAACCTGCTGGTGGCGCAGCAACTGATCACCGCCCAGGAGGCGCTGCGGCTGTCCGAGGCCGCCGGCCTTCCCGCGCAGGCCGCGCTCGAGGTGGTCAACGCCGCCACGGGCCGCAGCGCTGCCACGGAAGCGATGGTGCCACGCTGGGTGCTGCCGGGCCGCTTCGACAGCGGGTTCACCGCCGGGCTGATGCGCAAGGACGTGACGCTGGCGCTGGCGCTGGCGCAGGAGCTCGGCCTGGAGCTGCCCCTGGCGCAGGCCGGCGCGCGACTGTGGCAGGCGGCGCGAGATCGGATGCCCGACGACGCCGACTTCACCCGCATGGCCGATTTCCGCAACCCTCCTACCGAAGCCGCATGAGCCCAGACGCCGAACGCCTGCACGCCCTGTTGTCCCGACTGCTGCCCGCCGATCGGCTGGGCAGTTTCATCGCCGGGGAGATCGTCGAAGGCGGCGGTGCGCCGCTGGAGCTGCACAACCCGGCCGACGGCGGCCTGCTCTCGCGCTACGCAGACGCGGGTGCGGCGGTCGTGGACCAGGCCATGGACGCCGCCGCCCACGGGCAGCGCGCCTGGGCCGCGCTGACGGCCTCGGCGCGGGGCCGGGCGATGTGGGAGACCGGCCGCCTGATCCGTCAGACAGCCGCCGATCTGGCCGCGCTCGAGTCGCTGACGGCGGGCAAGCCCATCCGGGATGCGAGCGCCGAGGTGGCCAAGGTGGCGGAGATGTTCGAGTACTACGCGGGCTGGTGCGACAAGCTGCACGGCGACGTGATCCCGGTGCCGACCAGCCACCTGAACTACACCCGCCACGAGCCGCTGGGCACGGTGGTGCAGCTCACGCCGTGGAACGCTCCGCTGTTCACCGCCGGCTGGCAGGTGGCGCCGGCGGTGTGCGCTGGCAACGCGGTGGTGCTCAAGCCGTCGGAGCTGACACCGCTGAGCTCTCTGGCGCTCGGGGCGCTGTGCGAGCAGGCAGGCATGCCGCCTGGCCTGGTGTCCGTGCTGGCGGGCGCCGGCCCGGTCACCGGCGCGGCGGCGGTGTCGCATGCGCAGACGCGGCTCGTCGTCTTCGTCGGCTCGGCCGACACCGGCGCGGTCATCGCCGCGCAGGCCGCGCGCCGCGTCGTGCCCTGCATTCTGGAACTCGGCGGCAAGTCGGCCAACATCGTTTTCGATGACGCCGACCTCGATCGCGCGCTGCTCGGTGCCCAGTCGGCCATCTTCGCGGGCGCCGGCCAGAGCTGCGTGGCCGGCGCGCGGTTGCTGGTGCAGCGCGGTGTCCACGATCGGCTGCTGGATCGGCTGGCGCGCGCCAGCGCGCAGATCCCGGTGGGCGCCCCGGGTGATCCCATGACCCAGGTCGGGCCGATCCAGAACCTGCGGCAGCTCGGGCGCGTGACCTCGCTGGTCGAGGCGGCGCGGCGGGAAGGGGCGCAGGTGCGCAGTGGCGGCGGCTGCCCGGCGACGCTGCGCGACAGCGGTGGCTACTACTACGCGCCGACGCTGCTGGAAGGCGTGGGCGCGCATGCGCCCATCGCGCAGGAAGAGGTCTTCGGCCCGGTGCTGGTGGCCTTGCCTTTCGACGACGAGGACGAGGCCGTCGCCCTGGCCAATGCCACGCCCTACGGGCTGGCCGGTGCGGTGTGGACGCGCGACGTCGGACGGGCGCACCGCGTGGCCGCCGCGGTGCGCGCAGGCACCTTCTGGGTCAACGGCTACAAGACCATCAGCGTGATGTCACCCTTCGGCGGCTTCGGGCGCAGCGGCCACGGCCGCTCCTCAGGGCGCGAGGCGCTGGCGGCGTACACCCAGACCAAGAGCGTCTGGGTGGAGACCGCGGCGCAGCCGCCAGCCGGCTTCGGGGTGCCTGTGGCGGGTTGAGCGTCCGGGCAGCCGTTCAGCCGCTCAGCCGCTCAGCCCAGCAGCGACGGCGTCTGCGCCGCCAGCGCCGCTTTGCGAGCGGTGGCGCTGCCCAGCAGCGCGAAGCCCAGCGTGCGGTCGGCGTCGTCGCGGAACACCGCCTCGCACCCGATGTCGTCCTGCGTGACCTGCCAGTGCCCGGCGGTGCCGGGTGCCGGGGGGCAGACCACTGCCGGGCAGGCGGGGGTCTTTACCGTCACCGGCATCACCGGGTAGACCAGCGGCGTGGGCGTGCCGGCCAGCGTGGCCGCCAGCGCCCGCGCCTGCGCCATCAGCGGCATCACGTAGGGCAGGTTCAGGCCCTCGACCTCGGCGCAGTCGCCGATGGCATGGATGTGGGCCACCGAGGTCGACAGCCGGCGGTCGACGACGATGCCGCGCTGCACCGCCAGCCCGGCCGCGCGGGCCAGCGCCACGCGCGGCGCGAGGCCGACCGCCGACAGCACGAGGTCGGCGTCCAGCGTGCGTCCGTCCGACAGCGTCAGGCGCAGCCGGCCCTGGGCGTCGTCACCCGTGGCCCTGTCGACCCGCAGCGCCGACGCGCCCAGCAGGAAGCGCACACCTGCGGCCTCCAGGCGGGCGCGCATCCAGGCGCTGGCGTCGGGCGGCAGCAGGCGCGCCAGCGGCCGGTCGGCCAGGTCGAGCACGACCGGTTGCAGGCCGCGCGCCAGCAGGTCGTTGGCGAACTCGCAGCCGATCAGCCCGGCGCCCAGCAGCGCCACGCGGCGCACCCCGGCCAGTGCGTCGGCAAAGCGCGCGTAGTCGTCCAGGTCGTTCACCGACAGCACGTCGGCCGCGGCATCGCCGGCCAGTGGCAGACGGATCGGGTCGGCGCCGAGCGCCAGCACCAGGTCGCGCCAGGGCTGCGTGCGGCCATCCGAGAGGCTGAGCGTGCGCGCGGCCACGTCGATGCCCAGCACCTCGGTGCGGTCCAGCACGGTGGCGCCGACCTCGGCGGCCATCTTGTCGGCCGGCTTCATCAGCAGCGTCTGCGCCGACTTGTTGGACGCCAGCGCGTTCGACAGCATCGGCTTGGAGTAGAAGCCCGCCCCGTCGCGGCTGACGACGACCAGCGGGGTCTGCTTGTCGAGCTTGCGGAACTCGCGGGCCAGGTTCCAGCCCGCCAGACCGCTGCCGACGATGACGACCGGCGCGTCCATCGCTCAGATCTCGATCATCTCGAAATCGGACTTGGCCACCCCGCACTCGGGGCAGGCCCAGTTCTCGGGCACATCGGCCCAGGCCGTGCCCGGGGCGATGCCGTCCTCGGGGGCGCCGAGGGCCTCGTCGTAGATGTAGCCGCAGACGATGCATTGGTACTTCTTCATGGGGTCGTCCTTTCTGGAAGGGGATGGAAACAGGTCAGGATCTGGGGCGCCCCGGCATGCCGGGGCAGGGTGATTCGCAGGCCCTCGGGCCGGACAGGCCTGCGCTGAGGCGTCGTGTGCCGAAGTATCGGCGCACGATCGGCCGCGGTGTCTCAGGCCGCGATCTTCTCCAGCGTGGCGCGGTAGTGGTTGGCGTGGCGCTCCTCCACCTTGGCCAGCGCGGCGAAGCGCTTGGCGGCCTTTTCCAGCACCGCCTGGAACATCTGCGCATGCGCCTTCGATTCGGCGATCTGCTCGTCGATCTCACGCACCGCGGCGTCATGACCCTCGGCCACCGCGGCGTGGCGGAAGCTCGGGTACATCTCGGTGTACTCATAGGTCTCGCCCTCGATGGCGAGCTCGAGCGCCTTGGCCGGCGTCACCTTCGCGGCCGGGAACAGCAAATCGGCGTGGCCGAAGGCGTGGAGGATCTCCTGCTCGGCGGTCTCCTCGAAGACACGTGCCGTGGCCTCGTCGCCGGCGGCACGGCACAGCTTGGCGAAGTAGCGGTACTTGATGTGGGCCATGGACTCGCCGGCGAAGGCGGCCTCGAGGTTGCGGATGGTGACCGAGGACGGGTCGTGGAAGGGGGTGCTCATCTGGGATCTCCTTGGGGTGTCGAACAATGGAAAGAAGTCTAGGGATCTCGGATCCATATGAAAAGTCAATCGTTTCTATCTTTGCGATAGTCAATTTACGGTCTTCCGGGATACGCCACCCGATGCACCACCCCCCCGAAGCCGCGCAGCGCCCGCTCGGCGCCCGACAATCGCGGCATGCTGCATTTCGAAGTCCTGCGCACCGAGGGCCACGCGCGCCGCGGCCGCCTGCGTTTGAACCACGGCGTCGTCCAGACGCCGATCTTCATGCCCGTGGGCACCTACGGCACGGTCAAGGGCGTGATGCCGCGCTCGCTGCTGGAGATGGACGCGCAGATCATCCTGGGCAACACCTTCCACCTGTGGATGCGCCCGGGGCTGGACGTGATGCGCACCTTCGGCGGCTTGCACGGCTTCGAGCGCTGGGATCGGCCGATCCTGACCGACTCCGGCGGCTTCCAGGTCTGGTCGCTCGGGGCCATGCGCAAGATCACCGAGGAAGGCGTGCGCTTTGCCTCGCCGGTCAACGGCGACAAGCTCTTCCTCACGCCCGAGGTCAGCATGCAGATCCAGACGGCGCTGAACTCCGACATCGTGATGCAGCTCGACGAGTGCACGCCTTACGAGACCGGCGGGCGCCTGACGACCGAGCGCGAAGCGCGCGCGTCGATGGAGATGAGCCTGCGCTGGGCGCTGCGCAGCCGCGCCGAGTTCGAGCGCCTGGGCAACCCGAACGCGCTCTTCGGCATCGTGCAGGGCGGCATGTTCGAGTCATTGCGCGAGGAGTCGCTGGCGCGGCTGGCCGAACTCGACCTGCCCGGCTATGCCGTGGGCGGTGTGAGCGTGGGCGAGCCCAAGGAAGACATGCGCCGCATCATGGCGCACACCCCGCACCGGCTGCCCGCGCACAAGCCGCGCTACCTGATGGGCGTGGGCACGCCCGCCGATCTGGTCGAGGGCGTGGCCTGTGGCGTGGACATGTTCGACTGCGTCATGCCCACGCGCAACGCGCGCAACGGCCACCTGTTCACGCGGTTCGGCGACGTGAAGATCCGCAACGCCCGTCACCGCGACGACTCGCGTCCCATCGACGAGACCTGCCCCTGCTACACCTGCTGCGGCCACACCCTGCCCGACGGGCGGGTCAGCGGCGGCTTCAGCCGCGCCTACCTGCACCACCTGGACCGTTGCGGCGAGATGCTGGGCCCGATGCTGGCCAGCATCCACAACCTGCACCACTACCTGGACCTGATGCGGCAGGTGCGTCAGGCGCTGGAAGAAGGCCGCTTCGAGGCCTTCCGTCAGCAGTTCCACGCCGACCGGGCCCGCGGCGTCGATTAGGCGCGTCAGGCAGATCGGGCGGGCTGACGCGATGAGGGCTGAAGAGGCGCTGCCGGCGCTGACGCACCACGAGATCCTGCGTCTGGTCGAGCCCTTCGTGCGGGCCGGCCACCGGCCGGATCTGGCCGCCAGCGACCGCACGCGCCGGCGCATCGTCTTCCACCCGCAGGCCGTCGCGGCCGAGCAGGGCCAGGGCACGCCGACATCAGCGCCGCCGCTGACCCAGACGTTGGAGCTCGAGCTGCCGGCGCCCGGGCGCTGCACGCTCACGCGCCGCGTGACCACGCCCGACGGTCTGGAGGCGCGCGTGGAGGTCGAGGGCGCCGACGCGGCGGCGCTGCTGCGGCGGCTGCAGGCGCTGGCGCCGCAGCAGCAGATCGCCTGCGTCGACGGCGTCCTGGTCGCCTGGCAGCAGCGGCTGCCGCTCGCCACGGGCGATGCGGCCCCGCCCGTGCCGGCGGTGCTGCGCGGTGCCGAGGCGCGCCTGGCCGGGCTGACGCTGAAGGCGCGCGTGTCGGGTGTGGGAGGCTACCCGGCCGAGCTCGAGCTGCTGCGGGGCGAAGCCCCGGCACCACGCCTGCCCGACGACCTGCTGGCCGTGCTGGGCGGCCCGTGGAGCCACCTGACGGCGCTCAAGCGGGGCTGGATCGGCAGCATCTCGCTGCGCGGCGAGGAGCCGCATCGCAGCGCACGGGCGCAGGCGCGCCTGACGCAGACGGTCGCCCACCTGGCGCGCACGCTGGCCGAGCCGCCGCCGCGCTTCCACGAGCGCCACCGCCGTGCGCGCTGGCGCGTCGGCCTGCGGGGGACGCTGCCGGTGCTGATCGGGCTGGCCATCGTCGGCGCGGCGCTCTATGCCCAGCGTCTGGGTCCGCAGGCCCAGTCAACCCTGGCCATGCTGGCCAACGCCACCCCGCCGCTGCTGCTGATGCTGCTGTTCCTGCGCAAGGAGATCCCGCGCATCGGCCTGCCGCGCGTGCCGCGGCGGCTGGCGCCGGACGCTTGGCAGCCGACGGCACTGCCGCAGGGGCCAGACACTGCCGATTGAGCGCGCTGCTGTGCTTCGCTGCTGCCCGGGCTTGAATGCTCAGCCGTAGCCGTAGCCGTAGCCGTAGCCGGGCGTGGCTGCTGGCCGGTCCTGCGGCTGCCAGGTCAGCACTGCGTGCCAAATGCGGTCAGCCACGGGATGTCTTCGAGCACAGCCATCCCGGAACCCGCGCTCGCCACACCCGGGTGACCCGCGACGGCTTCAGGCCTGTGAGGCCGCCAGGCAAGCGCGCACGCCGTGTGCCCGCAGGTCCTGCAGCGCGGCCGCCACCGCCGACAGCCAGGCCTCGTGGCGGGTCAGCATCGGGCCCCAGACCTCGGTCAGCGTGCCGATGGCGCGGACGGCGGCAGCGGGGTCCTCCAGGTGGGCGCGGGCCAGCGTGCGCAGGCGCTCGGCCATCGGGTCGCCCACGGCGATCGCTGCGCCGTCCTCGGCGGTGCCTTGCCACAGCCGGATCCAGGCGGCGGCTGCCAGCGCCAGGTGGGCCACCGGCTCTCCCGACCGAAGCCGGGCTTCCAGCACCGGTACCCATCGCTGCGGGATCTTCTGCGAGCCGTCGGTGGCGATCTGCTGTGTGCGGTGCCCGAGCGCGGGGTTGGCGAAGCGCTGCAGCAGCGCCTGGGCGTAGTCGGGCCAGTCGGCTCGATCCAGCCCGGGCCCAAGCTCCTCGTGCATCAGGCGCTGCAGCCAGCCGCGGGCGATCGGGTCGGCAACGAAGGCGTCGACGGTGTGCCAACCCGCCTGCACGCCCAGAAAGGCCAGCGCGCTGTGGCTGCCGTTGAGCAGGCGCAGCTTGGCGTCCTCGTAGGGGCGCACATCTGCCGCCACGGTGACGCCGGCGCGGCGCAGCGCGGCGGCGTCCGACGGGTCGTGGAAGCGGTCCTCGATCACCCATTCCCAGAAGCCTTCGGTGACGAGGGCACTGTCGGCCTGCGGCCCCAGGGCCGCATGCGCGCGCTGCTGGATCTCGGGCGTGGGGGCCGGCACGATGCGGTCGACCATGCTGCTGGGAAAGGCGCAGTCCGAGGCGATCCACGCTGCCAGCGCGGGCTCGCCTTCAGCGGCCCCGAGCAGCAGCTTGCGCAGGACGTGGCCGTTGTCCCGCAGGTTGTCGCAACTGGCCAGCGTCAGCCCGCCGTGCCCCGCCCCGTGCCGCGCGCGCAGGCCGGCGACCAGCAGCGCGGCCAGTTCGGGGCCGTAGCCCTTTTCGGTCACGGTCAGCGTCACCCAGCGCGTGGAGGGATCGGTGATCGTGCGCACCACGGCGTCAGGCTCGCGGGCCGCCACGAGCGTGCAGCGGATGGCACCGACCCAGTGCCAGGTCTGCCCTTGCGCGTCAGCTACCAGGACTGGATAACGGCCGCCGCGTGCCGCCAGGGCATCGGCCAGCGCGGTCTGGCGCATGCCCACCGCCGTGACGCCCCAACGGGCGTCGCCCTGCCGCTGCAGCGCATCGAACACCATCGCCTGGTGGGCGCGGTGGAAGCCGCCCAGGCCCAGGTGCAGCACGCC
>JBMTXX010000141.1:0-9795 GCA_049453935.1 Rubrivivax sp.
TAGCCGCAGTGGCGCCAGGCCTCGAAGACGGCCACCGCCACGGCATTGCTCAGGTTGAGGCTGCGCTGGCCCGGGCGCATCGGCAGACGCACCCGCTGCGCCGGCGCGAAGCGGTCGCGCAGCGATGCAGGCAACCCTGCTGTCTCGCTGCCGAAGATCAGCCAGTCGCCCGGCCGCCAGTCCACCTCGCCGTACGGCCGGCTCCCGCGGGTGGTGAAGGCGAAGCATCGGTCGGCGGCAGGACGGTGGGCCGACACCAGGGCATCCCAGTCCGGGTGACGCTGGACCGAGGCGAACTCGTGGTAATCGAGCCCTGCGCGGCGCAGGAGCTTGTCTTCCATCGAAAAACCCAGCGGCTCCACCAGATGCAGGGTGCAGCCGGTGTTGGCCGCCAAACGGATCACGTTGCCCGTGTTCGGTGGGATCTCGGGGTGCACGAGCACGATCTGGAACATGTCTGACGGTGGTCGGTGGGGGCGGGTTCACACGGTGAGCAGGCCGCGTTCGGTGTCGGGTCGCAGGTGTTGGTCAGGGCGTGCGCGCGACACACCAGACGTCCACCGACTGCGCGCCCGCCCCGAGCAGTGCCTCGGTGGCGGCGCGGAAGCTCGCGCCCGTGGTCATGACGTCGTCGACGAGCGCCACACGTTTTCCGGCGATGGCGTCCCGCCGCGCCGGGTCGACGCGAAAGGCGCCGCGCAGGTTGAGCGCTCTGGCCCTTCGGTCCAGCGAGGACTGCGGAACGGTGTCGACGATGCGCTCGAGCACGCTCGCCGGGGTGGGCAGGTGCAGGGCCTTGCCCAGCGTCCGCGTGAGTTCCCAGGCCTGATCGTATCCACGGTCCTTCAGGCGCCGGTCGGACAACGGAACGGGCAGCATCACGTCGACGTCGTGCGCCGGCTGCCGTCGTTGCAACTCCCGGGCCATGGCATCTGCGAGCAGACCCGCCAACTCCGGCTGGTTGGCGAACTTGAACGCCTGCACCAGATCGTCCCATGGGAAAGCATAGTCCACCGCGCAGGTTGCCGAGCGCCACGGCGGTGGGGCACGGAGACAGGCAACGCAAAGGCCCTGTCCGGCGCCAGGCGGCATGGCCAGCGCGCAGGCCTGACAACGCGTGCGCGGTGGCGCAAAGCGTTGCAAGCATGCGGCGCAGGTGCCGCCCAACGTCCAGAGGCCGCACACCGCGCAATCCCCCGGGCCTTGCCTGAACCAGGCGCCCAGGCCTCGTGCGGATACCGAAGTCGCGGTCATCGGCTCAATATACTGTGCCGGATGATTGGCAGCGCCGCACGCCCCGTCGACATCCTCGCGCTGGAGCGTCTCCGGCGACGCCTGGCTTCGGCCGCGCAGGTGCCGTGGTTGCACGAGGAGGCGGCCAGGCGCATGGGTGATCGCCTGGGCATTGTCCGCATGACGCCGCAGACGGTGCTGGACTGGGGCGGGGCTGTGGGAGGCGGTGGCGAGGTTCTGGCACGGGCCTATCCCGCGGCGCAGCGACTGACCGTCGGCACCGCGCCCCGAACACCGGTTCCGACCGGCAAGCGATTCGGCTGGGGGTTGTTCGCCCGGCGTGCGCCAGCGCCTGCCGTGCGCTGGCTGGCCGAGCACGACGCGGTGCAGGTGCAGGCTGAGCTCGTCTGGTCCAACATGGCTTTGCATGGCCGCGCCGATCCACAGCCCCTGATGCAGCAGTGGCACCGAGCGCTGCGCGTCGGGGGCTTCCTGATGTTTTCGACCTTCGGTGCCGGGACACTGCAGGAGCTCCGGGACCTCTACGCCGACGAAGGCTGGGGGTCGCCGGGGTCGGTCCCGATCGACATGCACGACCTGGGGGATCTGCTGGTCGAGGTCGGTTTCGCCGATCCGGTCATGGACCAGGAGACGGTGCAGCTCACGTGGCCGGATCCGCACGCGGCCCTTGCCGAATTGCGCGGCATGGGTGCGAACGTCGACCCGACGCGCCACCAGGGTTTGCGCACCCCGAGGTGGCGTGATCACTTGCATGCGGCCCTGGCGCGACGGGCGCGCGAACGCCCGGACGGTCGCGTGGTGCTGAGTTTCGAGATCGTCTACGGCCATGCGTTCCGTGCGGAATCTCGGCCGCGGGTGTCGGCGGTGACCCACGTCGACCTGGCGGACATGCGGCAGATGATGCGCGCGCCTCGAAGCTGACCGGGCCCCGGACGTTCGTGGTGCCGTCCACGAGTCCTTCATCCGAGGGGGGACAGGCCTGTTCCGCCGCCCGGGGTGCAGGCTAGAATCGTGGGCAGAAGAGGAGAGCGGATCGACCGTTGGCCACCACGCCCGTCGACTCCGGACCGAGCAACGAGATCGAGTGACCCAGACTGACCCATGTCGTCAGCCACCATCATGTCCAATTCATGGACCGCCGGGGCCGCACAGTCGACCTGGCGGTTCGGCCATCCGTGGGTGGGCGCGGACCAGCGCGACGGAATGCGTTGGGTGCTGCGACGCAACTGCTCGGTCACGCCGCGCCAGATGCTGGGCTTCTATCTTTCGATGTGTGTGGTTTCACTCGGTATCGCCAGCGGCTTCGCGCTTCACGGCGCGCCGGTGGTTCTGGTCTTTGCAGGCGTCGAACTGCTGGTCCTCGGGCTGGCGTTGCTGGTCTACGCCCGTCATGCCACCGACGCCGACACCTTGACGCTGTCCGGACAGAATCTGGCGGTCGAGCAGACCGCCGCGGGCGTCACCCGCACCACCCACTTCAGGGCCGAGTGGGTCACGGTCGAACCCTCCCGTCAGGACGGATCGCTCGTCGAGTTGTCCGGGCAAGGCCAGCAGGTACAGGTCGGTCGTTTCCTGCGTCCCGAGATGAGGGGCGTGCTGGCGCGTGAACTGCGACTGGCGCTGCGCCATGCCCTGCACCGTCCTGTGGCGTCTCAAGCTGTCTGATCCTCCGCCCGTTGCCGGTGCCGAAATCTCGATTGAACCTCGAACCCAAGCTCACGACATGAACACATCGCATCGTCTCCGCAAGTCGGCCTGGTCGTCCATGAAGCGCTGGGGCTTCATGCTCGGAACCTCGCTGTACACGACTGCCGCATTGGCTGTCCAGAACCTGCCGGGTGGCCCGGCGGTGAATCAGATCGACCTGCACCCGCCTGTCACGCGCATCGCTGAGCAGCAGCAGTGGCTGCACTACGTGGTCATGGGCATCTGCGTGGTGATCTTCATCGGCGTGTTCGGGGTGATGTTCTATTCCATCCTCAAGCACCGCAAGTCGGTCGGCCACAAGGCGGCCAACTTCCACGAAAGCATTTCGGTTGAGATCGCGTGGACCGTGATCCCGTTCATCATCGTGATCGCGATGGGGGCGATGGCCACCCGTACCGTGGTCGCGATGAAGGACACGAGCAACGCCGACCTGACCATCAAGGTCACTGGTTACCAGTGGAAGTGGGGTTATGACTACCTCAAGGGTGAGGGCGAGGGCATCGGCTTCGTTTCGACGCTCGACAACGCCCACCGCTTGATGTCCGACTCCGGCAAGCCCGAGCCCATCAACGACTACCTGCTGAAGGTCGACAACCCGCTGGTCGTGCCGGTCGACCAGAAGGTCCGCATCATCACCACGGCCAACGACGTGATCCACGCCTGGATGGTCCCTGCCTTCGGAGTGAAGCAGGACGCCATTCCCGGGTTCGTCCGCGACACCTGGTTCCGTGCCGAGCAGACGGGCGATTTCTATGGCCAGTGCGCAGAGCTTTGCGGCAAGGAGCACGCCTACATGCCCATCCATGTCAAGGTTCTCAGCAAGGAGGACTACAGCAAGTGGGTCGAGGGCAAGATGAAGGAAATGGCGGCGAAGGCTGACGATCCCAACAAGACCTGGATGCTCGAGGAACTCGTCGCCCGTGGCGAGAAGGTCTACGCCGCCAACTGCGCCGCTTGCCATCAGCCCAACGGCAAGGGCATGGGGCCCATCAAGGCGCTGGACGGTTCGGCCATCGTCCTCGATGCAGACCATACGCAGCAGATCGCGATCATGCTCAACGGCGCAGGAAACGGGTCGATGCCCGCCTGGAAGCAGCTGTCCGACACCGAGATCGCCGCCGTGATGACCTACACGAAGAACCAATGGGGCAACCAGACCGGTCAGGTGGTGCAGCCTTCGGCGATCGTCGCGGCACGCCAGTGATCCGCCTCGCCCGTCTGTCCCAGGTTCAGAACAGTTTCAGTCTCAGGAGCCCCGCATGAGCGCAGTGCTTGACCACCACGGCCACCACGCCGACGACCACGCCCACGACCACCCGCACGGGTGGCGTCGCTGGGTGTTTGCGACGAACCACAAGGACATCGGCACGATGTACCTGTTGTTCTCGTTTGCCATGCTGATGATCGGCGGCGTGCTCGCGCTGGGCATCCGCGCCGAGCTGTTCCAGCCCGGCCTGCAGTACGTGAACCCGCAGCTGTTCAACCAGCTGACGACGATGCACGGCCTGATCATGGTGTTCGGCGCCATCATGCCGGCCTTCGTCGGCTTTGCGAACTGGATGTTGCCGCTGCAGATCGGCGCGGCGGACATGGCTTTCGCCCGGATGAACAACCTGAGCTTCTGGCTGATGATCCCGGCGGCCCTGATGATCGTCGGATCGTTCTTCATGCCCGGTGGAGCCCCGGCGGCGGGGTGGACGCTTTACGCGCCCCTGACGCTGCAGATGGGCCCGTCGATGGATGCTGCCATCTTCGCGCTGCACATCCTGGGCGCGAGCTCGATCATGGGATCGATCAACATCATCGTCACCATTCTGAACATGCGCGCGCCGGGCATGACGCTGATGAAGATGCCGCTGTTCGCGTGGACCTGGCTGATCACGGCCTACCTGCTGATCGCCGTCATGCCCGTGTTGGCCGGCGCGATCACGATGACGCTGACCGACCGCCACTTCGGCACCAACTTCTTCAACCCTGCCGGTGGCGGTGACCCGGTGATGTACCAGCACATCTTCTGGTTCTTCGGTCACCCCGAGGTCTACATCATGATCTTGCCGGCCTTCGGCATCGTCAGCGCCATCATTCCGGCGTTCGCGCGCAAGCCCTTGTTCGGTTACGCGTCGATGGTGTATGCCACGGCATCCATCGCAATCCTGTCCTTCATCGTCTGGGCGCACCACATGTACACCACCGGCATGCCGGTGACGGGCCAGTTGTTCTTCATGTACGCGACGATGCTGATCGCGGTGCCCACGGGCGTGAAGATCTTCAACTGGGTGGCCACGATGTGGCGCGGCTCGATGACCTTCGAGACCCCGATGCTCTGGGCCGTCGGCTTCCTGTTCGTGTTCACGATGGGGGGCTTCACGGGCCTGATCCTGTCGATGGCGCCGATCGACATCCAATTGCAGGACACCTACTACGTGGTGGCGCATTTCCACTACGTGCTGGTGGCCGGGTCGCTGTTCGCGCTGTTCGCCGGCGTGTATTACTGGGGTCCGAAGTGGACCGGCGTGATGTATTCCGAGACGCGCGGCAAGATCCATTTTTGGGGCTCGCTGATCTTCTTCAACATCACCTTCTTCCCGATGCACTTCCTCGGCCTGGCGGGCATGCCCCGCCGCTACGCCGACTACCCGATGCAGTTCGCCGACTTCAACGCCATCGCGTCGGTGGGTGCCTTCGGCTTCGGGCTGATGCAGGTGTACTTCTTTGTTTGGGTGGTTTTGCCGATGATGCGCGGCCAGGGTGAGCCCGCGCCTCAGAAGCCCTGGGAAGCTGCAGAAGGTCTGGAGTGGGAAGTGCCTTCGCCGGCGCCCTGGCACACGTTCGAGACGCCGCCCAAGCTGGACGCCACGGCCACACGTGTCGTCGGCTGACAGCGGTACCGGGAACCGACATGAACGACGCGCAACGGCGGGCCAACATTCGCCTCGGGCTCATCCTGGCCTCTGTTGCGCTGGCCTTTGCCCTTGGCTTCGTGGCCAAGCTCCTGTGGCTCTGAGCCACGCCGTGTTTGCATCTTCTCAGGCAACGCGATGAACCTCTTGGCGCTGCGTTCGGACAACCGTCGCATGCTCGGCAAGCTTGCCGTCGTGGCCGCGGTCATGTTCGGCTTCGGGTACGCACTGGTGCCCATGTACCGCGCGATCTGCGAGGCGCTGGGCATCAACGTGCTGACACTGAACGAACAGCGTGTGGCCTCCGGCAACTGGCTCGGGCGTCAGGCGGTGGCGAACACGCAGGTCGACACCAGCCGGACGATTACCGTGGAGTTCGATGCGAACGTCCGCGGGCCCTGGGATTTCAAGCCCGCCGTCAGGTCGGTTCAGGTGCATCCCGGAGAGTTGACCACCGTCCAGTACGAGTTTCGCAACATCCAGAACCGGACCATGGCTGCGCAGGCCATTCCGAGCTACGCGCCGCGGCAATCAGGCCCGCATTTCAACAAGCTCGAATGTTTCTGCTTCAATGAGTACACCCTGGCTCCGGGTGAGAGCAAGACCTGGCCGGTGGCCTTCGTGATCGATCCCAAGCTCCCGAAGGACGTGACCACCATCACCCTGTCCTACACCTTCTTCGAGGTGGGGGGCAAGACGCCGGCTGCACCGGTGGGCACCGTCGGCAATGCCAGCCGGCCGGCGCCCGCGACAGCTTGGGTCACGGACGGCGGGGAGCGCTCGTGATGGCCCCTTCAGGTTCCGATCTCCAGGAGGCCACCAACCGGCCGCTGTCGTTCCTGCAGACGGTCAAGGCGGTCGCCTGGTCTTTCCTGGGCATACGCAAGCGCGCCGGCTACGAGCAGGATGTGCAGAGGCTCAATCCTGTCCATGTCATCGTGGCCGGGCTCTTGGCCGCGGTGCTTTTCGTTCTGTCCCTGGTATGGCTGGTCGACTGGGTCGTGACCCGCAGCCCGACCGTCACCTGATGTACTGACATCCAGTGCCGCAGACGCGGCCGCATTCGTTTCGAGGAGAGATCCGCTCATGGCCGCCACCGCACCGACCGGCACCACGCCCTACTACTACATCCCGTCCCCTTCGCGCTTCCCGGCGCAGGCCTCCCTGGGCCTGTTCTTCGTCATCCTAGGCGCCGGGCAGTGGGTCAACGGGGCGGGCTGGGGTGCGTATTCGCTGCTGCTCGGCATGGCGATCTGGTTGTTCACGCTGTACCAGTGGTTCGGTCAGGCCATCCGCGAGAGCGAGGGCGGCCTGTATTCAGACCGCATCGACGTCTCCTTCCGCTGGAGCATGAGCTGGTTCATCTTCTCGGAGGTGATGTTCTTCGCCGCCTTCTTCGGTGCGCTGTACTGGGCACGGGTCCATTCGGTGCCGATGCTGGGCAATCTGGACCATCAGCTGCTGTGGCCTGATTTCAAGGCCATCTGGCCGAGTGCAGGTGGCGGCGTGACGGCTTCGCCGGCCGGCACTGTCGAGCCCTTCCAGACCATGGGGCCCTTCTGGCTGCCGACGATCAACACGGCGCTGCTGCTGACCTCGGGCGTGACGCTGACCGTGGCGCACCACGCGCTGATCGCCAACGAGCGCGTGAAGTGCGTGGTCTGGATGTGGCTGACCGTCGCCCTGGGCGCCACCTTCCTGGGGGTGCAGGGGTACGAGTACTACCACGCGTACACCGCGCTGAACCTGAAGCTGACGTCCGGCATCTTCGGCTCGACCTTCTTCATGCTGACGGGTTTCCACGGGTTCCACGTGTTTGTCGGCATGCTGATGCTGGTCTTCATCACCCTGCGATTGATGAAGGGCCACTTCACGGCCAAGCGCCACTTCGGCTTCGAGGGTGCCGCCTGGTATTGGCACTTCGTCGACGTCGTCTGGCTGGGCCTGTACTTCCTCGTTTACTGGCTCTGAACCCCCACGCCTTCGGCCCGGTCTTCGGACCGGGCCGTCTGTTTTGACGACAGGCGAGGAGGTTTCTCTCCGCGCCGCCACGACGCACTGCGCCACATGGCGATGACGCCGTTTCGGGTTCAGGCGGACATCGGGATGCCGGTGGGTTTGATCCAGCCCATCCACCAGGCCAGCAGCACCAGCAGGAATGCGGCGACGGACAGCGCCACACGCACAGCGAGCGCGCGGGCCATGGCGTGGTCGCGTCCAGGCCCGTCTTGGGCATCGCGCTTGCGCAACATGAAGAATCCTGCGCCCGCCAGCGCACCGAGGATGGCGATCAACATCAACACGAGGAAGGTTCTCATCCTGCGGGATTATCGTCCCCGGCCTGTGGAGGGCTCATGAGGCTGAACCGTACGGCCGTCGTCTTGGTAGCCGCTTTGCTGTTGACGGTGATCACGGCACGCCTGGGCGTGTGGCAGCTGGATCGGGCGGCACAGAAAGTCGCGCTGCAGTCGGCGATCGACGATCGACGCGATCTGCCGGCCCTAGAGCAGTCTCGGCTCGCGATGACCGAAGTCGAACTCGCCGACCAGGTGCACCGGCAGGTGACCTTGAAGGGGCACTGGCAGTCCGACCACACGGTCTTTCTGGAAAACCGGCAGATGGCGGGCCAGCCGGGCTTCTTCGTCCTGACGCCTCTCACCTTGGTCGACGGCAGCTCGGTGATCGTCCAGCGAGGCTGGATCCCGCGGGATCCTCACGACCGGGCGCGTGTCGCTGCCCCCGCTCTGCCTGCGGGCGAGGTGTCTCTGGCGGGACGCATCGCCCCACCGCCTTCCCGGCTCTTCGAGTTCGATGGTGCCGCGACGGGGGCCATCCGGCAGAATCTGGATATGTCCGCGTTTGCGCAGGAGACGCGCCTGACGTTGCGCCCCCTGTCCATCTTGCAGCTGTCTGACGATCCGGATCCTGCCCCAGCCCCTGTGCTCCAGCGGGACTGGCCCAGACCGGCCACCGATGTGCACAAGCACTACGGTTATGCCTTTCAATGGTTCGCACTCAGTGCGTTGACGGTCCTCCTCTATGTCTGGTTCCAAGTCGTCCGGCCGCGCCGACGCCGAAGTCACGATGCCTGAGCCTGTTGGTCTGACCGTCCACCAGCTTCCCCCGCTCACGCCCGAAGCACTGAAGCGGCGTACCCTGAGCGGCCGCGTGAAGATGCTGCTGGTTCTGCTCGCCTGCGCAGCGCCCGTGATCGCGTCGTATTTCACGTATTACGTGATCAGGCCGGACGGCCGCACCAACTACGGCACCCTGCTGCAGCCCGGTGCCCCGATCCCACCCGCGCTCAACCTGCGCACCGTGCAAGGGGCCCCGGTTGCGCCTGAGAGCCTCAAGGGCCAATGGCTGCTGGTGGTCGTCGACGAGGGTGCCTGCGACGCCGACTGCGAGAAGCGCTTGTTCATGCAGCGCCAGTTGCGTGAAATGCTGGGTCGGGAAAGCGACCGTCTCGACAAGGTCTGGCTGGTGACGGGCAGCACCGTGCCGCGTCCGGAATTGATTGCCGCGTTGGCGCAGGGCGTGCCTCCAACGGTCCTGCGCGTGGCCGAGGACGACCTGAAGGCCTGGCTGCAGCCCGAGCCCGGGCAGGCCTTGCGCTCCCACCTTTATGTGGTCGACCCGATGGGCGTGTGGATGATGCGCATGCCGGCAGATCCGGAGCCCAACCGCGTCAAGCGAGATCTCGATCGACTGCTACGCGCGTCTTCCTCCTGGGACCGGGCAGGGCGCTGAGCGATGCCGGACACTGTCGCCCTCGTGGACATGGCGCCGGCGCTGCGGCTGATGCTGCTGGCCTTGGTCGTGGCCATCTTGCCGCTGTCCTGGGTCTGGTTGCGGCAGCGCGGGCGCGACACGTCGGCGCGGATTGCGGCGCTGACGGCGGTGACGCTGTTCCTGACGTTCGACCTGATCGTCT
>JBMTXX010000142.1:0-9755 GCA_049453935.1 Rubrivivax sp.
GCCTCGTGTCGCGCCATCGCGGCGGTGCCTGCGGCCACGAGCGCCGCGCGGTCGCGGCTGGCGTGGGATGGCGCGTCCTGGAGGAAATGTTCCCCCAGCCAGGCGTAGTAGTCCACCACCGCCGATTGCGCGGCGTAGAAGCCGGGGTCGCGCGAGCCCAGTTCCCAGTCGGCGCCGTCCTTGCCCAGCATGTGCTCGTGCGGCAGCGCATGCACCCGGTCGCCCACCCAGGCAAAGCCCAGCGACAACCGCGAATACGCCTTGTAGGGGGAGAACACGTAGGCATCGGCGCCGTAGCGAGCCACCTCCATCGTGCCGTGAGGCGCGTGCTGGATGCCGTCGACGATGATGTAACACTCGGGCGCCACGCGCCGTATGGCCGCCGTGATCGAGGGCAGATCGGCCACGAAGCCCGTCAGCATGCTGGTGTGGATGATGGTGGCCAGCCGCGTGTCGGGTGTCACCGCCGCGGCGTAGTGCTCGGCCGTCAGTGCCCCGGCCTGCGTGTCGAAGGGCACCTCGATCCAGCACCGGCTTGTCTGCTGTGCCCACTGTCGCGCCGCATCCAGGCTGGCAGGATGCTCCAGCGTGCTCGACAGCACGGGCCCCGGCGGGGCCGACAGCGCCACCGAGCGCACCAGCCGGTACAGCAACCGCGTGCCCGTCTCGCCCGAGATCACGCGTCCACGAGCGCTGCCGAGCGCAGCCGTGCCGAACAGCAGGTGCAGATCGTCGCGTCCGCGGTCCAGCAGCGCGGTCAGGTGGTGCGAGGCGGGGTTTTCGCGGCCCTCCTGATCGGGCAGGGCCGATACCTCGGCGCTGGCCGCGATGGCCACCTTCAGCTTCAGCGAGCCGCCGCCGCTTTCCAGGAAGATGCGCGGCTCGCCCGTCACTGGGCAGCGGTCGACGTGGTGAAAGCGCTCGCGCACGGCGCGCAGCAGCGCGTCGGGGAAGAACTCAGGCGTGTGTGTCAAGGTATCGAACCCTGCGCTCAGGTAGGCGTCAGAGCGCCTTGTGTGCCCCGTCGCACAGCGGAGCCTTGCCGCTTTGCTTGCAGCCGCAGAAGTAGACGGTCTTGCTGGCATCCGCCTCCCACTTCACCGGAGTGATGCCGCTGCCTTTGTGTGAACCGTCGCAAAAGGGCTGGCTCTTGCTCAAGCCGCAGGCACACCACCAGTAGGACTTTCCCGCCTCGACGTCCACGGGGTAGGGGGCTTTCTGGGCGATGTGCGGGTCCATGCGAGGTCTCCGTTGGTCAAGGTGATGCCCCAGTCTATCGAAGCGCGGGGCTGTGACGGACTGGCGACGTTTCGTCGAGGGCCGGCTTGGGGATAGTCCGGATGCCGGACTGCAAAGGGACCCCTGCCCCTTACTTTAGACTTCAAGCCATTGCGCAGACGCTCTGCGCCGCCGACAAGCAACGCCACATGGCGACCCGCACATCCTGTGCTTCCCCGAGCAGCTGCGGGTGACGAGATTGCTGACATGCAGATGGTCATGAGCGCCCGCGGCCTGAGCGGGCAGGCGAAGGCACGGTTGATCCGGACGTGCCCTGTGTCATCGACACCTGACGTTGCGGTATTTCCTCGGCTGCCCGCCTCGGTCCGTCCTTGGGGGGTTCCGCAGTGAGCGAACCCCTGCTGAAGCTGGAGGGCGTGCGCAAGGCCTTCGGCAGCCTGCGTGCCGTCGACGGGGTGGATTTCTCCGTGATGCGCGGCAGTCTGACGGCGCTCATCGGCCCCAACGGCGCCGGCAAGACCACCACCTTCGACCTGATCGCTGCGGCCCGTCGGGCCGACGCCGGACGCATCGTGTTCGACGGCCGGCGCATCGAAGCGCTGTCGCCTGACCAGATCTTCCGGTTGGGGCTGGCCCGCACCTTTCAGGTGCCCCGGCCCTTCGCCAACATGACGGTGCTGGAGAACGTCATGCTGGCACCGATCCAGCAGTCGGGCGAGCGTTTCTGGAACAACTGGTTCCGACCTGGACGTGTCCGCGCCCAGGAGCGCGCGGCGCTCGAGCGCGCGCACCAGGTTCTGGAGGTGTGCGCGCTGGCCGGCAAGGCCGCAGATCTGGCCGGACAGCTCTCCGGCGGCCAGCAGAAGCTGCTCGAGCTGGCCCGGGTGCTGATGATCGAGCCCAAGATGATCCTGCTCGACGAGCCAGCCGCCGGCGTCAACCCGGCGCTGCTCGAGACGCTGATCGATCGCGTGCAGTGGCTGAACAGGCAGGGCATCACCTTCCTGCTGATCGAGCACAACATGGACATGGTGATGCGCATCTGCAACCCGGTCATCGTGATGGCGCAAGGGCGGGTGCTGGCGCAGGGCGACCCGCAGCGCGTGCGCGAGGACCCGCAGGTCGTCGACGCCTATCTCGGTGAGGTGGTCCACGATGGCTGATCGGGACGCCGCGACCGAGGTTCTGCGTGCCGAGCAGGTGGTGGCCGGCTACGTCAAGGGCCTGCCCATCGTGCACGGCGCTTCGCTGCACGTCATGCGCGGCGAGGTCGTCACCATCATCGGCCCCAATGGCGCCGGCAAGAGCACGCTGATGAAGGCCATCGCCGGGCTGATCGGCATCGAGTCCGGCCGCGTGACGCTGCTCGGCCGCGAGGTCACCGGTCAGCCGGCCGAGGCCGTGGTCGCCGCCGGGCTGGGCTACGTCCCACAGACGGGCAACGTCTTCACCACGCTCACCATCCACGAGAACCTTCGCGTCGGCGGCCACCTGCTGCGCAGCGGCGAAATGACGGCGCGGCTGGAACGCGCCTACCAGACCTTCCCCGTGCTGGCCGCCAAGCGGCGTGACCGTGCGCGCACCCTGTCGGGCGGCCAGCGGCAGATGCTGGCCATCGCCCGCGCGCTGATGACCGACCCGGCCGTGGTGATGCTCGACGAGCCCACGGCCGGCCTGGCGCCCAAGGTGGTGCAGGAGGTCTTCGACCGACTGCGGGTGCTGGCGGCCGGTGGCGTGGGTGTGTTGATCGTCGAGCAGAACGCCAAGGGCGCCCTGCGCAATGCCGATCGTGGTGTCGTGCTGGTGGAGGGCCGCAACCACCTCGATGGCGCCGCCGCGGCGCTGCTGGCCGACCCGGCCGTGGGCGCAGCTTTCCTGGGTGGAGCGGCTGGCCGTGCTGCCACCCAACGGCCCGCCGGGGCCCCCGCACCACAGGAGACCCGTTCTTGAGCACCATGCTGCTGCAGGCCCTGGCCGACGGCGTGTTCACCGGCGCGATCATCGCGCTCGGTGCGATCGGCGTGTCCTTCACGCTGCAGATCATGCGCTTTGCCAACTTCGCGCATTCGGAGTTCCTCACCTGGGGGGCCTACCTGACGCTGGGGCTGGTGATGACTTTCGGCATCGGCCAGCCGCTGGGCATCCTGACCTTCGGCTGGGGCCTGTTGATCGCTGCAGCCCTCGGGGCGGTGTTGACGGGCCTGGCGGCCTGGGGGCTGGACCGTCTGGTCTTCGCGCGGCTGCGGCGCAGCGGCGCGCAACCGCTGGTGCTGGTCTTCGCCGCATTTGGCGCGGCGCTGGTGATGCGGCACATCGTGGTGCTGATCTGGGGCCACGACTCGTACTTCTACTCGCGCGAGCTGCAGATGGCCATGCTCGTGCCCCCGGGCATCCGCATCATGCCCGACCAGGTGTTCATCCTGGCGCTGGCGGTGGCGGTGATGATCGCATTGCACCTGTTCCTGACCTACAGCCGCACCGGCATCGCGATGCGCGCCATGGCCGAGAGCCCCGGTCTTGCGCAGGCCTGCGGGGTGCGGGTCGAATCGGTCGTGCGCACCACCTGGCTGATCTGCGGCGGGCTGGCGGCGCTGGCCGGGGTGTTTACTGGGCTGACACCGCAACTGCACCCCGAGATCGGCTTCAACCTGTTGCTGGCGCTGTTCGCCGCGGCGATCTTCGGCGGGGCGGGCAGCCTGCCGGGGGCGGTGATCGGCGGGCTGATGGTGGGCATCGCCGAGAACCTGTTCCTCCTGGTCGTGCCGCCGGGCTACAAGCCGGCGATGCCTTTCGTGCTGCTGCTGCTGGTGTTGCTGTTCCGTCCGGACGGGCTGTTCGGCGAGAAGCGTTGAGGTCACGGGTGCATCGATGATCGGTCTGAGCTCCTACCTCGTCTTCTTCCTCTGCGTCGTGCTTGCGCTGTCGCTGTTGACGCTCGGCTTGAACCTGCAGTGGGGCTCCACCGGGCTGTTCAACGCCGGCGTGGCGGGTTTCTATGCCATCGGCGGCTACACCCATGCGATCCTGACGGCGGCGCCGGCGCCGCAGTACCTGGGCAACTTCGGGTTGCCGTGGGTCGTCGGCGTCGTCGGCGCGATGCTCGTCACGGCGGTGGCCGCACTGCTCATCGGGCTGCTGACGATCCGGCTGCGCGGCGATTTCCTGGCCATCGCCACCTTCGGCATCGCCATCCTGATTCAGCTCGTCACGCTCAACCTCGAACCCCTGACCGGGGGCTCCCAGGGCCTCACGCGCATCGCCAAGCCGATGTCGTCGGTGTTCAGCGACCCACTGTCCTACAACCTGTTCTACCTGGTGATGCTGGCAGTGGTGGTGGGTGTGGTGTACCTGGCGCTGGAGCGCATCCTGGCCTCGCCCTGGGGGCGGGTGCTGCGCGCCATCCGCGAGGACGAAACCGCGGCCATTGCGCTGGGCAAGAACGCGGTGCGCTTCCGCCTCGAGGCCTTCGTGCTGGGCTCCACGCTCATGGGGCTGGCTGGGGCCATGTACGTGGGCTTCATCGGCTTCGTCAGTCCTTTCGATTTCCTGCCCATCCTGACCTTCCAGGTCTGGGCCATGCTGATCGTCGGCGGCAGCGGCAACAACCGTGGCGCCCTGCTGGGCACGCTCGTGGTCTGGGCGATCTGGGCGGCCAGCGGTATCTTCGTGTCCAAGGTCGTGCCACCGGCGCATGCGGCGCAGGGCGCGGCTGTGCAGGTCATCCTCATCGGTCTGGTGCTGGTGCTGATGCTGCTGTTCCGTCCGCGCGGCCTCATAGGGGAGCGCCCGATGGTGTCGCGCCACCTGGACCGCTAAGCTCGCGCACACTCAAGCTTTCCACCCCCCACCGTTCGAGAGGAGACCCCCGATGAAGAACCCGATGTCCCGCGTCATGCCCCGGTTGGCCGCTGGCCTGGCCGTGGCCGCCGGCGCGCTGCTGGCGCTGCCAGCCCATGCCCAGGCGCCGTCTTGCCCCGTCAAGGTCGGCGGCATCCTGCCGCTGACCGGGTCGATGGCCCCCATCACCAAGAAGATCTCGCAGGCGGCCGAACTCGGCTTCGAGCACATCAACCAAGGCGGCGGCATCAAGGGCTGCCCGGTGCAATTCATCCTGCGCGACGACCAGGGCCAGCCCACGGTCGGCGTGGACGCCGCCAAGTACCTGGTCGAGGTCGAGCGTGTCGCCGCTTTCACCGGCACGATCTCCTCCGGCGTGACCGGGCCCATCATCGCGGCCGTCACCGCGCCGTCCAAGGTGGTGCAGATCAGCTGCTGCTCGACTGCCAGCGGCTTCACCGACGGGCGCAGCGGCGGCTACTTCTTCCGCACCCTGCCCACCAGCAAGACGCAGGCTTATGCCACCGCGTCCGAGATCTCGCGCCGTGGCTACAAGAAGCTGGCCGTCATCTACGTCAACACCGACTTCGGCACCGACATGCTGCGCTTCTTCCGCCAGGCGGCGGCCAAGCTCGGCACCGACATCGCCGCCGAGGTGGCGTACAACGACAACCAGCCGAGCTACCGCGCCGAGGTCACGCGTGCCCTGGCGGCCAAGCCGGAGTCGCTGCTGCTGATCGGTTTCCCGAAGGACGCGGTGACGATCGTGCGTGAGTGGCTGTCGTTGGGCGGTCCGAACAAGGTCGCGCTGAACAACTCGATGCGCACCATGGACTTCGTCAACGGCGTGGGCGCCCGCTTCGTCGAGGACTTCTTCGGCATGGACAACGCGCAGGTCGCCGGCCCGCACGTGGACGCCTTCAACAACGCCTTCCAGGCCAAGTGGGGCACCGACTCCAAGGGCCCGGGCGTGCACACGCAGTACGACGCGGTGATGGTGCTGGGTCTGGCGATGAACATTGCCAAGGATCTGACCGGCCCGTCGATCCGTGAGGCCGTGCGCAAGGTCCACACCCCTGGCGGCACCCCCGTGGGCACCGGCCCTGCCGAGTACAAGAAGGCCGTCGAGCTGATCAAGGCCGGCAAGCCGATCAAGTACTACGGCGCCACGGGCCCGGTCGAGTTCGACGTCAACGGCGACGTGACCGGCCCTGCGCTGGTGTGGAAGATCACCGGCGGCAAGATCGAGACCGACCGCATCATCTCGATCGAGGACATGCAGACGTTGACCAAGCGCGTCGAGAACTGATCTTCGACCCGGCGGCTGGGCGCTTCGCGCCCGGCACCCGTGTGCCGAGGGCCGTGCATTCCGCGGAAGGCCCGGCCCTCTCGATTTGCGTCCCTGTGTTTTGTGTCGTCCTGATGAGCGGTGTCGGCCGTCAGGCCGCGGGGTCGATGTCGAGTTCGGCGTCGGCTTCGATCTCGATGTCGTAGCCGCCCACCAGGCCCGCCCCCGCGAGCAGGGTGTTGGCGGGCCGGGTCTCGGCAAAGTAGCGGCCATGCACCCGCGTCGGGCCTTCCCAGGCCGAGACGTCGCGCAGGTACACGCGCGTGCGCACCACGTCGTCGAGACTGGCGCCCACCGCCTGCAGGCTGGCCCCGATCTTGTCGAGGATGTAGACCGCCTGGGCCTCGGCGTCGCCTTGGCAGATCACCCGGCCGTCGCCATGGGTGGCGGTCGTGCCGCTGACGCTGATGCGCCGGCCGCTGCGCACCGCACGCGAATAGCCACCGATCTTTTCCCAGACGCTGCCGGTGTCCACGCGTCTGCGTCCGGGCTGGCCCGGCACCGCCGCCGAGCGGAACGCCGATTCGAGCGTCGACAGGTGGTGGCTCAGATCCCCCGAGGCCGTCAGGAAGGGGGGCTTGCGATACTCGTCGCCGCAGTCGCCCGGCGGATCCCGCGTCAGCGCGAAGGCCTCACGCAGCAGGGCATGGTCCTGCGCATCCAGTTCGAACCCGAAGACGGCCAGGTTGTCGGCGCGATGTTCCCGCTCGCCCAGGCGCGCGCCCACGATCGCCGCGGCCACCGCGGGCTGCTCCAGCACCCAGCGCAGCGCCACGGCCGACACCGATACCCGGTGCCGACGCCCGATCACCGCCGCGGCCCCCAGCACCGCCTGCAGCGCTGGCCAGCCGCCGATGGCGTCGATGAAGCGCTTGTACTTGTTCTTGCTCCAGTCGGCGATCTGCGTGGGCTCGGGCTGCCCGACCCAGCGGTCCGACAGAAAGCCACCGGCCAGCGTGCCGTAGGCCAGCAGGCGCACGTCCTGCTGCAGACACAGTTCGCTCATTCGGCCGGCGGCACGGCGGTCCAGCAGCGAGAACGAGACCTGGTTGGTCGCCACCGGCACGCCTTCTAGGCGCAGCAGGCGCAGGTGATCGGTGTCGAAGTTCGTCACGCCCAGGTGCGCGATGCGGCCCTCGCGCTGCAGCGTCTGCAGGTGCTCGAAGGCATCGAGGTAGGCCGGGTGGCGGTAGTCCCACCAGTGGAACTGCATCAGGTCGATGCACTCCACGCCTAGACGCTGCAGCCGCTCGCCGATGCCGGCACGCACCACGTCCGACGTCATGGCGCCCGGCTCGGGGCACCACTTCGTGAAGGCGCGCGCGCCCGGACGCGCATGGTGCGCCAGGAAATGTCCGGTGATCAGTTCGGCGCTGCCGTAGTGGTCGGCCATGTCGAAGGCGTCGAAGCCGGCCGCGGCATAGTCGGCCAAGGCCTGCGCTGCGTGCGCCGTGTCCAGTGGCGTGCCGCTGCGCTCCATGTCGGCCACTTGCCACAGGCCGGTGACCAGGCGTGGAATCTCCAGCCCGGCGGGCAGGGTGATGCGGTCGGGGGTGAGAGGCACGGGGTCTTGCATGGCGGGATGAGCGTTGGGTGGCCCCTTCAAGGGGCGGTTTCGGGCGCGATGCCGTCAGAGCGGCCTGCGACCATGTCGGCCACCAACTCGCCGATGGCCAGCGAGGCGGTCAGTCCGGGGGACTCGATGCCGAACAGGTTGATCAGCCCCGGCA
The DNA here is from genome assembly GCA_049453935.1 of Rubrivivax sp. Classification (GTDB taxonomy): domain Bacteria; phylum Pseudomonadota; class Gammaproteobacteria; order Burkholderiales; family Burkholderiaceae_C; genus Rubrivivax. The sequence goes on from JBMTXX010000142.1 coordinate 8,155, forward strand.
CACCATGCCGGGCGGGGCCGTCGAAGCGGAAATCCAGGCTCGGCGCCTGCGCGCCGGCGATCTTCGGGCGGATGCCTGCGTAGCCGGGCTGCAGCGCGCCGTCGGGCAGCGCCGGCCAGTAGCGGCGGACCTCGGCGTAGAAGGCGTCGGCGCGGCGGGGATCGACGCCATAGTCGATGCCGTCCACCCATTGCACGTCCGGGCCGAAGCGCGCCTGCCCCTGCAGGTCCAGCGTCAGGTGCACGCCGAGACCGCCGGGTTGCGGCACTGGATAGATCAGCCGCGAGAAGCGCGCGCGGCCCGTCAGCGTGAAGTAGTTCCCCTTGGCGTAGTGCGCCGTGGGGACGTGGTCTTGAGACAGACCTTCGATGCGCGCGGCCAGCGCAGGCGCGTGCAAGCCGGCGCAGTTCACCACGCAGCGCGCGTGAAAAGGTGTGGGCTCGGCCTCGGGCGCCGCGGCATCGCCCACCCACAGCACGATGCCGTCTTCGACGACGCGCGCGCGACGCACCGGGCTGTGGAAGGCGAAGACGACACCGGCGTGTTCGGCGTCGCCCTGCAGCGCCAGCATGTAAGCGTGCGAATCCACGATGCCCGTTGACGGCGACAGCAGCGCGGCCACGCACTCGACCTCGGGCTCGAGCGCCTGCGCCTGTGCACGGGTGATCAGCTCGAGGTTCTCCACGCCATTGGCCCGGGCCTTGGCCTGGATGCCGCGCAGCGTGTCGATCTGCCCGTCTTCGGTGGCGACGATCAGCTTGCCGCAGCGGCGGTGCGGCACGCCGCGCTCGGCGCAGTAGGCATACAACGCGTGCCGTCCTGCCACGCACAGCTGAGCCTTCCAAGAGCCCTGCGGGTAGTAGATGCCGGCGTGGATGACTTCGCTGTTGCGTGAACTCGTCTCGGTGCCGATGCCTTCGGCGGCGTCCAGGACCAGGGTGTCGCGGCCAGCCAGCGCCAGCGCACGTGCCACGGCCAAGCCCACGACGCCGGCGCCGATCACGACGGTGTCGAGACGCTCGATGGGGGAGGGGGGTGAACGGGACATCCCTGCATTGTGCTCGGGCCGATGGCGCGCTCGGCGTGGCCAGCCGTTAGCATCGGTCTTCACAGATCTTTACCTTGGCAACAGCCGGCAGACATGCCGGCCCGGCACAGTCCTTCCATCGACAACCCGCTTCTCCTGTTGAAAGGAAAGACACCATGAAGACGACCGATCTGTCCAAGCAACGTTCCGCTCGCGCGCTCAACCGGCCTGCCATCGCCTTGGCCGTATCTGCCGTGCTTGGCGCGATGACCTTCGTGCTGCCAGCACATGCGGCCGGGCATGGCGGGACAACGCAGCCTTGCGAACAGATGTCCCACGGCCAGCACATGCAACATGGCCAGCAGATGCAGCATGCGCATGGACAGCGCGAGGGTGATGGCAAGTCCCATGCACAAGGCGGCCAGGCACACCGTGCAGATGCGCGGCAGCATCAGGGCGGGCACCATGGCGGGCATCAGGGGCGGCATGCCCGGGGCGGCGAACGCGGCGGTGGCATGTTCCTGTCGGAGCGCATGCTCGACCGCGTGCAGGCCACTGACGAGCAGAAGACGCG
>JBMTXX010000143.1:0-9695 GCA_049453935.1 Rubrivivax sp.
ACACGCCGGGCAACGACCCGGTCGCGGCCACAGGACAGGGGGCCGGCGGCGCCAACCTGATCTGCTTCACCACCGGCCGAGGCTCGGCCTACGGCTGCGCGCCCAGCCCGTCACTGAAGCTGTCGACCAACACCGCGCTGTGGCAGAAGCAGCAGGAAGACATCGACATCGACTGCGGCACCGTCATCGACGGCGTCGAATCGGTGGAAGAGGTGGGCGAGCGCATCTTCCGCCTGATGCTGGAGACCGCGTCCGGCCGCGCCACCAAGAGCGAACTGCACGGCTATGGCCAGAACGAGTTCGTGCCCTGGCAGCTCGGTGCGGTGATGTGAGGGTCTGCGGGGCCGCTGCACGTCGACCGGGCGACACCGCGCCGCCCGATGGGCGCGGCAGATTTGTCCTCGGCCTCAGCCTCAGCCTCGCGCACCGAGGCGACGTTCCAGGAACAGCAGGCCGCTGCTGGTCAGCACGGCGAAGACGGCCAGCAGCAGCGCGATCGCCATGATCAGCGGGACGTCGTTCAGCCCGATGGCGTTCATGATCATGAACCCGAGCCCGCGCTGCGAGGAGAACATCTCGCCGAGGAGCACGCCGAGCAGCGTCAACGCGAAGCCGATGCGCTGACCGGTGACGATCTCCGGCAGCGCCGCGGGTACCCAGACGCCGCGCAAGGCCTGCCAGGGCGTCAGACGCATCACACGCGCGGTCTTCAGATGCACCGGGCGGATGTTGCGCACCGCGTTCAGCGTGAACAGCGTCACCGGGATGATGCCGTGGATGGCCCCGAAGGCCACCTTGGCCGACATGCCCAGCCCGAAGATCAGCAGGATCAGCGGATACAGCGTGATCTTGGGAAGGGCGTAGACGGCCACCAACAGGGGCTCGGCGACCTGCCCGGACAAGCGGTGCACGCCCAACAGCGTACCCAGGCCGAGGCCACCGACGCCGGCGATCAGCAGTGCCCACAGCAGTGCGGTGGCGGTCTCCAGCACGTTCGGCCAGAAATCCGGATCGGCCAGCAAGGCGCCCAGACGCGTCACCGTCTGGGCCGGCGAACTCAGCGCCACCTCGCCCGCCCACAGATGCAGCAACTGCCACACCAGCGCCCCGCACACCACCATCAGCACGGCATCGCGCAGTCCCTGACCACGGCTGGCGCCGGAGACGGCGCGGGATGTCGTCGCAACAGCCATGGTGTCACCCCTGCCGCAGCAGACCGCGCTGGCGCAGCATGCGCTGCTCCCAGACGTGCAGCACACTGTTGACCGCCACCACGATCAGGAGCACCAGCAACATCAGCGAGTACATGGTCAGGTTGTCGAAGTTGTTGAAGGCATACGCGATCGTGTAGCCCAGACCGGCCCCCGACAGGATGAACTCGGAGGCGATCACGCCGATGAAGGAATAGGCCACGCTCAGCTTGACCCCGGTCAGCAGGTAAGGCGCCGCCGCCGGCAAGCGGATCTGCAGCGCCGTACGCGCAGGCCCCATGCGCAACACCCGTCCGGTCTTCAGCAGCACCTGCGCCACCCGGTCCAGGCCGTTGAGGGTGTTCAGCAGCATCGCCACCACCCCGAAGAGGAAACCGATGACGACGATCGGCAGGTCGTTCATCCCGAAGATGACGATCAGCAACGGGTAGAAGACGAAGAACGGCACCGCGTAGTAGCTCGCCAGCCAGGGATCGAGCGCGCGCCGCAGCCGCGGGACGGCGTGGATCATCAGGCCCAGGAGGAAGCCCACGCCCACCGACAGCACGAAGGCGGTGGCCACATTGCCCATGGTCTTGGTCAGCGGTGGGTACACCTTCCCGTTCTGGAACAACGCGATCAGGCCGCTGGCCATGCGCGACGGCGGGATCATCGTCACCGGCTGGATCACGCCGGTGCGGCACAGCGCCTCGAGCAACAGCACGGCCCCCACGACGAGCGTGACGCGGATCCAGAGCGCAGACCTCATGCCCGTGTGCTCCGGCGGTCACCAGCGGCGCGCAAGGACTCCTCGCGCAGCAGCGACCAAAGTCGCGACGTCAGCTGACCGAAGGCAGGGTCCGAGACGATGCGGCTGTCGCGCTCGCGCGGCCACCCGGTGGTCAGCACCTCGATGAAGCGCCCTGGCCGGGCTGACATCACCCCGACGCGGTCGGACAGCATGGCCGCCTCGTCCAGGGCGTGCGTGATCAGCAGCACCGTCGCGCCGGTTTCGCGCCACAGGCGCAGCAGCTCATCGCCCATCAGCAGCCGCGTCTGCTGGTCCAGCGCACCGAAAGGCTCGTCCAGCAGGATCAGGCGCGGCTGCAGCACCAGCGTGCGGGCGATGCACACGCGCTGGCGCATGCCCCCGGACAACTGGGCCGGGTGGGCTCGGGCGAAGTCGGCCAGCCCCATGAAGCCGATCGCGTGATCGACCCGTCGGTCGATCTCGGCGCGGTCCACACCCGCCTGCCTCAAGCCGAAGGCGACGTTGTCGCGCACGCTCAACCACGGGAAGCTGGCGTCTTCCTGGAAGACCACACCGACGCCGTCGGGGACCTGACCGACCACAGGCCGGCCTTCGAACAGCAGTTCCCCCTGCGTGGGCACGCTCAGGCCGGCCAGCAGCTCGAGCAGCGTCGACTTGCCGCAGCCCGACGGGCCCACCACGGCGAAGAACTCGCCGCGGCGCAGTTCAAGGTCCAGCGGCCCGAGCGCATGAACGGGCGGTTGCCCGCCCACCGCCGGGAAGACCCGCGTGACGGCGCTGAATCGGGCGTGCAGCGTGGACGCGTCGCTCACCTCAAGTCCGCGGGCAGAAAGCTGCGGTCGATCAGCTTGTCCCACTCCACCGGGCCGGTGACGTCGCCGATGATGCGCAGTCCCTCGACCATGCGGTCCATCGCGGCGAGATCGAAGCCGCCACGCCCCCAGTAGCCCACGGCGATCATGTTGCGGATCGCCCGCTCGCCAAGTTCGGGCGGCAGCTTGTAGGCCGCAGCGAAGATGCGGCCGGCTTCGGCGGGGTTGGCCTGGATGAAGTCCACCGCCTTGCGCCGGCCCTCGATGATGGCGCGCAGCTTCTCCGGGTGGTTCTTGGCGAACTCCACCGTGGTGATGCCCACCGTCTGGGTCATCGGCGGCAGCACGTCCTTGACCTCGAAGACCGGGCGGTACTTGCCCTGGTCGCGCGACCAGATCGGCTCGAGGATGGGCGCTGCGGCGACACCACCCTGCGTGAGCGCCGTCAGGCCACCACCGATCCCCCCGGTGGAAATGCGCTCGATCTTCTTCAGGTCGGCGCCCGCCGCGGTGATGGCCATGATCGACAGCATGTCGGTCACCGACTTCGGGCTGGTGTAGGCGAGTTTGCGACCTTCCAGGTCCTTGATGGTGCGCACCGGGTTGGACGGTGTGGTCACCCAGATGATGTCGGCCACCGAGGCGGCGCCGGTGTTGACGATCTTGATGGGGATGCCCTGGTTGGCGGCGGCCACCGCCGCGGCCAGGCTGACCTCACCATAGGGCAGCCCGCCGGCGAGCACGTTGCGCACCGTGGTGCCGCCCCCCTTGGAGGTCAGGATCCCGGTGATGTCGATCCCGGCCTGCTTGAACAACCCCTTTTCCATGCCGACGGCATAGGGGGCGCCATACATCAGCACGCCCCAGTGGGTCACCGAAATCTGCTCGGCGCGTGCCGAGCCGGCACCGACCGCGAGCGCGGCGAGGACGGTCGCGGCCAGACGCCGCCCGAAGTTCAACATGGCCATGTGGAATGTCTCCATTTGGAACAAGACACCCGGGACGCTAGCACATGGAACCCTCCCGCCATGGCCGTGCGGGCATTGGGCCGACACGCCCGACAGACACTCAGACGGCTCGACGCGTCGACGGCGAGCCTCAGGCCACGAACCTCGCCTCCAGCCACGCCAGCAGCGTGCGCAGCGTCTGTGCCTCACCGCCCACCGGCCGGCCCGGGCGCGCGGCATCGTTCCAGGCGAACAGGTCGAGGTGGATCCAGTCCACCGCCTCGGGCACGAAATCGTCGAGGAACAGCGCCGCCGTGATGGCGCCGGCCATCGGGCCCTTGCCGGTGTTGACGATGTCGGCGATGTCGCTCTCGATCTGCGGGTGGTAGTCGCGCCACAGCGGCAGGTGCCACAGCGGATCGTGCAGCGCCAGCCCACGGTCCACCAGATCACGGGCCAGGTCCATGCGGCGGCAGAACAGCGCCGGCAACTGCGCGCCCAGCGCCACCCGCGCCGCACCGGTGAGGGTGGCCATGTCGATCATCACCTCGGGCGCGCGCTCGGCCCCGTAGGCCAGCGCATCGCACAGGATGACGCGGCCCTCGGCGTCGGTGTTGCCGATCTCGATGTGCAGGCCCTTGCGTGTGCGGAAGACGTCACCCGGGCGGAAGGCATTGCCGGCGATGGCGTTGTCCACGGCTGGGATCAGCAGGTGCAGGCGCACCGGCAGCTTCAGCGACATGACCAAGGACGCCAGGCCGAGCGCATGGGCCGCACCGCCCATGTCCTTCTTCATCCAGCGCATGCCGTCGGCCGGCTTGATGTCCAGGCCGCCAGAGTCGAAGCACACGCCCTTGCCCACCAGCGTCAGGCGCCGATGCGCCGGATCACCCCACTCCAGCTCGATCAGGCGCGGCGCGCGTGTCGACGCGCGGCCGACCGCGTGGATGGCGGGGAAGCCCTCACGCAGCAGGTCGTCGCCGACGACCTCACGGAAAGACGCGCCGTGCGCACGCGCCACCTCGCGAACCGCCTGCGCCAGCTCGGCCGGGCCCAGGTCTTCTGCGGGCGTGTTGACCAGGTCACGGGTGGCGGTGATCGCACGGCCCAGCATCTGGCCTCGCCGGGATGCCTGTGTGGCGGGCAGCATGAGTTCCGCCGCCTCGCGTCGAGCAGGCTTGTAGCGGGAGAACGCGTAGCCGCCCAGCGTCCAGGACAGCGCCGCGGCTTGCGCATCCGGCGCCAGCCCGGCGTCACCGAGTCGATAGCGCCCCGGCGGCAATGCGCGCGGCAGCGCCGCCAGCGCGTAGGGGTGCCCGGGCGATCGCACGCCGGCCCACACCTCGGCCACCTGCCCGTCGGGCCCGGGGACGAGCGCATGCGTGTCGGGCGCCGCGTCGAATCGCGTCGACTGCAGCCACTGGCGCGTCACCGGCGCCAGTGTCGCCAGGCGATCGGCCAGGCCGGCCCGATCGATCAGGTGGATGGGGATGGCCGCGCCGATCGGCTTCTTCAGGGTCAGGGTCATGGCAGAAGCAGCAAGGAATAGGGTGTCGATGCAAGGCATGAAGTGTGCACCGTTCGGGCCACCTCCCGCCCGGGTGCGCAGCCGCAATGGACAAGCGCCGCGCCGATCGCCTGTGGCAGACCGGGGGCTCCATAATGCACCCACAGGGAGCTTGCGCGGGGTCCGGTACAGCCGATCTTCGACCCCGCAGGCCGCACAACGACGGCCGATACACGAAGAAGCCCGATTGACCCTTTGATCCCCAGACCTTCGACCGCCGGCCGCACCGCGCCCGGGTCGTTCGATTTGTTCCTCGCGCCTGTCGGCCCGATTTCGCCAGGGCGCACCTACTGAATACCTGTTGCATGAACCCCAGAGACCTGCCCCACCACATGTCCCACCCGAAGCACGCCTCCAGAGAATCCTGCATCGCGCTGATCGATGCCCATTTCCTGGCCTGGCTGATCGGGCAGGACGATGACACGCACCACCACGCCGCAGCCCGTCGGGAGCACCTGCCCGCGGCGCTGCTGGGCAGCTTGGCCGATGCCGGCGTCCACGCCGAGATGCTGCGCGTGTACTGGTACACCCATCGCAGCGACGCCGAAAGCGTCAACGGTCAGATCGTCCGCCCGGTGTTGCCAGAAGCCAGCGACGACGGGCGCTCGCTGGCGCTGGCGCTGTCGCGCGACCTGATGCAGTTGGCTGAACACCGCGCCTGCGCCCATGTGCTGCTGGCCGCCGACGATGAACGGCTGCTCGGCGCTGTCGACGCCGCACAGCTGCGCGGCCTGCAGGTGCACATGCTGGTGGACGACAGCGCCACCGACCTGGCCACGCTGGCGAAATCCGACGCGGCCTGGGCGGGCCTGCTGCGCCAGGCCGACAGACGCATCCGGCTGCACGGCCCCAGCCGCCCAGCACGCGAGGTGTCCCTGATGAGCCCCGAAGGGATCCAGGCCGAGGTGCTCGACTGGTGGGACGGTGTGCCCGACGCCGACCGCGAGGAACTCACGGAGCAGTTGCCGCGCCATCGCGGCCTGCCGCAGGAAGCCGACCGCCAACTGCTGCTGCGCCTGAGCCAGCGCCTGGGCCGCCCGCTGGAGCTGGCCGAGCGCAAGGTCATGCGCGACACCGCCCGCCGACTGCTCGAAGGGCTGCCGCAGGACGATGCCGAGCACGACAACGAACCGGAGACCGCCTGATGAATTCCCCTGTCGATGCCCACTGGGTCACGATCGCTCCTGGATACGACGGTTGGTTGGCCCTGCCGCCAGCCGGTCACGGCCCGGGCCTGCTGCTGTTTCAGGAGATCTTCGGGGTCAATCCGCACATACGGGCCGTGGCCGAGCAGTACGCGCTGGACGGCTTCGTCGTGCTCGCGCCCGACGTCTTCTGGCGCCAGCAGGCGCGCGTCGAGCTGGGATACGAGGGCGGCGACTGGCAGCGCGCGCGTGAACTGATGATGGGGTGCCGCCCCGACGACCTCGTGGCCGACATCGGCACCGCCTCGCGCTGGCTGCGCGGGCACGCGGCGGGGGGCGGCGCCCGGGGCGGGGCCGTCGGTTACTGCATGGGCGGACGTCTGGCCTATCTGGCCGCAGCGACCGCCGGCGTCGACGCGGCGGCGCCGTTCTACGGCGGCGGCATTCACCAGCAGCTTGAGCGCGTGACGTCGATCACCTGCCCGATGCAGTTCCACTACGCCGGCCACGACGACCACATCCCGCCCGAAGCGGTCGACAGCGTGCGTCAGGCCTTCGCCGGCAAAGCTGCCGAGGTGCACGTCTACCCGGGTTCGATGCACGGCTTCAACTGCTGGTCCCGGGCGTCGTACCACGCGCCCAGCGCGGCGCTGGCGCACGGCAGGACGCTGCAGTTCCTGGCGCAGCACCTGTTCTGAGGATGCAGCCGGGCACGCGGCGTCGGCGCACCGGCGCTGGCGGCCGCAGCGCTCGGCCGGCGCCTACGCCAGGGCCTTGACCAACAGCAGGGCCGCAGCCACCAGCATCAGCGCCCCCACCAGCCGCGCCAGCCAGTGCACCGGCAGGTGAGGCGCCAGCCGCTGTCCGATCAGCCAGCCGGGCACCAGCACCGCCCCGATGGCCGCTCCGGTGACGATGTCGACCTGGCCCTGCCAGAAGTGGCCGAGCGTCGCGCACAGCGCGATGGGCAGTTGGATCAGCTGGCCCAGCGCGACCACCTCGCGCAAGGGCATGCGGCGCGCCAGCAGCAGCGGGGTCAGCACCAGCGGCCCGCCAGTGGCGGTGAAGGCCGAGGCGAAGCCGACGAAGCCGCCGGTCTTCCAGCTGGGCGGCTGTACCGCCGAGGCCCCCGACGCGCCGCCCGGCGCTGCACGCGCCCGCCAGGGCAGCCGTGCCACACCGTACAGCACCGCCACCGCCAGCACGAGCAGCGCCACCTCGCCCGGCACCCAGGCCAGCGCCATCGCGCCGCAGAGCGCGCCCGGGGCAGCAGCGGCCACCAGCGCGCCGCCCTGACGCGGCGCCGCCTGCCCGGGACGCCAGGCCACGACCAGGGCCGTCACACCCGGGCCGATGAAGGCCAGCATGGCCAGCCCGACGGCAGCGTGGACGTCCAGCCCGGCCACATGGATCAGCCAGGGCACCAGCAGCACGCCGCCGATGCCGGCGGCCCCGACCAGCGCGCCGATCAGCAACGCGGCGGCGAGCGTCCAGAGCAGCAGATCGGGCGTCAAGCCCCGCCACCCTGGCGCAGCCCGGCGGCCAGCTGCGCCAGCCAGCGCCCGGCGCCGCGCCAGTTCATCGCCCGATCGACCAGCCCATGGCGCACGTAGTAGCCGCGGTCGATGTCCACGAAGGTGTCGAGCAGCACCTCGACCCCGGGGTGACGCCGCGCCGCCTCGACGATGTCGCGTACCTCGCACTCGATGGCGGCGTCGTCGAGCACGCTGTCGTTCGGCCCGTCAGGCAGCATCGAGCATGTGGCGACCACGGCGGCGCCCACGCGTTGCGCCAAGGCCTGCAGCGAGGCCAGCGACTCGTCCAGGACCGAACCTCGCGGCAGCGCAAAGCCCAGCCCACCGATCACCCCGGCGCCCACGCCGCGCAGCACGGCCTCGGCCTGCGCCAGCTCTGCCAGCCGGAAGCCGGGACCGGCGAAGTGCCGGTCGGCGGACTTGCCGGTGTTGCCCTGCGCGCCGCTTCGCAGCGCCGACAGCACGATGCACAGGCCGGTGTCCTGCACCAGCGGCCGCACGCGCTCGACGAGGGCCTCCACACGCGACAGCGGCAGCACACACTCCCAGCGCGCCACCAGGGCCGCATGGGCCCGAAGATCGGCCAGCAGGGCCTCGTCGGGCAGACCGGCGCTGAAGAAGGTGAAGCGGTGGCCCAGCGCCACCAGGTCGGCCACGCGGGCCCGCACGCGGGCGTCGCGCAGGTCGTCCACCGGCGCGCGCAGCACGCGCACGCCGAAATCCCACAAGGCCTGCACCGCGTAGTCGTTGCGCGCGCGGCGCCGCGCGAACTCGTCCACCGGCGGGTTGTGCGGGAGCTCGGTCAGTTCGCACCAAGGGTGGCGCAACCACAGCCCCAGCGGCAGGCCGGCCCCGTCCTTCGGGTGCCCAGGCAGGATCAGGTCCTGCGATGCGGTGGTCTGCCCGCCGGTGCGCACGAAGCGCGCCACATGGCCACCGTCGTGCACATCGACCCAGAAGAAACCGAGCTTGGCGGTGTCGTTGCGGCCGAACTCGTCGGTCGGGGCGCCGCGGAACATCTCGCTGTAGTCGCGCCGCGTGAACGAGGTCGACGGGAGCACGTAGAACTCGGTGCCGTCCAGCCGGTTCCAGAAGAAGTGGTGCACGTGGCCGCAGAACACCGCTTCGACCCGGTGGCGCCGGATCAGGTCGAGCAGCCAGTACCGCGCCGGCGCGTCGATGTGGTCGTAATGCGAGGCCTCGTCCGGCGTGACCAGGAAAGGCGGGTAATGCATCGCCAGGAACAGGCGCTGACCGTGCAGCGCGCGCAACTGCGCCTCCAGCCAGCGGCGCTGCGCGGCCTCGGCGGGCAGGCCGGAGTTGAGCACGCAGCTGTCGAGCGTCAACACGTGGCAGTCGCCATGCCGGTGCACCACACAGGGCGGACCGAACACACGCGCATAGCCCTGCAAGGCCTGCTCGGTCATCGACGACGCCGGCGCCAGGTCGCCATGCTTGTCGCCGATGTCGTGATTGCCGGGGGTGTACAGCACCGGACAGGCCAGTGGCGCGTACAGCGCATGCGCCAGCTGCAGCGTGGCGTCGTGCGCCGGCGCCCGCGGCACCGGATGCACGATGTCACCCAGGTGCAAGACGAAAGCCGGCGCCATCGCGCGCAACTGCGCGACGATGAACCGGTTGCGCGCATTCGACCGCGGCAGCGCCAGCCCGTCGACCTCGGGCTCGAGATGCGAATCGGCGACGACGGCGAAGCCGAAGCGCCAGCG
>JBMTXX010000144.1:0-9662 GCA_049453935.1 Rubrivivax sp.
AGCGCCTCGGCCACGCGGAAGATGCGGCCGATGTCGCGGCTGTAGAAGTAGCTGGCCAGGCCGAACTCGGTGGCGTTGGCCATCGCGACGGCCTCGGCCTCGGTGCGGAAGCGGAACACCGGCGCCACCGGACCGAAGGTTTCCTCGCGCGCACAGCGCATCTCGGCGGTGACGTCGGCCAGCACCGTCGGCGTGTAGAAGCGATCGCCCTGGCGTTGCCCGCCGACCACCACGCGCGCGCCCCGGGCGACGGCGTCGGCCACGTGCGACTCGACCTTGGCCAGGGCGGGATCGTCGATCAGCGGCCCGATCTGCACCCCGGGCTCGAAGCCGTTGCCCACACGCATCGCCGCGGCCCGGGCGGCGAGCTTCTCGACAAAGGCGTCGTAGACCGCGTCCTGCACGTACAGCCGGTTGGCGCACACGCAGGTCTGGCCGGCGTTGCGGTACTTGCTCACCATCGCGCCTTCGACCGCGCTGTCGAGATCGGCGTCGTCGAAGACGATGAAGGGGGCGTTGCCGCCGAGCTCCAGGCTGATCTTCTTGATCGTGGGCGCGCACTGCGCGGCCAGCAGCCGGCCGACCTCGGTCGAGCCGGTGAACGACAGATGGCGCACCGTGTCGCTGGCGCACAGCACCCGGCCGATCTCGATGGAGTTCGCGGCGTCGGCGCTCAGCACGTTGAGCACGCCGGCCGGCATCCCGGCGCGGTGGGCGAGTTCGGCGCAGGCCAGTGCCGACAGTGGCGTCTGCTCGGCCGGCTTGATCACCACCGGGCACCCCGCCGCCAGCGCTGGCGCGACCTTGCGCGTGATCATCGCAATCGGGAAGTTCCACGGCGTGATCGCGGCGCACACCCCCACGGGCTGCTTGAGCACGAGGTAGCGCTTGGTCGGGTCGGTGGTCGGGATGGTCTCGCCGTAGACGCGCTTGCCTTCCTCGGCAAACCACTCGAGAAAGCTGGCGCCGTAGACGACCTCGCCGCGCGCCTCGGCCAGCGGCTTGCCCTGCTCGGCCGTCATGATGCGCGCCAGGTCGTCGGCATGCTGGTGCATCAAGGCGAACCACTTCATCAGGATGGCCGCGCGCTCCTTGGCGGTGCGCTGGCGCCAGGCCGGCCAGGCCGCGTCGGCGGCGGCGATCGCCTGTCGCGCGTGATCGGCGCCGACGTTGGCCACCTGCGCCAGGTGCGCTCCGGTGGCCGGGTCGGTGACGGCGAAGCGGCTGTCGCCTGCGACCCACTGCCCCCCGATCAGGGCGTCGGTCTTCAACAGGGTTGGGTCCGCCAGGGCGGCCAGGGCAGGGTCGAGGTGGGGCATGGTCGTGCGTGGGTGCGTGGTGGCAGACGATGGAGCGGACGGCTCGCAGGCGTGTGGCCTTGCTCGCCTGGCCAGAGGTGAGGCTGGTTTGCGAATCTACAACGCCGTCGTCGTGACCGCCCACCCCGGCCGGCAGGATGCTCGGCCACCGACGACGCGGCGACGACGCCCTCCCTAGAATGGCCGATTCGCCCGCTCCCGGGCCCCTGCCGAGAGAACCATGTCCACCGGGCTGATCCGCATCCGAGGCGCACGCCAGCACAACCTCAAGCATCTGGACCTCGACATCCGCACGGGCGAGATGACGGTCGTCACCGGGCCCAGCGGTTCCGGCAAGTCCAGCCTGGTGTTCGACACGCTGTATGCCGAGGGCCAGCGGCGCTACGTCGAGACCTTCAGCGCCTACGCGCGTCAGTTCCTCGACCGTATGGACCGTCCGGCGGTCGACCGGGTCGAAGGCGTGCCGCCGGCGATCGCCATCGACCAGACCAACCCGGTGCGCACCAGCCGCAGCACGGTCGGCACGATGACCGAGCTGAACGACCACCTGAAACTGCTGTTCGCACGCGCGGCACAGCTCTTCGACCGGCGCACGGCGCTGCCGGTGCGCCACGACACGCCCGAGACCATCCTTGCCGAACTGCGTGCGCGCGCCGCCGCCGCTGGGGACCCGCGTCTGGTGCTGACCTTCCCGGTCGAGCTGCCGGCCGACACCTCGGCCGAGCAGCAGGCGCAGTGGCTGGCCGCCAGCGGTTTCACGCGCGTGCAGGCCGAGCGCGTGGAGGGCACGCGCAAGGTGCTGGCGGTCGTGGCCGACCGCTTCCGCATCGCGGGCACCGAGCGGGTGCGCGCGATGGAGGCCATCGAGCTCGCGCTCAAGCGCGGCAGCGGCCGGCTCGACGTCCATGTGGCCGGCCCCGACGACACGGCCGAGCCGGTGGTGTGGCGCTACTCGACCGGCCTGCACTGCCCGGAGAGCGATCTGCGTTACGCCGACCCGCAGCCGGCGCTGTTCAGCTTCAACTCGGCCTTCGGCGCCTGCGACACCTGCCGGGGTTTCGGCCGGGTGATCGGTGTGGACCTCGGTCTGGTGATCCCCGACCATCGCAAGACCTTGCGCAACGGCGCCATCAAGCCGATGCAGACCCCTGCCTGGCAGGAGTGCCAGGACGATCTGGTCAAGTACGCCGGGCAGGCCGGCATCCCGCGCGACACGGCCTGGAGCCAGCTCAGCCCGGCCCAGCGCGACTGGGTGATCGAGGGCGACCCGGCCTGGTCCGGCAACTGGAGCAAGCAGTGGTACGGGGTGCGACGCTTCTTCGGCTATCTGGAGAGCAAGGCCTACAAGATGCACATCCGCGTGCTCTTGTCCAAGTACCGCAGCTACACGCCCTGCCAGGCCTGCGGCGGGGCCCGGTTGAAGACCGAGGCACTGCTGTGGCGCCTGGGCACGAAGGCCGATGCCGACGCCGTGCTGGCGACGTCCGACGGCCTGGGCGGTACCGCCCCCTATCGCCGCTTCATGCCGGTGGGCGTCGACTGGACGCCGACGCAGCTCGAGTCGCTGCCGGGGCTGGGGCTGCACGACCTGATGCAGCTGCCGCTGCACCGCATCCGCCGCTTCTTCGACGGGCTCACGCTGTCGGGCTCGGCCGGTGACGAGGCCTTGAAGCTGCTGCTCGACGAGATCCGGACGCGGCTGAAATACCTGTGCGATGTCGGCCTGGGCTACCTGACGCTGGACCGCCAGAGCCGCACGCTGTCGGGCGGTGAGGTCCAGCGCATCAACCTGACGACGGCGCTGGGCACCTCGCTCGTCAACACGATGTTCGTCCTCGACGAGCCCAGCATCGGGCTGCACCCGCGCGACATGGACCGCATCGTCCAGGCCATGCACCGGCTGCGCGATGCCGGCAACACCCTGGTCGTCGTCGAGCACGACCCGGCGGTGATGCTGGCCGCCGACCGCTTGATCGACATGGGGCCAGGGCCGGGCGAGCGCGGCGGGCAGATCGTCTTCGACGGCACGCCGGCGCAGGCGCGCGCGGCCGACACGCTGACCGGTGCCTACCTGGGCGCGCGCCGGCACGTCGGCATCGGGCTGCGGCGCGCGGTGGTCGAGTCCACCCCGCGTCTGGTGCTGGAGGGCGCCAGTGAGCACAACCTCAGGCAGGTGACGGCCGAGTTTCCGCTGCAGCGCCTGGTCTGCGTGACAGGCGTGTCCGGCTCGGGCAAGAGCACGCTGGTGCAGGACGTGCTGTATCCCGCGCTCGCGCGCCACTTCGGCCGCGCCACCGAATCGCCAGGCGCGCACGAGCGCCTGCTGGGCGCCGACTGGCTGGCTGACGCCGTCTTCGTCGACCAGTCGCCCATCGGCAAGACCGCGCGCAGCAACCCGGTCAGCTACGTCGGCGCCTTCGACGAGGTGCGCAAGCTGTTTGCGGCGGTGCCCCTGGCGCTGGAGCGCAGCTACACCGCGGGCATGTTCAGCTTCAACGCCGGCGACGGGCGCTGCCCGGCCTGCGGCGGCTCGGGCTTCGAGCACGTGGAGATGCAATTCCTGTCCGACGTCTACCTGCGCTGCAGCGACTGCGACGGGCGCCGCTACCGGCCCGAGGTGCTGGACGTGCGCCTGATCCGCGGCCCGCGCCAGCTGTCGATCGCCGACGTGCTGGACCTGACGGTCAGCGAGGCCGTCGCGCTGTTCCGCGAGGACCGCGAGGTGGTCGCCCGCCTGCAGCCGCTGGTCGACGTCGGGCTGGACTATCTGCGCCTCGGGCAGCCCGTGCCCACGCTGTCTGGCGGCGAGGCCCAGCGCCTGAAGCTGGCGGGCTTCCTGGCCGAGGCCGCCGCCTCGCCCCGCCCGGCCTCACAGCGCGTGGCGCGCAAGGGCACGCTGTTCCTGTTCGACGAACCCACCACCGGCCTGCACTTCGACGACATCGCCAAGCTGATGCGCGCGTTGCGCAAGCTGCTGGACGCCGGACACTCGCTGATCGTCATCGAGCACAACCTCGACGTGATCCGCGCGGCCGACTGGGTGCTGGATCTCGGCCCGGAGGGCGGCGAGGGCGGCGGGGAACTGGTCTGCGCCGGCACGCCCGACGACCTGCGCGCCCATCCCCATTCCCACACCGGCCTGGCGCTGCGCGACTACGACACGACGATGGGCCGGGCGGTGCCGGTGGCGGCGGAGGCGCCTTCGGCTTTCGCTGCGGTCCCACGCACAGCGGGCGGGGCCGCGCCCCAGGCGGCCGGCGCTTATCTGGGCGAGGCCATCCGCATCGTCAACGCGCGCGAGCACAACCTGAAGTCGATGTCGGTGGAGATCCCGCGCGGCAAGTTCAACGTCGTCACCGGGGTCTCGGGCTCGGGCAAGAGCACGCTGGCTTTCGACATCCTGTTCAACGAGGGTCAGCGCCGCTACCTGGAGAGCCTGAACGCCTACGCGCGCAGCATCGTGCAGCCGGCCGGCCGGCCCGAGGTCGACGCCGTCTGGGGCATCCCGCCCACGGTGGCCATCGAGCAGCGGCTGTCGCGGGGCGGGCGCAAGAGCACGGTGGCCACCACCACCGAGGTCTGGCACTTCCTGCGCCTGCTGTGGGTCAAGCTCGGCCTGCAGCACTGCACGCATGATGGGGCCGAGGTGCGGCCGCAGAGCGCCGAGAGCATTGCCGCGCAACTGCTGCGCGAGCACGCCGGCAAGCATGTGGGGCTGCTCGCACCGCTGGTGGTCCACCGCAAGGGCGTCTACACCGACCTGGCCAAGTGGGCCAAGGCGCGTGGCCACACCCACCTGCGTGTGGACGGCGAGTTCCTGAAGGTCGACCCGTTCCCGCGCATCGACCGCTTCAAGGAGCACACCATCGAGCTGCCGGTGGCCGATCTCGTGGTCGATGCGGCCGAAGAGGGCGCGCTGCGCGCGGCCCTGTCCAAGGCGCTGGAACTCGGCAAGGGCGTGCTGCATCTGCTGCACCCGCTGGACGGTCTGGCCGAGGCCATGGCCGACGGGCAGTCGACCGCGGACGTGGGCACGGTGCAGGTCTTCTCGACCCGGCGTGCCTGCCCGGCCTGCGGCACGAGCTACCCCGAGCTCGATCCGCGGATGTTCAGCTACAACAGCAAGCACGGCTGGTGCACCACCTGCGTGGGCACCGGGCTGAAGCTCACGCGCGAGCAGCGCCGGGCGCTGGACGACTCGGTGCGCGACGACGATGCCCGGGGACGCGAGCAGAGCTTCCCCGCAGAGGAGCCGGAGATCGAGGGCCTCGTCGACGAACCCTGCCCGGACTGCGCCGGCGCCCGACTGAACCCGCAGGCGCTGGCCGTGCGCTTCCAGGGGCGGCCCATCAGCGAGGTCGCGCGGATGAGCGTGCGCGAGGCGGCGCTATGGGTCCAGGCGCTGGCGGCCGAGGGGCTGCTGAGCCCGCGCGAGACCGGCATCGCCCGGGACGTGATCGCCGAGATCCGCAGCCGTCTGGATTTCCTGCAGCAGGTCGGGCTGGGCTACCTGACGCTGGACCGGGCCGCGCCGACCTTGTCGGGCGGCGAGGCCCAGCGCATCCGGCTGGCGGCGCAGCTGGGCAGCAACCTGCAGGGCGTGTGCTATGTGCTCGACGAGCCCACCATCGGCCTGCACCCGCGCGACAACGGCATCCTGCTGAACGCGCTGCACCGGCTGGGCGACCAGGGCAACACCTTGGTCGTGGTCGAGCACGACGAGGACACGATACGCCGCGCCGACCACCTGATCGACATCGGCCCGGGTGCCGGGCGTCGCGGGGGGCGGCTGGTGGCGCAGGGCGCGGTTGCCGATCTGGCCGCGAATCCCGATTCGCTCACCGGCCGTTTGCTGGCGCAACCCTTGAAGCATCCCGTGCAGCCCCCGCGCGAGGTGGCGCCGGACGGTCCGGCCCTGCGCCTGACGGGCGCGCGCCTGCACAACCTGCGCGAGGTCGATGTGCGCGTGCCGCTGCAGCGACTGGTCGCGGTGACCGGGGTTTCCGGCTCGGGCAAGAGCACGTTGGCGCGTGACGTGTTGCTCGTCAACGTGCAGGCCGCCGTCGCCCAGCGCGCGACACGGGCCGGCCGCGACGCCTGGGCCGCCGGCCGTGGCCCGGCGTGGGCGGGCTGTGTCGGGCTCGAGGGATTCGAGTCGATCGAGCGCGTGCTCGAGGTCGACCAGACGCCGATCGGCAAGACGCCGCGATCGTGCCCGGCCACCTACATCGGCTTCTGGGACACGATCCGCAAGCTCTACACCGAGACGCTGGAGGCCAAGGCGCGGGGCTACGCGGCCGCGCGCTTTTCCTTCAACACCGGCGACGGCCGCTGCCCCTCCTGCGAGGGCCAGGGCATGCGCACGGTGGCGATGAGCTTCCTGCCCGACGTCAAGGTGCCCTGCGACACCTGCCACGGCCAGCGCTTCAACGCCGAGACCCTCGCCGTCACCTGGCGCGGCCGCAGCATCGGCGACGTGCTGCGCATGGAGGTCGACGAGGCGGTGGACTTCTTCGCCTCGATGCCGTCGATCGCGCGGCCGCTGCAGCTGCTGAAGGATGTCGGCCTGGGCTACCTGACGCTCGGCCAGCCCAGCCCCACCCTGTCGGGCGGCGAGGCCCAGCGCATCAAGCTCGTCACCGAACTGACCAAGGTGCGGGATGACGGCCTGACGCGCGGCGCCCGCACCCTGTATGTGCTGGATGAGCCGACGGTCGGCCTGCACATGGCCGACGTCGAGAAGCTGATCCGGGTGATGCACCGGCTGGTCGACAGCGGGCACAGCGTCGTCGTGATCGAGCACGATCTGGATGTCATCGCCGAAGCCGACTGGGTCATCGACCTCGGTCCGGAAGGCGGCACCGAAGGCGGCCGCGTGGTCTGCGCCGGCACGCCCGAGCAGGTCGTCGCCGTGGACACGCACACGGGCAGGGCGCTGGCACCGGTGCTGGCACGCTGACGGCTGCCGATCAGCTGATCAGCTGATCGGCTGATCCGGCGCGACCGAGGTCGTGCGGCGCGGATCCAGCTGGGTCGCCTCTACCCCTTGTCAGAGGCCTCGGCGCGCGGCAAGATGCGCCGCTTCGCATCCACCTGGCCACCGCACCATGAAGATCACCGCCGTCGAGACCCTGCGCCTGGGAGAGCACCCCAATCTGCTGTGGGTGCGCGTCCACACCGACGAGGGCCTGGTCGGGCTGGGCGAGACCTGGTTCGGCGCGGCAGCGGCCGAGGCCGATGTGCACGACCGCATCGCGCCGATGATCCTGGGGGAGGACCCGTCGCGCATCGAGCATCTCAACAGGCGCATGCGGCCCTATGTGGGCTTTTGCGGCACCGGGGCCGAGATGCGGGCGCTGTCGGCCGTCGATGTGGCGCTGTGGGACCTGCTCGGGCAGGCCACCGGGCGTCCGCTCGTGGACTGCCTGGGCGGCGCCACGCGGGCCTGCCTCCCGGTCTACAACACCTGCGCCGGGCCGAGCTACGTGTCGAAGACCTCGGCGGTGCGGCCGGAGAACTTCGGCCTGGAGGGGCAGGCTGCCGGTGGGCGCCGCTACGAGGACCTGGACGCCTTCTTGCACCGCGCCGACGAACTGGCCGCGTCGTTGCTGGAGATGGGCATCTCGTCGATGAAGATCTGGCCCTTCGACCTCGCGGCCGGGGCCGTCGACGGGATGGACATCTCGACCGAGGACCTCAAGCGTGGCCTGGCGCCGTTCGAGAAGGTCCGTGCCGCGCACGGTGACCGCATGCGCTTGAAGGCCGAGCTGCACGGGCTGTGGGGCCTGACCGCCGCCAAGAAGATCTGTGCCGCGCTGGAGCCGCTGGGCATGGACTGGATCGAGGATCCGATCTGGATGGACCGTCCGGGCGAGCTGGCCGCCCTGGCCGCCTCCACGCGGGCGCCGCTGGCCGGGGGCGAGACGCTCGGTGGCCTGGGGCAGGTGCAGGCGTTGATCGACACCCGCGCCATCGCCACGCCCATCATCGACGTCACCTGGGGCGGCGGCATCACCTTTGCCCGCAAGGCGGCGGCGCTGGCCGAGGCCCGCGGCCTTCCGATCGCCTTCCACGACTGTTCGGGCCCGGTCACGCTCGCCGCATCGACCCATCTGGCGCTGGCGGCCCCCAACGTGCGCGAGCAGGAGATCGCCCGCGGCATGTATTACGGCTGGTACCAGGACCTGGTCGACCAGCCTCCGCCGGTGGCACAGGGCCTCATCCGCGCGCCTGGCGGGGCCGGCCTGGGTTGCCGGCTGCAGCCAGGGCTGGAGCGTCGGGCCGACGCCATCCACCGGGTGGCGCGGGCCTGACGCCTGCGCGTCTGCGCGTCTGCCGCTTCAGCGTTGCAGTGCGAGCATCTTCACGCCGGGCTGCATCATCACCTCGGCGACGATGCCGCGCACCGTGACCTCGCATCCGAGGTTGCAGCGCGTGAGGATGTACTGACGGTCGTCACGGGACAGGCTCTCCGTGTCGGCGAAGACCGGGTTGGTGTCGAAGGACTGCCGCGGGTCGGTCAGCATCGCCATCCCGCCCATCAGGGTGATGCTGGCCCGCACGGACACCGCCTGCCCGTCCAGGGAGGCGATGTCGAGCTTCAGGTCGGTGATGTCGATGGGCCGGAACCGCGTCTCAGCCTGCGATGACGGTGAGGCTTTCGCCTTCGCCGACAGGCGCTCGACCAGGGTTTGCAAGGCATCGTCGAAATCCTGATCAGGCTTGGCGCGGCACAGCGCCGCCACCCGCCTGACGAGTTCGTCGTTGTCGATCTCGCTGCCGAGATCGGACGCCGTTGCCGCGTTGAAACCGCTGAGGTAACCCAGCGCCCAGCCTTTGTCGTAGTCGTCGCTGGCCCAGTCGCGGCAGCTGGCTGCCCCGTGCACGGTGTATGCCTGTGCTGTCTCAGGCATGCCGGCCAGCGCGCACAGCAATACCCCTCCTGTCAGCAGGACAGATGGGGCAAGCCTGCTTGGGGGCATTCGCGGCGGCAGAACATCTGAGGTCGGTTTCAAGGAGATCTCGGTTGAGGGGTATTCAAAGTCCCAGCCACTGCGGCAAGGCCAGGCTGATGGCCGGGAAGGCGATCAGCACGGCCATGCGCATCACGTCGGCACCGATGAAAGGCAGCACGCCGCGCCAGATCGTCGTGGTGGGCACATCCGGCATGACGCTGGACAGCACGAAGATGTTCATGCCCACCGGCGGGGTGATCAGGCTGATCTCGATCACGCACACCACCAGGATGCCGAACCACACCGGGTCGAAGCCGAGCGAGGTGACCAGCGGGAAGAAGATCGGCACCGTCAGCAGCATCATCGACAGGCTCTCCATGGCCGTGCC
>JBMTXX010000145.1:0-9600 GCA_049453935.1 Rubrivivax sp.
GACGAGAACCGCCGTCAGGAGGATCACATCGAGCTGATCGCCAGCGAGAACTACGCCTCCCGCGCCGTGATGGCCGCACAGGGCAGCCAACTGACCAACAAGTACGCCGAGGGCTACCCGGGCCGCCGCTACTACGGCGGTTGCGAGCACGTCGACCGCGTCGAGCAACTGGCACTCGACCGCGTACGGCGCCTGTTCGGGGCCGACGCCCATGGATGGGCCGCGAACGTGCAGGCGCACTCCGGGGCGCAGGCCAATGCGGCGGTGTTCCTGGCCTTCCTGAAGCCTGGCGACACCTTCATGGGGATGAGCCTGGCCGAGGGCGGCCACCTGTCGCACGGCATGGCGCTGAACATGAGCGGCAAGTGGTTCAACGTGGTCAGCTACGGCCTGGACGAGCGCGAGGAGATCGACTACGAAGCCATGGAGCGCAAGGCGCGCGAGACGCGGCCGAAGCTGATCATCGCCGGGGCCTCGGCCTACTCGCTGCGCATCGATTTCGAGCGCTTCGGCCGCATCGCGCGCGAGGTCGGCGCGCTGCTGATGGTGGACATGGCGCACTACGCCGGGCTGATCGCCGCCGGCGTCTACCCGAGCCCGATCCCGCACGCCGACATCGTCACCAGCACCACGCACAAGAGCCTGCGCGGTCCGCGCGGCGGCATCATCCTGATGCGGCCCGAGCACGAGAAGGCGATCAACAGCGCCATCTTCCCCGGCATCCAGGGCGGCCCGCTGATGCACGTGATCGCGGCCAAGGCCGCAGCCTTCGGAGAGGCGCTGCAGCCCTCGTTCAAGGCCTACCAGCAGCAGGTGCTGGCCAACGCCCGCGTGCTGGCCGAGACGCTGGTCGCGCGCGGCCTGCGCATCGTCTCGGGCCGCACCGAGAGCCATGTGATGCTGGTGGACATGCGCCCCAAGGGTTTGACGGGCAAGGCCGCCGAGGCGCTGCTGGGGCAGGCACATATCACGGTGAACAAGAACGCCATCCCGAACGATCCTGAAAAGCCGATGGTCACCAGTGGCATCCGGCTGGGCAGCCCGGCGATGACGACGCGCGGCTTCGGTGAGGACGAGTCGCGCCAGGTCGGCCACCTGATCGCCGACCTGCTGGACGCGCCTGCCGACCCGGCGCGCCTGGCTGACGTGAAGGCGCGGGTGGCGACACTGACGGCCCGCTTTCCGGTGTATCGCTGACGCTGGGGGCAGGGCTTGGCGATCAACCGCCGGCGGGATCGGGCGGGGGTCGTGTGGCGGCTTCGATCTCCGACGGCTTGGCACAGGCGCGGCAGATGCACGCTGTCCCACGCGCACCGGGGGCCAATCGACCCAGCAAGGCGGGAGGGAACGGCACGTCGGTGCACCAGCAGGGTGTGTCGAAACGGCCTGCGGCGGCGACCGAGCAACCGTTGGGCCCGCCGCACAGCGGGCAACGCGTCGTCGGTACGGGCCGGTCGGGGTGGATCTCCATGACAGCGCGACTCTACACGCCGCACACGGAACGCCGAACTGAAGCCCGATCCGGGGCGCGGCCTTCAGGTGGGCACGACCAGCGTGTGACGGACCTGCCAGCGCAGCCCGCTGCTGGGGTGGGCGGTTTGCAGCCTCATCGCCAGCGCTGCGCGCTCGGCGGGTTCCAGGCGTCGCCAGAGGAAGTCGCGCGTGTTCCCGGGGTCACCGTCCACGAAGAGTTGCGAGCTGACCTCCCCGAAACGCGGGTGGCGAAGCTTGACGTGGATGTGCGGCGTGCGTCCGACGTAGGGGGCTGGCCGGATCGTGCGAAAGGCCACGGCGCCGTCGACGCGGCTGCGGGCTTGCCCGAAGCCCTGGAAACCTTCGTCGACATCCCCCGGTGACGCCCCGTCGCGGGGGTGGCGGTAGCGGCCCCAGGTGTCACATTGCCAGATCTCGACCGTCGCGCCGTCCAGTGGCCGACCTGCGCTGTCACGCAGCACCAGATCCAGCCCCAGGTGCTCACCTTCGGCGACGCGCTCGCGTCCGCCGCGCTGCACGCGCGTCAGATCGGCGTCCCAATCGCCGGCGAACGGTCCGCGCTCGCGCCAGGCCGGCGAGGGATAGAACGGCCCTTCGGCCACGGGTGGCAACAGCGTTGCGGCGCGGGCTGGCAGCAGAGGCCACACGAGGGTGGCCGCGGCAGACCCCAACGCGAGGCGCATCGCACGGCGGCGCGAGGCAACAGCAGGCACGGGAAGCGTCTTCATGATGCGGATTCAAGCAGCCCCTGAGCGCCCCGACAGGCCTTGGGGTCAAGTCACGTGTCGGGTGTCGTCGGCCGCGCGTCACGCAGCGGCACGCCATCGACGGCCGGACGATCTTCGTGATCAGGTGGTCATGCGACGCAATGGTTACTTTCGATGCCGCAAAAGATCAAACGGCGCGCCTTTGCGCCATCGATGATGCCGGCGTCATGGCCGTCTCTGTCTTCGACCTCTTCAAGATCGGTATCGGGCCGAGCAGTTCGCACACCGTGGGCCCGATGCGGGCTGCGCGGATGTTCACGCTGCGGCTGGCTGCCGAGGGCCTGCTGGCGCTGACGGCGCGCGTGAAGTGCGAACTCTTCGGCTCGCTCGGCGCCACGGGCAAGGGCCACGGCAGCGACAAGGCGGTGATGCTCGGTCTGGCAGGACACGAGCCCGACAGCGTCGACGTGGATGCCGTGCCAGCGCTGCTGGAGACCATCCGGTCCGAGCGGCGTCTGGTGCTGGGGGGCAGGCTCGCTCCGCCTGACGACGCATCTGGCGCATCTGGCGCGTCTGCCGCCGCGGCTTCCGAAGGCGCGCCGTCCATCGCCTTCGACGAACCGCGCGACCTCGTCTTCCACCGGCGTCAGAGTCTGCCTTTCCACGCCAACGGCATGCGCTTTTGCGCCTTCGGCGCCGACGGGGGCGAGCTGTGCGCTCGGGTGTACTACTCGGTGGGCGGCGGCTTCGTCGTCAGCGACGAGGTCGCGGCCGACGGCTCGCGCCACAAGGCCGTGGCGCCCGACGCCACGGTGCTGCCGCTGCCCTTTCGCAGCGGCGCCGAATTGCTGGCGCTGACGCGTGCCCAGCGTTGCTCGATCGCCGAGGTGATGCGGCGCAACGAGCGCCACTGGCGCAGCGACGCCGAGATCGACGCCGGGCTGATGAAGATCTGGCAGGTGATGCAGGCCTGCGTGACGCGCGGCTGCCGCACCGAGGGCGTGCTGCCCGGCGGCTTCAAGGTACGCCGCCGAGCCGCGGCGCTCTTCAAGGACCTGACGACGAACCCGGAGGCTGCGCTGAAGGATCCTCTCCAGGTCATCGACTGGGTCAACCTGTACGCGCTGGCCGTCAACGAGGAGAACGCCGCCGGCGGGCGCGTCGTCACCGCGCCCACCAACGGAGCGGCCGGCATCGTGCCGGCGGTCCTGCACTACTACGCGCGCTTCGTGCCCGGCTCGCACGACCGCGGCGTGACGGATTTCTTGCTCACCGCCGCGGCCATCGGCATCCTCTACAAGGAAAACGCCAGCATCAGCGGCGCCGAGGTCGGCTGCCAGGGCGAGGTGGGTGTGGCCTGCTCGATGGCCGCCGGCGCGCTGTGCGCGGTGATGGGCGGCACGCCCGAGCAGGTGGAGAACGCGGCCGAGATCGGCATGGAGCACCATCTGGGCCTGACCTGCGACCCCGTGGGCGGGCTGGTACAGATCCCGTGCATCGAGCGCAACGCGATCGCCTCGGTCAAGGCGATCAACGCCGCGCGCATGGCGCTGCGCGGCGACGGCACGCACCACGTCAGCCTGGACAAGGTCATCAAGACCATGCGCGAGACCGGCGCCGACATGCTGACCAAGTACAAGGAGACGGCCCGCGGCGGGCTGGCCGTCAACATCGTCGAGTGCTGAAGGAGGCACGGATGCAGAAGTTCTCGATCTGGTCGCTGGCGCGCAACGCGCTGGGCTACCACGAAGGCTGGCAGCGCCAGTGGCGCGCGCCCGAGCCGCAGCGCGAGTACGAGGCCGTGGTGGTGGGTGGCGGCGGGCACGGCCTGGCCACGGCCTACTACCTGGCCAAGCTGCACGGCATGCGGCGCATCGCCGTGGTCGAGCGTGGCTGGCTGGGCGGCGGCAACACCGCGCGCAACACCACCATCGTGCGCAGCAACTACCTGTGGGACGAGGCCACCCACCTGTACGAGAAGTCGATGAAGCTGTGGGAGGGCCTGAGCCAGGACCTGAACTACAACGTCATGTTCAGCCAGCGCGGGGTGATGAACCTCGGCCACACGTTGCAGGACATGCGCGACATCGAGCGCCGCGTCACCGCCAACCGCCTGAACGGCGTCGACGCCGAGGTGCTGAGCCCGCAGCAGATCCAGGCGATGCTGCCCTTCATCAACCTGAACACGCGCTACCCGGTGCTGGGTGCCTCCTACCAGCGCCGCGCCGGCGTGGCCCGGCACGACGCCGTGGCCTGGGGCTTCGCGCGCGCCGCCGACGCGCTGGGCGTGGACCTGCTGCAGAACTGCGAAGTCACCGGCATCCGGCGCGAGGGCGGGGCGGTGGTGGGGCTCGACACGGCGCGGGGCTTCATCCGCACGAAGAAGGTGGCCATCGTCGCCGCCGGTCACTCCAGCGTGCTGGCCTCGCTGGCGGGCTTCCGCCTGCCGCTCGAGAGCCACCCGCTGCAGGCGCTGGTCAGCGAGCCGATGAAGCCCGTCTTCCCGACCGTGGTGATGAGCAACGCCATCCACGCCTACATCAGCCAGAGCGACAAGGGCGATCTCGTCATCGGCGCCGGCATCGACCACTACACCGGCTACGGCCAGCGCGGCAGCTTCCCCATCATCGAGGGCACGCTGCAGGCCATCGTCGAGCTGTTCCCGCTGTTCTCGCGCGTGCGGATGAACCGCCAGTGGGGCGGCATCGTCGATGTCTCGCCCGACGCCTGCCCGATCATCGGCCTCACGCCGGTCAAGGGCCTGTACATCAACTGCGGCTGGGGCACCGGCGGCTTCAAGGCCACGCCGGGCTCGGGCTGGGTGATGGCGCACACCGTGGCGCAGGACCGCCCGCACCCGCTGAACGAGGCCTTCAGCCTCGACCGTTTCCACAACGGCCACCTGATCGACGAGCACGGCGCCGCCGCCGTCGCCCACTGAACGAGGGAGGGCAAGCCATCATGCTGATCATCGAATGCCCCTGGTGCGGCCCCCGCGCCGAGAGCGAGTTCGCCTACGGCGGGGAGGGCGGCATCGCCCGGCCCCTGGGCACCGAGGCGATGAGCGACGAGCAATGGGGCGACTACGTCTTCATGCGCAAGAACCCCAAGGGCCTGCACCACGAGCAGTGGCGCCACGCCAGCGGCTGCGGCAAGTGGTTCAACGCGCTGCGCGACACCGTCAGCTACCGCTTCCATGGCACCTGGAAGATCGGCGCGGAGCCGCCGCCGGCCTTTGCGCGGCTGGGGCAGGGGGCTGCCGCACCGGCCACCCCGGCCGCGGCGCCTGCTGCCGAAGGAGCCGCCCGATGAGCGCCGCCGCCAACCGCCGCCTGCCGCAGGGCGGGCGCATCGACCGCAGCCGGCCGCTGCAGTTCAGCTTCAACGGCCGCGCCTACACCGGCTACGAGGGCGACACGCTGGCCTCGGCGCTGCTGGCGGCCGGGCAGAGCCTGGTCGCGCGCAGCTGGAAGTACCACCGCCCACGCGGCCTGCTGGCCGCCGGCGTCGAGGAGCCGAACGCGCTGGTGCAGTTGTTCGAGGGTGAGCGCACCGTGCCCAACGTGCGCATGACCGAGGCTGCGCTGGTCGACGGCCTGGTGGCGCGCAGCATCCACGCCAGCCCGAGCGTCGAGTTCGACGTCGGCGCGGTCAACGGCTGGTTCTCGCGCCTGATCCCGGCCGGCTTCTATTACAAGACCTTCATGGCCTCGCAGGCGGCCTGGCATTTCTTCGAGAAGCGCATCCGCGCGGTCAGCGGCCTGGGCCACTCGCCCGAGGTGCCCGATCCCGACCGTTACGACAAGCGCTACGCCCACGCCGACGTGCTGGTGGTGGGCGCCGGCATCGCAGGGCTGGCGGCGGCGCGTGCCGCCGCCCGGGCCGGGGCGCGCGTGATCCTGTGCGACGAACAGTCTGAGCCTGGCGGCTGGCTGCTGTCCAGCGACGAGACGGTAGACGGCTGGCCGGCGCCAAAGTGGGCCGAGCTGACGGTGCGCGAGCTGGCCGCCATGCCCGACGTGACCGTGCTGCCGCGCACCACCGCCTTCGGCTACCACGACCACGACTTCGTGACCCTGGTGGAGAAGCGCGCCGACCACCTGCCGCGCGGGCGCCAGCCCGCCTACCGCGAGCGGCTGTGGCGGGTGCGCGCGAAGCAGGTGGTGCTGGCCACCGGGGCGCACGAGCGCCCGCTGGTCTTTGCCCACAACGACCTGCCGGGCGTGATGCTCGCCTCGGCCGTCTCCACCTATGTGCGCCGCTACGCGGTGCTGCCGGGCCAGCGGGCTGTCGTCTTCACCAACCACGACGGCGCCTACGACGCGGCGCTGGCGCTGAAGGCCGCCGGCGCGCAGGTGCAGGTGGTCGATGCCCGCGCCCGCCCTGACGGCTCGATGGGCGAGCGCGCGCGCGCCGCCGGCATCGAGGTGCTGGCGGGCCACGTCGTCACCGAGGCCCAGGGCCGGCGCGCGCTCACCGGCGCCCTCGTCCAGGCGATCGATGACGAGGGCCGCCTGCAGGGCGCCCCCCGCACGCTGGCCTGCGACCTGCTGGCTACCAGCGGTGGCGCCAGCGCCGTCATCCACCTGCACTCGCAAGCCGGCAGCAAGGCCGTGTGGAGCGACGAGCTCGCGACCTTCCTGCCCGGCGCGCCGGCGCAGTCCGAGCGCTCGGCCGGCGCCTGCGCCGGTGCGCGCACGCTGGCCGAGGCTTCGGCCGGTGGCGCAGCGGCGGGGCAGGCGGCGGCGCAGGCCGCCGGCAGCACCGGGCCGGCTGGCGAGCCGCCGGCCGTGGAGGCAGCGCAGGCTGGCACCATCCGCCCGTTGTGGCTGGTGCCGCACGCGTTGCCGCCGTCGCGCGCGCCCAAGCAGTTCGTCGACTTCCAGAACGACGTCAGCGCGGCCGACCTGCTGCTGGCCGTGCGCGAGGGCTTCGAGAGCATCGAGCACGTCAAGCGATACACCGCGATGGGTTTCGGCACCGACCAGGGCAAGACCGGCAACATCAACGGCATGGGCATCGTCGCCCAGGCGCTGGGCAAGCCGATCCCGAAGGTGGGCACGACGACCTTCCGCCCCAACTACACGCCGGTGACCTTCGGCACGCTGGCCGGCGCGGAGCTCGGCGACGCCTTCGACCCGGTGCGCACCACCTGCATCCAGCCCTGGCACGTGGCCCACGGCGCCGCCTTCGAGGACGTGGGGCAGTGGAAGCGGCCCTGGTACTTCCCGAAGGCCGGCGAGGACCTGCACGCCGCCGTGGCGCGCGAGGTACGCGCCGCGCGCGAGGCCGTGGCCACGCTGGACGCCTCCACGCTGGGCAAGATCGACATCCAGGGGCCTGACGCGGCGACGCTGCTGAACTGGGTCTACTCCAACGCCTGGAGCAAGCTCGAGATCGGCAAGGCGCGCTACGGCCTGATGCTCGACGAGAACGGCATGGTCTTCGACGACGGCGTCACCGTGCGCCTGGCCGAGAACCACTTCCTGATGCACACCACCACCGGCGGCGCGGCCCGGGTGCTGGCCTGGCTGGAGCGCTGGCTGCAGACCGAGTGGCCGCACCTGAAGGTCAACCTGACCACGGTGACCGACCATGGGTCGACCACGGCGGTGGTCGGCCCGAAGAGCCGCGCGGTGCTGGAGAAACTCTGCCCCGACGTCGACTTCGACGACGCCGCCTTCCCCTTCATGTCGTACCGCGAGGGCACGGTGGCCGGGGTGAAGGCGCGGATCTTCCGCATCAGCTTCTCGGGCGAGCGCAGCTACGAGGTCAACGTGCCGGCGGCCCACGGCCTGCAGGTCTGGGAGGCCATCCACGCGGCCGGCGCCGAGTTCGGCATCACGCCCTACGGCACCGAGACCATGCACGTGCTGCGCGCCGAGAAGGGCTTCATCATCGTCGGGCAGGACACCGACGGCTCGGTGACGCCGATCGACCTGGGCCTGGGCGGCATGGTGATCAAGACCAAGGACTGCCTGGGCAAGCGCTCGCTCGCGCGCAGCGACACCGCGCGCGCCGACCGCAAGCAGCTCGTCGGCCTGCTGACCGACGACCCGGCCTTTGTGCTGCCCGAGGGCGCGCAGGTGCTGATGGGCGACTGGCCGCAGGGCCCGGGCCCGGTACCGATGGCCGGCCATGTGACGTCCAGCTACATGAGCCCGACGCTGGGCCGATCGATCGCGCTCGCCCTGGTGCGTGGCGGCCATGCGCGCCTAGGCGAGAGGGTGCACGTGGCCACCAGTGACGGCCGCAGCCGCACGGCCGTGATCTCGAGCCCGGTCTTCTACGACACCAAGGGGGAGCGCCAGAATGCCCGCTGACACCCACCTGCAGGTCCGCTGGGACCGCAGCCGCGCCATCGTCAACCTGCGTGGCGACCCGGCCGACGCGGGCTTCGTCGACGCCGTTTCGGCGGCCGTCGGCCTGCCGCTGCCCACCCAGGCCGGGCAGTGCCCGGCGGATGCGGCCCGGCGCAGCGGCTGGGCCGGCCCCGACGACTGGTGCGGCCTTGGTGAGCCGGGTGCCGAGGGCGCGATCGCGGCGGCGCTGCGCGCGGCCGCCGGCGCGCGCCACCACGCGGTCACCGACGTCAGCAGCGGCTACTGCGTGCTGCGCCTGGCCGGCCCGCCGGCGCGCGAGGTGCTCGCCCAGGGCTGCCCGCAGGACCTGCACCCGCGCGTATTCCCGGTGGGGCGATGCACTGGCACGCACTTCTACAAGGCTTCGGTTTGGTTGTGGCGCACCGAAGACGACGCCTTCGAGCTGCTGGTGCGCAGCAGCTTCGTCGGCTACGTGGCGCTGCTTCTGAAGGCAGGGACGCTGGAGTGCGGCATGATGGAGGTGTGACCGACGCCTCTTCCGAGCGGTGCGGTCGTTTTCGCCGATCCGCTGAAGTCTGCTCGGGCTGCGTTTGACGAAGCCCCATGGCGAGCCCAGGGCGAGCGGTTGCCGGCGAAGAATGCCACCCCGGCCCATCCCCTTCCGTGCCCTCAGGAGTTGCGCATGCGCAGTGACATCGACATCGCCCAGGCGGCGACCCTCCAGCCCGTGACCGAGATCGCGCAGCGCCTCGGCCTGCCCGAGGAGGCGCTGGTCGCCTATGGGCGATACAAGGCCAAGATCACCCTGCCGCACCTGCGCACGCTGCAAGATCGGCCTGACGGTCGGCTCGTGCTCGTCACCGGCATCAACCCCACGCCGGCGGGTGAGGGCAAGACGACGACCACCGTGGGCCTGGGCGACGCGCTCAACCGCATCGGCGAGCGCGCCGTCGTCTGCCTGCGCGAGCCTTCGCTCGGGCCGGTGTTCGGCATGAAGGGCGGCGCGGCCGGCGGCGGCCACGCGCAGGTGGTGCCGATGGAGGACATCAACCTGCACTTCACCGGCGACTTCCAGG
>JBMTXX010000146.1:0-9583 GCA_049453935.1 Rubrivivax sp.
CGACGAAACCCTCGAAGCGGTCCGCAGCGCCGAAGGTATCGGGCAACCGGTCGAAAAAGCCTTGAACCTGTGGATCGCCAGGCGGTGCACGAAAGATGGCAAAGGTGGCAAACGCGACGAGAGGCATGGGGGTCTCCGGAAGACTGGAGCGCAGCGCCCGTCTTACACGCTTTCGAAGCGGGCTCTTCATGGACGGTACGGTCCACTGACAAGCCGGTAAAGAGGACTTCAGTCCCGCTGCCCGGGAATTCAGAAACCCTTGTCCCGGGCACGCACGACAGCGCGGGCCCGGCTGTCAACGCCGAGTTTTCTGTAAAGCACCGAGAGCGCGTCGCGCACCGCCTTGTTGGCAACACCGAGCGTTGCAGCGATCTGGGCGTTATCGAGCCCCTGAGCGACCAGGCGGGCGAGTTCGCGCTCGCGCGGCGTGAGTTGGTCTTGATCGGTGGAGTCAGTGACAAACTCGACCACCGCTTCGCAGAACCTGGCGAACGCCGGCTCATGCCCCAGTGGCACGTGATTGCCGGAGTTCGGCGCCTCGAATCGCGCGCCCGGAATCGCGGCTGCGGTGTCGGGCCCAAGCGCCACCGGCGTGACCCGATCGCGGTCGCAGTGCAGTACCAGCGTTGGGGCGACGACGTTGGGAGCCAGTGCGCGCGCATCCGATGCAGCCCGACCCTTCAAGATCGCGGCAGCACGCGTTGCGTCGCCGCTGCGACGCTGCTGCTCGTTGATCCCGTTTCGCACCTCGGGCGTGGCCTCGACCGACCATAGCCCCCTCGCAGAACAGCCCAATGAGTGTCGGGATCGTGTCCCGGCGCCAACACTCCAGTTTCGCGAGCGTGTTGCCGGGGCCTGGCTGGCCAGCCCGATTCAGGTCTATCTGGACCTGCTCGGCGCCGACACACAAGGCCCTCCTCCTCGCCAGGACCGCTCGCTCCGGCACAGTTCACCGGCCGTTCATGCACGCGGCTCGAAGCCAAGCCGGGCGGCTTTCTGTGCGCGGTGCTTCAACTTGAGAGGACCGTTCGGTGATCTATGCAATCCTGAAGACGATCCATGTGTTGTCGATCATCGTATGGGTCGGCGGCATGGCGTTTGCGCACTTGTTCCTGCGGCCAGCGGTGGCCCGGCTTGAACCGGCGGTCCGCCTGCGTTTGATGCACGACGTGCTGGGTCGCTTCTTCAAGGCCGTGCTGGTGGCGTCGCTGCTGGCGCTGGCCAGTGGGCTGTGGATGCTCGGGCGCGTGGCCAAGCAGGTCGTGCAATCTGGCGGCAGCTTTGACATGCCACTGGCATGGACCGTGATGACGTTGCTGGGCGTGGCCATGGTGGCGATCTTCATGCACATCCGCTTTGCGCTCTACAAGAGGCTCGGCCGAGCCGTGGCGGCTTCCGAGTGGAGCGCCGGCCAGTCTGCCCTGGCCCACATTCGCCGCTGGGTCGTGGTCAATCTGGGGCTGGGCGTGCTGGTGGTCGTCGTGACGCTGATGCGCTGGACGGGCTGAGGAGAGGGTGCGCGGTGAACCTGGCGGCCGTGATCTGAGCGTTCCGACAGGAGTCTCGAATGTCCAAAGATCGGGGCCGACGCCCGATTACGGACCCAGGCTCGGGAGCCTCTCCAGGCCCTTTTGATCTGCCACACAGTGGCGCCTGGCTGCTTCACAAACCGCACTCTGGCTCGGGCAGGCACAACGCCGTCGAAGCGCAGGGACGACTCATGGCTGAGCAGGTTGGGAGCGTCACGGGAGTCTGTCGGCTAAGACTTGACGACATCCAGTGCGACCTTGGCGAACTTTCCGTACCGGTGCCTACCGTTCAGCGCGACGAGGTGCCAGCCCTCTGGCAGGCCATGGGGCCTGGGCCTGCCGAACATGATCAAGAGGCCACGGCCCTGCGATGCCGCATCACCCGCCTTCCTGGCCTCGCCCGTCGGAATCACCGAGGCCACCCGTTTGCCGGGGCCAGGGCGCTGCCAGTGAGCCTGTCGGGAATTTTGCGTGCGAGGCGTTTTGTCGGGTTGGCCGTTGGATGATCTCCTTGCCGTCTCCAGGCCCCTGCCCGGCCGCCGGAGGCGCCCCGGTTGAGCCCATGGACTCATGGCGCAACCCCCTCATCGGCCGGCGCCTCGTGTGGCCTGCGTGAGCCGCTGCTCGTACCGCATCGCGAACTGGTTCATCGCCGGCTTCCACTGCGTGGCCGAGCGGCTCCAGTCGGCCCGGGACGCAGCCCGTGTTCGCTGTAACCTCTGCAGGTTCCGCAGCGAATACCGGGCATCGCCCCATCCACACTTGTCGCTACAACGGCCCATTCACGATGCATGCCACGCTGCCCTTGCTCGCCGCCAGCGATTTCCCGCCCATTCGGCGCCGTTCGCTGGACACCCTGCAAATCAACCTCGGCTACAAATGCAACCAGAGCTGCCTGCACTGCCACGTCGCGGCGAGCCCGCAGCGCACGGAGATGATGGACGGCGACACGATCGCGCAGGTGATCGAGGTGCTGCGTGCGCGCCAGGTGTCGACTCTGGACCTCACGGGTGGTGCGCCGGAGCTGAACGAACACTTCCGTCACCTCGTGCGCCAGGCCCGGGCGCTGAGCGTGCGCGTCATCGACCGGTGCAACCTCACCATCTTGTCCGAGCCCGGGCAGGAGGACTTGGCGGTGTTCCTGGCGGAGCACGGCGTGGAGGTCACCGCGTCGTTGCCGTGCTACTCGCCGGCCAACGTCGACCGCCAGCGTGGTGATGGCGTCTTCGAGCGCAGCATCGCCGGGCTGCGTCAGCTCAACGCGCTGGGCTACGGTGACCCCGCTCGCGGCCTGGTGCTGAACCTCGTCTACAACCCACAGGGGCCTTCATTGCCACCGCCGCAGGGGCCGCTGGAGGCCGACTACAAGCGGGAACTGCTGCTGCACTTCGGCATCCGCTTCGACCACCTGTTCGTGCTGACCAACATGCCGGTCCAGCGCTTCGGCAGCACGCTGGTCAGCAAAGGCACGTTCGGCGCCTACATGCAGTTGCTGCGCGACAGTTACCGCGCCGAGAACCTGGAGACGGTGATGTGTCGCAGCCTGCTCAGCGTCGACTGGCGGGGCTTCCTCTATGACTGTGACTTCAACCAGATGCTGGGCCTGCGAGCCAACCTGGGCGGGCCGGCCGATCCCCACGCGGGCCCGGCAGACCCCGCTCAGCCGCATCTTCGTGACCTGCTGCGACACGACCCGGCAGGTACGGACATCCGCATCGCCGATCACTGTTACGGCTGCACGGCCGGCCAGGGCAGCAGTTGCGGCGGGGCGCTGGAGGCTGCAGCCCCTGATGGCACGCAAACGGCGGTCGTTCGCATGACTGAAGGAGTGCGCTGATGGCCCGTCCCTCGAAGTCCCTGTGGTGGGTGCTGGTCGCCGGGCTGGCGCTGGGGGCTGTGTGGGTCTGGCAGGCGTACGACCTTGGCACGCTGCTGACGCTGGACAAGCTCAAGGCCAGCCGCGATGCCCTGCAGGCGCAGGTGCTGAGCGCACCGCTGGCCACGGCGGCGGTCTTCTTTGCCGTCTACGTGGCGGCGACGGCGCTGTCGATCCCGGGGGCGGTGATCCTGACGCTGGCCGCCGGCGCGATGTTCGGCCTGGGCTGGGGGCTGCTGCTGGTGAGCTTTGCCTCCAGCCTGGGCGCGCTGCTGGCCTTCCTGGTGGCGCGCTACCTGCTGCGCGAGGCCATCCAGGCCCGCTTCGGCAAGGCGCTGGCGCCGATCAACGAAGGCGTGAACAAGGACGGCACCTTCTACCTGCTCACGCTGCGGCTGGTGCCGGTGTTCCCGTTCTGGCTGATCAACCTTCTGATGGGCCTCACGCCGATGGGCGCAGGCCGCTTCTACGTCGTCAGCCAGATCGGCATGCTGGCCGGCACCGCGGTGTACGTGAACGCAGGCACGCAACTGGCCGCCATCCAGACGCCCGGCGACATCCTCTCGCCGGGGCTGCTGGGCAGCTTCGTGCTGCTGGGCCTGTTCCCGCTGCTGGCCAAGGCCGGCGTGGGCTGGCTGCAGCGGCGCAAGGTCTATGCGAAGTGGCCCAAGCCAAAGTCCTTCGACCGCAACCTGGTGGTCATCGGTGCAGGCGCCGGCGGGCTCGTCACGTCCTACATCGCCGCCGCGGTCAAGGCCCGGGTCACGCTGGTCGAGGGCCACCGCATGGGCGGCGACTGCCTGAACTACGGCTGTGTGCCCAGCAAGGCGCTGATCCGCTCGGCCAAGGTAGCGCAGGTGTTGAAGAAGGCGCAGGCCTTCGGCGTGGCCGATGCCGCCGGCCGCGTCGACTTTGCCGCGGTGATGCAGCGCGTGCACCGCGTGATCGGCGAGATCGAGCCGCACGACTCGGTCGAGCGCTACACCGCGATGGGGGTGGAGGTGCTGCAGGGCCATGCGCGCATCACCAGCCCCTGGCGCGTCGAGGTCACCCTGGCCGACGGCACCTCTCAGACGCTGACCACCCGCAGCATCGTCATCGCCACCGGCGCCAGCCCCTTCGTGCCGCCGATCCCGGGCCTGCAGGAGGCAGGCGTCCTGACCAGCGACACCGTCTGGGGCCTGCGCGAGCTGCCGCAGCGCCTGCTGGTGCTGGGCGGCGGGCCCATCGGCTGCGAGCTGGCGCAGAGCTTCGCGCGGCTGGGCAGCACGGTGACGCAGGTGGAGATGGCCGAGCGGCTGATGGTGCGCGAGGACCCGGAGGTCGCCGAGCTCGTGACCGCGTCCCTGCGGGCCGACGGCGTGCAGGTGCTGACCGGGCACCAGGCGGTGCGGGTGGAGCAGGTCGACGGCCGCAAGCAGCTGATCGCCCGGCACGGCCCGGGCGCGCAGGCGCGCGAGGTGGCCATCCCCTTCGACGCGCTGCTGTGCGCCGTGGGCCGCAGCCCCCGCGTCAGCGGCTACGGCCTGGA
Organism: Rubrivivax sp.; assembly: GCA_049453935.1. Taxonomy (GTDB): domain Bacteria; phylum Pseudomonadota; class Gammaproteobacteria; order Burkholderiales; family Burkholderiaceae_C; genus Rubrivivax. Next base: position 4,937 of record JBMTXX010000146.1, read on the forward strand.
GGCCCTGGGCATCCCGCTGACGCCCCGCGGCACGATCGAGACGAATGCCTGGCTGCAGACGCGCTACCCCAACATCTATGCGGTGGGCGACGTCGCCGGGCCCTACCAGTTCACCCACACCGCGGCGCACCAGGCCTGGTACGCGGCAGTCAACGCGCTGTTCGGACGCCTGCGCCGCTTCAAGGCCGACTACCGCGTCATCCCCTGGGCCACCTTCACCGACCCGGAGGTCGCCCGTGTCGGCCTGAGCGAGGCCGAAGCCACCGCGCAGGGCATCGCCTTCGAGGTCACCCGCTACGGCATCGACGACCTCGACCGCGCCATCGCCGACGGCACGGCGCACGGCTTCGTCAAGGTGCTGACCGTGCCCGGCAAGGACCGCATCCTGGGCGTGACCATCGTCGGTGAGCACGCCGGCGATCTGCTGGCCGAATACGTGCTGGCGATGAAGCACGGCCTGGGGCTGAACAAGATCCTGGGCACCATCCACACCTACCCCACGCTGGCCGAGGCCAACAAGTACGCCGCCGGCGAATGGAAGCGTGCCCATGCGCCGCGCAGGCTGCTGCAGTGGGTGGAGCGGTATCACACCTGGGAGCGGGCATGACGAGGTCGACACGGCGCCATTGGTTGGGCTTCACGCTGGCGGCGACGGCGGTCGCTGCGGGCTCGCTCGCGCCCTTGCCGGCACGTGCGCAGTCCCCTGGTTTCGATCACCAGCACGCCGCCTGGACGTCCCTGCTGCGCAAGCATGTGCGGCTCGTGCGCGGCGGCCAAGCCACGCAGGTGGCCTACGCCGGCTTCAAGACCGACCGGGCCGCACTGAAGGCCTACCTCGACAGCTTGTCGGCCGTGACGCCCGCGGCCTTCGCCGGCTGGTCGAAGGCCGAGCGCCAGGCCTTCCTCATCAACGCCTACAACGCCTTCACGGTCGAGCTCATCCTCACACGCTACCCGGATCTGAAGTCGATCAAGGACCTCGGCAGCCTGCTCAGCAGCCCGTGGAAGCCGAAGTGGATCGCGATGCTGGGTGCCCAGGTGTCGCTGGACGACATCGAGCACGCCATGCTGCGCAAGCGCGGCGACTACGACGACCCTCGGGTGCACTTCGCGGTCAACTGCGCCAGCATCGGGTGCCCGGCGTTGCGGGAGGAGGCGTTCGTGGCCACCAGGCTGGACGCGCAGATGGACGAGCAGACGCTGCGCTTCATGAGTGACCGCACGCGCAACCGCTGGAACCCGCAGCGTGGGCGCCTCGAGCTGTCGAAGATCTTCGACTGGTACGGCGAGGACTTCCGCCTGGGTCATCGCGGCTTCGGCTCGCTGCAGGCCTTCGCGGCGCACCATGCCGACCAGCTGGCCGACGCGCCCGCGGACCGCGAGCGCATCCGCGCGGGCGGCTTCGGCATCGCGTACACCGATTACGACTGGGCCCTGAACGACGTGCGCGACGCGTGATGAAGCCCGCCCTTTCGATCGTCATCCCGGCGTTCAACGAGGCCGCGGGCATCGAGGCCACGCTGCAGGCCTTGCAGCCCTTGCGTGCGCGAGGCGTCGAGCTGGTGCTGGCCGACGGCGGCAGCGGCGACACGACGGCGGCAGTGGCCCGGCCATGGGTCGACGCCGTGCTGGACGCGCCGCGCGGGCGTGCGCTGCAGATGAACGCTGGCGCGGCGCGGGCCCGGGCCGATGCGCTGCTGTTCCTGCACGCCGACACCCGGCTGCCGCCCTTGGGCGATGGGCTGGTCTTGCAGGCGCTGGCCGGTGACGCCTGCTGGGGCCGCTTCGACGTGCGCATCGAGGGCCGGGCGTGGATGCTGCGCGTCGTCGCCGCGCTGATGAACCTGCGTTCCAGGCTGAGCGGCATTGCCACCGGCGACCAGGCCATCTTCGTCACCCGCCAGGCCTTCGAGCGGGTGGGTGGCTTCCCGGCCCAGCCGCTGATGGAGGACATCGAGATCTCGCGCCGGCTGAAGCGGCTGGGCCGCCCCGCCTGCCTGAGCGCCAGGGTCTGCACCTCCGGCCGGCGCTGGGAGCAGCGCGGCGTATGGCGCACCATCGTGCTGATGTGGCGGCTTCGTTGGCGCTACTGGCGCGGCGAGCCGGCCGCTCGGCTGGCGCAGGCGTATCGATGAGCGCAACGATCCTCGTGTTCGCCAAGGCGCCCGTGCCTGGCCTCGCAAAGACCCGGCTCTCGCCCGCGCTGGGGGAAGCCGGCGCCGCGGCACTGGCTGAACGCATGCTGCACCATGCGCTGGCCCAGGCCACGGCGGCCGACGTGGGACCTGTCGAGCTGTGCGCCGCGCCGGATGCCACGCACCCTGCGCTGCAGGCCGCGGCCACCGCACACGGCGTCGGCCTGACCGAACAAGGCGGTGGCGATCTCGGCCATCGCATGCACCGCGCCTTGGCGCGCTGCCTGAGGCACCACGGCCGCGCGCTGCTTATTGGCACCGACGCGCCCGCGCTGGACGCCGCGGTGCTGCGCCGAGCGGCGACCACACTGAACACCCACGATGCGGTGTTCGTGCCGGCCCTGGATGGCGGCTATGCCCTGGTGGGTCAGCGACGGGCGGATCCGCGCTGGTTTTCCGACATGCGTTGGAGCCATGACCGCGTGATGGAGGACACGCGCGAGCGGCTGCGCGCGGCTGGCGTGCGCTGGGTCGAATTGCCTCCGGTGGCCGACATCGACGAGCCGGCGGATCTGGTGCACCTGCCACCGGGCTGGCTCGACGACCTGGGCCTTGCCGGCCTGGGCCCGGAGCGGCAGCCATGAAGCGGCTGGTGCTCGCCGGCGCCGGTCACACCCACGCGCTCGTGCTGCGCGAACTGGTGCGGCAGCCGATGCCCGGGGTCGAGGTGGTCGTGGTCTCGCCAGAACCCATGGCGCCGTACTCCGGCATGGTGCCGGGCTGGCTGGCCGGTCACTACCGATTCGACGAAATCGCCATTCACTTTCCGCCGCTGGCCGCGGCGGCCGGTGCGCGCTGGCATCAGGGCGAGGTCCAGATGCTGGACCCGACGCGCCGGCAGCTGGGTCTGGCCGACGGCAGCACGCTGGACTACGACGTGCTGTCCCTGAACGTCGGCTCGACGTTGCAGCCGCCGCCGGCTCAACACGCCTGGATGCTGCCTTTGCGCCCACTGGCGATGCTGCGCAGGCGCTACGAGTCCTTGCTCGAGCGCTGGGCCCGGGAGCCTGCGGAACGGCCCTTCGTGGTCACCGCGGTAGGCGGCGGTGCCGCCGGCTTCGAGGCGCTGCTCGCGGTGCTGGCCCGGCTGCGCGCCCTGCGTCCGGACCGGATCGTGCAGGGCGGACTGCGGACCCGCGGCACGCGCCTGCTGCCCGGGCTGTCGCCAGCCGCACAACGGGCCGCGCAGCGTGCCCTGGACCGCGCGGGGGTGACCGTGCAGTTCGGCAGCGGGTGGTGCATGTCCGTCGACCGCAGCAGCGATGTCGTCATCTGGGCCACCGGTGCCGAGGCGCACGGATGGCAGCAGGATCCCGCGCGACGCGGTTCCCTGGCGGTCGACGAGCAGGGCTTCGTGCGCATCGACGCGCAGCTGCGATCGGTGTCCCACCCCCAGGTGTTCGCCACCGGCGATTGCGCCAGCTGGCCTGGCCGGGCCCTGCCAAAGGCCGGCGTGCATGCGGTGCGCATGGGGCCGGTGCTGGCGGGCAATCTGCGGGCTGCACTGTGGGGGCCGGCGGATGCAGGTGCGCTCGAGGCCCACCGGCCGCAGCGTCACTTCCTGGCGCTGCTGGCCACTGCGGACGGTCGCGCGATCGCGTCGCGCGGGCCCTTCGGTGGCGAAGGGGCCTGGGCGTGGCGCTGGAAGGACCGCATCGACCGCCGCTTCCTGCGGCAGTTCGCGGTGCCGCACGCGGCGTCCCGAACGGTTCACTCACTCGACGAGGCGGCTGAGGCGTCGGCCCCTGGACTTGACGAGACCCGATGAACCTCACCCGTCGCCACGCCGTGGCCCTGGCCCTCGGCAGCCGGTTGAGCCTGCCGCGCTTCGCGTCGGCCCAAGGGATGCAAGGCGCACTGCTGAAGTGCGGCGTGGGCATGTACCCGGCGGGCCGCGAGAAGGGCAACGCCACCTACCGGGCTCCGGCCACGCGCCTCGCGCGACGCCTGGACCGGCCCTGTGGCGCGGCGACCGGTCGACAGCGGGGAGGGCGTGACCAAGAGCCTGATGGGCGGCGAGACCGACCTCGCGCTGCGGCGCCCCTGAGGCTGCGTGCTGGCCCACCACGACCGCGCCGCGCCGTTCGTCTCGACCATCCCGCACCAGGGCATGCCGGAATGCTTCGCGACGATCGTCACGCACCCGGATTCGGTGCCGAACGGCATCGACGACCTGCTGGGGCCCAGGGGCCGTGGCCGCCGGGTCGCCGGGTCCCCTTCGGCGACAAGGGCTCGACCTCGGGCGACCGGATCCCCTTCCACCCATTCAGGAAGCGCGGCATCGACCTCGACAAGCGCTTCGCCCGCGTGCTCGACACCAGGCACCAGGCCATCCCGCTGCAGGTGACGGCGGGCCGGCGCGACGCTTGCGCCGACTTCCACCGCAACCGCGACGTGATGCTGGGGCAGGGCCTGATCTCGGCCGCGCGCAGCAAGGTCATCTGGCCGTGGG
>JBMTXX010000147.1:0-9532 GCA_049453935.1 Rubrivivax sp.
AGCTTCAGGGGGCCGACGGCTCGCGCCGGGTCGTTCGCGACCGCCTGGGCCGCCATGTCGAGGACCTGGGGGTTCACGACGAGCCGACGCACGGACGCGATGTCCAGCTGTCCATCGACGCGAAGATCCAGTCCTTTGCCTGGCAGCGGCTGGGCGAGGCGATCGAGCGTCACCAGGCCAGCGCCGGCAGCGTCGTCGTGCTGGACGCGCGCAGTGGCGAGGTGCTGGCGCTGGCCAACCTGCCCAGTTACGACGTCAACCAGCGCCGCAGCCTCAGCGGCGAGCAGTTGCGCAACCGCGCGCTGACAGACATCTTCGAGCCCGGCTCCACGATGAAGCCCTTCATCGCCGCCTGGGCCCTGGAGACCGGGCGCGTGCGCCCGCAGACGCAGATCGACACCAGCCCCGGCACCATGTATGTGGGCCGTTACCCGGTTCGTGACCACAAGCCTTACGGCGTGCTCACCGTGGCGGAGGTGATCCAGAAGTCCAGCAATGTCGGCACCGTCAAGCTGGCGATGCAGATGCCGCCGCAGGAGATGTGGGAGCTCTACGCCCAGATCGGCATGGGCCAGCGCCCGCAGATCGAGTTCCCGGGGGTGGTCAGCGGCAAGCTGCGGCCCTGGAAGACCTGGCGCCCGATCGAGCAGGCAACGATGTCCTTCGGCTACGGGGTGTCGGTGTCGCTGCTGCAGCTGGCGCGGGCCTACACCGTGTTCGCGCGGGACGGCGAGCTGATTCCGCTGACCCTGTTGCGCCGCGAAGAGCCCGCCCGGGGGGTGCGCGTGTTGTCTCCACAGACGACGCGTCAGGTGCGCGAGATGCTGCGCGCGGCCACCGGGCCCGAGGGCACCGCGCCGAAGGCGCAGACGATAGGCTATTCGGTCGGGGGCAAGACCGGCACGGCCGTCAAGCAGACCGGCCGCCAATACACGAAGGGCCGCTACCGGTCGTGGTTCGTCGGGATCGCGCCGATCTCCGACCCGCGCATCGTCGTGGCCGTCATGGTCGACGAGCCGACCCGCGATGGCTTCTACGGCGGTGACGTGGCGGCGCCAGTGTTCAGCCAGGTGGTGCAGCAGACCTTGCGGGTGCTGGACGTCCCCACCGATCTGGAGGTGCAGCCGCAGATCGTCGTCAAGCCCGAAGCGGCCGTGATGGAGAGCTTCTGATGGCGGCGCCGCTGCTGCACACCCCCGCCGAGGCCGCTGCCTGGCTGCATGCCCGGCAGGCGCGGGCCCTGCGCACCGACCACCGGCGTGTCGGCCCCGGCGACGCCTTCCTGGCCTGGCCGGGCCGCCGCCACGACGCCCGCAGGCACTGGCGTGCTGCTTTGGGTGCCGGGGCGGTGGCCTGCCTGGCGCACGCCGACGGCGCACAGGATCTGGACCTGAACGCCGCAGAGGCCGTGGGCCCCGTGGCCATGCTGTCGGGTCTGCGAGAGCGCGCCGGCCTGGTGGCCGATGCCTTCCATGGCGCGCCGAGCGCGCGCATGGACGTCGTGGCCGTCACCGGCACCAACGGCAAGACTTCCTGCACCTGGTGGGTGGCGCAGGCCCTGCATCTTCTGGGGCGTCGCTGTGGCGTCGTCGGCACCCTCGGTGTCGGCGAGCCGCCGGCCCTGCAGTCCACCGGCCTGACCACGCCCGACGCCGTGGCCTTGCACGCCACGTTGGCCGATCTGCTGGGCGCGGGGGTCGATGCCTGCGCCATCGAGGCGTCTTCGATCGGGCTGGCCGAGCATCGCCTGGCCGGCACGCGTCTGGCGGTGGCGGCCTTCACCAACCTCACGCTCGATCATCTGGATTACCACGGCACGATGGCGGCCTACTGGGCGGCCAAGCGTGCGCTGTTCGACTGGCCGGGCCTGCGCAGCGCGGTGGTCAACGTCGACGACGCGCGCGGTGCTGCGCTGGCCGCCGAGCTCGGCGCAAGGCCTGGCGGGCCGGCGCTGTGGACGGTGTCGGCCACGGCCTCCGGGGCCGTGGCGGGGAGCGCTGCTGCGCGCTTGTGCGCACGCGGTGTGCACACCTCACCGCAGGGCCTGGCCTTCGATCTGGTCGAGGGTGAGCGCGTCGTGCCGGTGCGCACCGCCTTGCTCGGCGACTACAACGTGCAAAACCTGCTCGTCGTGGCGGGTTGCCTGCGTGCCCTCGGCCAGCCCCTGCAGGCGCTGGCGCCCGTGCTGGCCGCGCTGCAGCCGGTGCCCGGCCGCATGCAGCGGGTGCGCCTGGACGACGCCGGCGGCACGGCGGCCCCAGGCCCCGAGGTGCTGGTCGACTACGCGCACACGCCCGATGCGCTGGCACAGGCGCTGGCGGCCCTGAGTGGGCTGGCACGCGCTCGCGGCGGCGCCTTGTGGTGCGTCTTCGGCTGCGGTGGCGACCGCGACGCGACCAAGCGGCCGCTGATGGGCGCGGTGGCCGCGCGCGGCGCGCAGCGTGTCATCGTCACCAGCGACAACCCGCGCAGCGAGCCGCCCGAGCGCATCGTGCGCGAAGTGCTCTTCGGCGCGCAGGCTGAAGTGGGCATGTCGAGCCCGCGCGTGCTCGGCCTCGAGGACCGCCGCCAGGCCATCGCCCGGGCTGTGGGCGAGGCGGCCGAGGCCGATGTCGTCCTCATCGCTGGCAAGGGTCACGAGGCGGTGCAGGAGATCGCCGGGCAGAGTCACCCCTTCTCCGACGTCGACGAGGTGCGCCGGGCCCTGCGCGCCCGGGCGACAGGTGCCGGTCGTGCTGCCGGCCCAGGCGGTGAGGGCAGCGCATGACGATGATGACGCTCGAGGAGATGCAGTTGCTGCTTCCCGGCGCGCGGCGGATCGGCGACGCGGCCACCGCTTTCGATCGCGTGCACACCGACACCCGCAGCCTGCAGCCCGGCGACCTGTTCGTGGCCTTGCGCGGCGAGCGCTTCGACGCGCACGACTTCCTGGCGCAGGCGCGCAGTGCCGGCGCCGTCGCCGCGCTGGCCGAGCGCGGTCTGGTCGAGGCCGGTCTGCCAGGGCTGGAGGTGCCCGACACGCTGGCCGCCTTGCAGCGTCTGGCACGGGCCTGGCGGCAGCGCTGGCACGGCCCGCTCATCGCGGTGGCCGGCAGCAACGGCAAGACCACGGTCACGCAGATGATCGGTGCCATCCTGCGTGCGGCCCATGGCGATGCCGCCCTGGTCACCCAGGGCAATCTCAACAACCACATCGGCGTGCCGCTGACCCTGCTGCGCCTGTGCCAGGACGGGCGCCACGCACACCGAGCGGCCGTGGTCGAGATCGGCATGAACCACCCGGGTGAGATCGCGCCGCTGGCCGCGATCGCCGGCCCCACCGTCGCCCTGGTGAACAACGCGCAGCGCGAGCACCAGGAGTTCATGGACGGCCTGGAGGCCGTGGCGCGCGAGAACGGTGGCGTCTTCGAGGCCCTGCCGGCCGACGGCGTGGCCGTGTTCCCGGCCGACGACCCGATGGCGCCGGTATGGCGCGCGCAGGCCGGGCCGCGGCGCACCCTGACCTTCGCGCTCGATGCCTCCGTGGTTGCGGGTACGGTGGGCGCCGTCCATCCGGGCGCCGATTTCACCGCGCAGGGCCACTGGGATGCATCGGCACGGGCCTGGCAGCTGCGGCTGCACACGCCTGCCGGCGCGTGCGGCTGTGCCCTGCGCCTGCCGGGCGTGCACAACGTGCGCAACGCGCTGGCGGCCGCCGGTTGCGCGCTGGCCGCGGGCTGCACGCTCGACGACGTCGTGCGTGGTCTGCAGGCCTTCGAGCCCGTGCGTGGCCGCTCGCAGATCGACACCCTGCGCTGGGCCGGTCGCGACGCCACGCTGGTCGACGACAGCTACAACGCCAATCCGGATTCGGTGCTCGCCGCGCTGGCGGTGCTGGCCAGCCTGCCGGGCCCGCGCTGGGCCCTGCTCGGCGACATGGCCGAGGTCGGCGCACAGGGGCCGGCCTTCCACGCGGAGGTCGGTGAGCGGGCCCGTGCGCTGGGTCTCGAGCACCTGTGGGCCGTGGGTGAGCTCGGCGCTTACACCGTGGCCGCCGCGGGGCCTGCGGCCCGGCACTTCGCGAGTTTCGAGGCCTTGCAACAGGCGCTGCAGACCGATCCGCCCGCCGCAGGTGCCATCCTCGTCAAGGGTTCGCGTGCGGCACGCATGGAGCGTGTGGTCGCGGTGCTGCGCGAGAGCCGCACGCCGTCGCCGGCGCTCGACGGCGCGTCGCGCCGCCAGGAGGCCCCATGCTGCTGAGCCTGAGCCAGTGGTTGCTCGTCCTCTATCCGGAGGAACTCGGCTTCCTGCGCGTCTTCCAGTACCTGACCTTCCGCGCGGTCATGGCGGCGATGACCGCGCTGCTGATCGGCCTGGCTTTCGGGCCTTGGTTGATCCGTCGCCTGACCGCGCTGAAGATCGGCCAGCCCATCCGCGCCTATGGCGTGGCCTCGCACCTGGGCAAGCGCGGCACGCCGACCATGGGCGGCGTGCTGGTGCTGATCGGCATCGGGGTGTCGACCTTTCTGTGGTTTGACTGGACCAACCGCTTCTGCTGGGCCGTGATGCTGGTGACCTTCGGTTTCGGGGCCATCGGCTGGGCCGACGACTGGCGCAAGGTGGTGCGCAAGGACCCGGAGGGCATGCCCTCGCGCGAGAAGTTCCTGTGGCAGTCGCTGATCGGGCTGGTCGCGGCCACCTATCTCGCCTTCAGCGTGTCGGCCCCGTCCAATCTGAGCGCACTGGAGGCCATCGTGCGTTGGGCCGGCAGCGGCTTTTCCATCGAGATGTCGCCCAAGGCCGACCTGATGGTGCCCTTCTTCAAGAGCATCAGTTACCCGCTGGGCGTCTACGGCTTCATCGCGATGAGCTGGTTCGTCATCGTCGGGGCGAGCAACGCGGTCAACTTCACCGACGGCCTGGACGGGCTGGCCATCATGCCGGTGGTGCTGGTGGGCTCGGCGCTGGGCATCTTCGCCTACGTCACGGGCAACGCGGTGTACTCGCGCTACCTGTTGTTCCCCTACATCCCGGGGGCGGGCGAGCTGCTGATCTTCTGTGGTGCGCTGGCGGGCGCCGGTCTGGCCTTCCTGTGGTTCAACGCCAACCCCGCGCAGGTCTTCATGGGGGATGTCGGCGCGCTGGCGCTCGGCGGCGCACTCGGCACCATCGCCGTGATCACGCGCCAGGAGATCGTGCTGGCCATCATGGGCGGCATCTTCGTGGCCGAGGCGCTGAGCGTGATCGTGCAGGTGGGCTGGTTCAAGTACACCAAGCGCCGGTATGGCGAGGGCCGGCGGCTGCTGCTGATGGCACCGCTGCACCACCACTTCGAGAAGAAGGGCTGGGGCGAGACGCAGGTTGTGGTGCGCTTCTGGATCGTGACCATGCTGCTGTGCCTGGTGGGCCTGGCGAGCCTGAAACTGCGGTGATGACGACGATGCGCGCCCTGCAGGATCGCCACGTGCTCGTGCTCGGACTCGGCCAGTCCGGTTTGGCGATGGCGCGCTGGTGCGCGCGCGCCGGGGCGCGCGTGACGGTGTGGGACACGCGCGAGGCGCCGCCGCAGGCGCAGGCGCTGGCGTCGCAGGTGCCTCAGGCGACGCGGCTGCACGGCGCACTGCCGGCGCCGGCGCAGGCGCTGCAGGGCGTGCACATGGTGCTCAAGAGCCCCGGCCTGGCGCCGCACGACCCGACGGTCGCGCCGCTGCTGCGCGCCGCGCGCGACAGCGGCGTGCGCGTGGGTGGCGAACTCGACCTGTTCACACAGGCGCTGGTCGATCTGCGCGAGGCGCGCGGCTACGCGCCGCAGGTGCTTGCCGTCACCGGCACGAATGGCAAGACGACCACGACGGCGCTGACCGCGCTGCTGGTCGGCCGCACCGGGCGCACTGCGTTGGCGGCCGGCAACATCGGCCCGACGATGCTCGACACGCTGGCCGACTGCCTGGACGAGGACCGCCTGCCGCAGGTCTGGGTGCTGGAGCTGTCGAGCTTTCAGTTGCATGACGCGCAGGCTTTCGAGCCCGACGCCGCCGTGGTGCTCAACCTCACCCAGGACCACCTCGACTGGCACGGCTCGATGGGTGCCTACGGCGACGCCAAGGCGCGCATCTACGGCCCCCAGGGCGGACGCACGGTGTGCGTGGTCAACCGTGACGATGCGGCTGTCAGGGCCATGGTCGCGCCGGCCGGCTTGCCGGGCGTGCCCGGTGTGCCGGTCGCCCGTGCGCCCCGCGGCGCAGCCCGTGCAGCCGGGCCGGCGCGCGAGATCGTGCATTTCGGGCTCGACGCGCCACAGGCGCCTGGCGACTTCGGCCTGGTCGTCGAATCGGGCATGGCCTGGCTGGTGCGTGCCCTGCCGGACGAGGAGCCGCCATCGCGCCGTCGCCGTGGTGCCGCGGGCGGCGAGGAGCCGGTCGAGCTGCACCTGCAGCGCCTGATGCCGGCCGATGCCCTGCGCCTGCGTGGCCGCCACAACGCGGCCAACGCGCTGGCCGCGCTGGCGCTGGCCACGGCCATCGGCTGTCCGCTGGCGCCCATGCTGCACGGCTTGCGCGAGTACCGCGGCGAGCCGCACCGGGTCGAGCCGGTGGGCCTGATCGACGGCGTCGAGGCCTTCGACGACAGCAAGGGCACCAATGTCGGCGCCACGGTGGCCGCGCTCGACGGCCTGGGTGCTGACCGTGCGCCCGGCCGGCTGGTGGTCATCCTCGGCGGCGACGGGAAGGGGCAGGATTTCTTCCCCCTGGCTGCGCCGGTGGCGCGTCACGCGCGCGCCGTCGCGCTGATCGGGCGCGACGCACCGGCCATCGAGGCGGCGCTGCAGGCCGATGCGGCCGCCGATGCCGTCCCCCGCGTCCGTCACGACACGCTCGAGCAGGCCGTGGTCTGGTGTTTCGCGCAGGCCCGTGCCGGTGACGCGGTGCTGCTCAGCCCGGCCTGCGCCAGCCTGGACATGTTCCGAAACTACGGGCACCGCGCCGAAGTTTTCGTCGCCGCCGTCCAGGCGCTGGCCGCCGAGCGCGGGGAGATCGCTGCGTGAACGCCGCCGCCGCTTCCACCCCGGCCGCAGGCTGGCTGCAGCGTCTGCGTGGCGCGTGGCCCTGGCGTCGCCCGGCGGCCGACGAGGTGGGCACGCTGCCGGTGCGCGACCGCTTCGAAGTCGGCACGCCCGGCGCGGGTGCCATGGCCGGTTACGACCGCACACTGGCCGCGGTGGTGCTGGCCATCGTCACCCTGGGCATGGTGATGGTCTATTCGGCCTCGATCGCGCTGCCCGACAGCCCGAAGTTCCAGCGCTACGAGTCGACCCATTTCCTGGTGCGGCACCTGATCGCCATCGCCATCGGCACGACCGTGGCCCTGGCGGTGGTGCGCATCCCGATGGCCTTCTGGGAGAAGCACGCCGGCAAGCTGTACCTGCTGGCCCTGCTGCTGCTGCTGCTGGTGCTGGTGCCGTTCATCGGGCGGGTGGTCAACAACTCCAGGCGCTGGATCCCGCTGGGCGTGATGAATTTCCAGCCCTCGGAGTACGCCAAGCTGGCCATCGCCCTGTACGCGGCCAGCTACATGGTGCGCAAGATGGAGGGGCGGGAGAACTTCCTGCGCGCGGTCTGGCCGATGGCGCTGGCGGTGCTGTTCGCAGGCCTGCTGCTGCTGCGTCAGCCCGACATGGGCGCCTTCATCGTGATCGCCACGATCGCCATGGGCGTGTTGTTCCTGGGGGGGGTGAACGCTCGCGGCTTCTTCCTGGTGGCCACGATGGCGGTGACGGCGCTGGCCCTGATCATCGCCTTCGACGACTTGCGGCGCGACCGCATCCTGGCCTATCTGGACCCCTGGGACCCGGCCAACGCCCAGGGCAAGGCCTACCAGCTGACGCATGCGCTGATCGCCTTCGGCCGGGGCGGGCTGTTCGGCCAAGGGCTGGGGTCGTCGGTCGAGAAGCTGCATTACCTGCCGGAGGCGCACACCGACTTCCTGCTGGCGGTCATTGGCGAGGAGCTGGGCCTGGTGGGCGTCGGAGCCTTGATCGTCACCTACTTCTGGTTCACCCGCCGCATCTTCGTGATCGGCCGGCAGGCGATCGCGTTGGACCGCGTCTTCGGTGGCCTGGTCGCACAGGGCGTGGGGGTGTGGTTCGGCGCCCAGGCCTTCATCAACATGGGGGTCAACCTCGGCGTGTTGCCCACCAAGGGGCTGACGCTGCCGCTGATGAGCTACGGCGGCTCGGCCATCATGATGAACCTGATCGCCGTGGCGGTGGTGTTGCGGGTCGACCTCGAAAACCGCGTGCTGATGCGTGGGGGTGGGCGATGACGCATCTGGTCGTCATGGCCGCGGGCACAGGCGGTCACATCATGCCGGGGCTGGCGGTGGCGCGCGAAGCGCGTGCGCGCGGCTGGAGCGTCAGCTGGCTGGGCACCGCCCACGGCATGGAGAACCGGCTGGTGCCGCCGGCCGGCATCGAGCTCGACACCATCGGCTTCAGCGGCCTGCGCGGCAAGGGGCTGCTGCACACCGCCACCGGTGGACTGCGCTTGCTCAAGGCCTTCTGGGACTGCCTGCGCATCCTGCGCCGGCGCGGCGCCGACGTCGTGCTGGGCATGGGTGGCTATGTGTGCTTTCCCGGCGGGATGATGGCGTCGCTGCTGGGCCGTCCGCTGATGCTGATGAACGCCGACGCGGCCCTGCTGCTGTCGAACAAGGCGCTGCTGCCGGTGGCGGACCGCGTGGGGTTCGGTTTCGACGGGCCGGCGGCGGCCGCTGTCAGACAGGGCGTGGTCACCGGCAACCCGGTACGCGCCGAGATCGAGGCGCTGCCTGCGCCCGCGCAGCGCCTGGCCGGCCGTCAGGGCCCACTGCGGCTGCTGGTAGTGGGTGGCAGCCTCGGCGCACGCGCGCTGAACCAGGCGCTGCCGGCGGCCCTGGCCCTGCTGCCTGCGGCCGTGCGGCCTCAGGTGTTGCACCAGACCGGCGCGGCCGAGGCCGAGGGCGTGCGCGCCGCTTATGCCGACGCCGGCCTGGCCGCCGAGGTGCGCCCCTTCGTCGACGACATGGCCGCGGCGCTGGCCGATTGCGACCTGGTGGTCTGCCGCGCCGGCGCCATCACCGTCAGCGAGCTGTGTGCGGCCGGGGTGGCGAGCGTGCTGGTGCCGCTGGTGGTCAGCACCACGGCACACCAGCGCGACAACGCGCAGTGGCTGGCCGGCCACGGCGCCGCGCACCATCTGCCGCAGGCCGAACTGAACCCGCAGCGTCTGGCCGAACTGCTGGCCGGGCTGAGCCGCCCCGCGCTGCTGGAGATGGCCACCCGTGCCCGGGCCCTGGCCCGCCCGGCCGCCGCGGCGCGCGTGGTCGATGAAATGCAGACCCTTCTGAAGAAGGCGGCCCGCGCATGAAGCATGCCGTCCAGCACATCCACTTCGTCGTGAACCTGACCGGGCCGACGAAGGGTCTGCGGCGAGCGGAGGGCTGCGCATGAAGCATGCCGTTCAGCACATCCACTTCGTCGGCGTGGGCGGCGCCGGCATGTCCGGCATCGCCGAGA
>JBMTXX010000148.1:0-9384 GCA_049453935.1 Rubrivivax sp.
TGCAGCTGCGCGAACTGCCGCCGTTGTCGCTGTACGTGCACCTGCCCTGGTGCCTGAAGAAGTGCCCCTACTGCGATTTCAACTCGCACGAGCACGCGCGTGAGGGCCTGCCCGAGGCGCGCTATCTGCAGGCGCTGCGCGCCGACCTGGAGTCGGCCCTGCCGCTGGTGTGGGGCCGCTCGGTGGGCACGGTGTTCATCGGTGGCGGCACGCCCAGCCTGTTCTCGCCCGAGGGTGTGGAGCGTCTGCTGGGTGACGTGCGCGCGCTTCTGCCGCTGGAGCCCGGGGCCGAGATCACGCTGGAGGCCAACCCCGGCACCTTCGAGCGCGAGCGCTTTCGCGCGTTTCGCTCGGCCGGGGTGACGCGGTTGTCGGTGGGGGTGCAGAGCTTCGACGACGCGGCGCTGCACCGCCTGGGCCGGGTGCACGACGGGCGGCAGGCCCGGGCGGCGCTGGAGGAGGCCGCGGCCGCCTTCGACACCTTCAACATCGACCTGATGTACGCGCTGCCTGGCCAGGACCTGGCGGCGCTGGCGGCCGACCTGGACGCGGCGCTGGCCTACGCGCCGCCGCACCTGTCCGTCTACCACCTGACCGTGGAGCCCAACACGCGCTTTGCGCTCTCGCCGCCGCGCGACCTGCCCGACGAGGACACGGCCGCGCAGATGCTCGATGCCATCGTGGCGCGCACCGGCGCTGCCGGCCTGGCGCGCTACGAGGTCTCGGCCTTCGCACGCGCCGGACACCGCTGCCGCCACAACCTGAACTACTGGCGCTTCGGCGACTACCTCGGCATCGGTGCCGGCGCGCACGGCAAGCTCAGCTTTGCGCACCGCATCGTGCGCCAGGTGCGCTGGCGCGACCCGGCCACCTATGTCGAGCGCGCCCTGGCCGGCCAGCCCGTGTCCAACGAGCATGAGGTGGCGCGCCGCGACCTGCCTTTCGAGTACGCGATGAACGCGCTGCGGCTGCGCGAAGGCTTTGCGGTCGAGGACTTCTGCGCCCGTACCGGCCTGCCGGCGTCGGCGCTGGACGCCGCGCTGGCGCGGGCGCGCGTGCTGGGCCTGGTCGAGGACGACGGCGCGGGTACAAGGCCAGGACCCGATCGGCGCGTCGTGCCCACGGCCCGTGGCTTCGACTTCCTGTCGGACCTGCAGGCGCTGTTCCTGCCCGGGTGAATGCGGTCGACAGCCCGCCGCCTACACCCGGTTCAGCACCCCCCCGGACAGGCGCAGGCGCTCCAGCAGCCGCCCGGCAATCTGCATCAGCGGCAGCACCTCGTGCGCCGCACCATGCGCAATGGCTTCCTTGGGCATCCCGAACACCACGCACGACGCCTCGTCCTGGGCGATGTTGTAACTGCCCGCCTCACGCATCGCCCGCATGGCCTTGGCGCCGTCGGCACCCATGCCGGTCAGCATCACGCCCAGTGCGTTGGGCCCGACCACGCGGGCGGCCGATTCGAACAGCACCTCCACCGATGGCTTGTGGCGGTTGACCGGATCGCCGTCGGTGACCCGCGCCAGGTAGTTCGCGCCCGACCGTTCGACCGACAGGTGCCGGCCGCCCGGCGCCAGATAGGCGTGGCCCGGCAGCACCCGCTCCCCGTCGCGGGCCTCGGCCACGCGGATGCGGCACAGGCTGTCCAGCCTGGCGGCGTAACTCGTCGTGAAGCCCGGTGGCATGTGCTGGGTGATCATCACCGCCGGGCAGTCCGCCGGCAGGTTGACCAGCACGTCCTTGGTCGCCTCCGTCCCACCGGTGGAGGCCCCGATGAAGATGATCTTCTCGGTGGACAGGCGGCCGACCGACGCCGTGCTGGGCACCGGTGCCCCCGGGCTTGGCATGCTCCTGCCGGCCGCTGCGCTGGCCGGCGGGCTGATCACGCGCCGGATGTGCGCGCGCGCAGCGGCCCGGATCTTCTCGGTGATGTCATCGGCCAGTTGTGCCAGACCGTTGGCGATGCCGATGCGTGGCTTGGCGACGAAATCGAGCGCGCCGAGCTCGAGCGCGCGCAAGGTCGCCTCTGCGCCACGCTCGGTCAGGGTGGAGACCATCACCACCGGCATGGGCCGCAGCCGCATCAACTTCTCCAGGAAGTCCAGCCCATCCATGCGCGGCATCTCGACATCGAGCGTGATCACGTCGGGATCGAGCTCGCGGATCATCTGCCGCGCCACCAGCGGGTCGGGCGCCGTGCCCACGCACTGCATGTCAGGTTGGCGGTTGATGATCTCGGACAGCAGGCTGCGCACCAGCGCCGAATCATCGATGACCACCACGCGCGTCTTCGTCATCGCAACGTCTTCCATCCTGTTCGCGCGGGGCACGATCCTCGCCCCGTCATCGAAGCCTGCGACCTGGCGCGCGGTGCACCCGCGGCCTGCGCCGACGATCGGACGCACCTGCTGCGAGCAACAGACCCGAATATCGCCTCCATCGCCGAACTGCGTCCTTGATGCGCGTCAGAACAGGTCCACCGAGCCGGTGCTGCGCGCCAGCGCGCGCTCCCGCGCCAGACGGTCCTGTGCAAGGATGTTTTCGGCGAGTGCGGGCTGCAGCCGCTTGACCATGGCCTTGCCGCTGGCCGGCAGGAAACACACCTTGCGCGGGTAGATCTCGAGCACGTCCTTCGACACCACCGGGATGCGCTCGGTGCGCAGATAGTCCAGCACGAAGGTGGTGTTGCGCTCACCGACCCGCATCGAGGTCATGCCCTCCAGCACCGCCCCGCCGCCGAACACCTTGGCCTCCATCGTCGATCGCTGCGCGCCGCGCTTGACCAACTCGCCGATCAGCAGGTCCATCGCGTAGGCGCCGTAGCGACCGCTGTCACCACTGCCCTCGGGCAGCATGAAGTGGTTCATCCCCCCGACCCGTCGCTCGCGGTCCCACAGACAGGCCGCGATGCAGGAGCCGAGCGTGGTCATGATCAGGATGTCTTCGTCGGCGACGTAGTACTCGCCGGGCAGCACCTTCACGGCTTCGCTGCGGAAGTGTGCGTCCATGTAGAAGAACGACGCCTCGCCCGGGCGCCGTGGCTGCGCACGCAGCCGTTCCAGCCGCGGCGAGTTCGTCAGCGCAGGGCGCGGATCCGCGGCAGGGGCGTTCATGCGGCAACCGCCGGCCCCGTGGCGCTGTCAGAAAAGTGCCGGCGATCTCGATCAGACACGGACATAAGTGGTCTTGCCCTGCAGCGTGAACAGGTCGCGCGCATCGGAGAAGTTCTCGGAGTGGCCGACGTACAGAACCCCGCCTGGTCTCATGCGCGCATGCATGCGTTCGAGCACATGGCGCTGCGTCGCGTCGTCGAAGTAGATCATGACGTTGCGGCAGAACACGATGTCGAAGGGCTCGCCCAGCGCCGACCACTGCGTCTCGATCAGGTTGAACACACCGAACTTCACCATGGCCGCGAGCTCGGGCTTGACGCGCATCAGGCCCTCGTTGCGCCCGGTGCCCTTGAGGAAGAAGCGCTTGAGCCGCTGCGGGCTCAGGCCCTTGGCCTGCGCGTCGTACACGCCGCGGCGCGCCTTGTCCAGCACGCGGGTGTCGATGTCGGTGCAGATCACCGTGACCTGCGAGGCGCCTGCGCCGAGCGCCTCGGCCACGGTGATGGCGATCGAGTAGGGCTCCTCGCCGGTGGAGGCCGCGTTGCACCAGATGCGCAGCGGCCGGCCGCGCCGTGCCAGCAGTTCCTGATGCAGCGATTCGAAATGATGGTTTTCGCGGAAGAAGGACGTCAGGTTGGTCGTCAGTGCGTTGACGAACTCCTGCCATTCCTGGTCGTTGTCGGTGCCGCTGCCGCGCTCGAGCAGGCCCAGGTAGCTGGCGAAGTCCGGCAGTTGCAGATCCCGCAGTCGCCTGGACAGGCGGCTGTACACCATGGCCTGCTTGTTCTCGTGCAGGCTGATGCCGGCCCGGGCATAGATGAGCCGCCTGATGCGATCGAAGTCTGACGCCGACAGGTGGTAGGTGTGTTCGACGCGTGGCGGGGCAGGGGGCATCGCAGGCGGGAGCGGGGTCCGTGACAGGCGGCGGAACAGGCCCGGGCGCGCCGATGACGCCGCAGGACGAATCGAAAAAGGCCATGTCCAGGGGCATGATTGCAACACAGGTGCGGGCCGTCGACGCTCGGATGCGCGGTGGGTCCGGCGACGCGGCACTGCTAGACTGCCGCCGCCCTTCGTTCCGCCAGCCACTCCGACCCGAACATGAGCGACACGACCCCCGGTGCCCCACGCCGCGGCCGCATCACCGCCATCACCAGTGGCAAGGGTGGGGTCGGCAAGACCTTTCTGTCGGCCAATCTTGCCGCGGCGCTCAGCCGTCAGGGCGAGCGCGTGCTGGTGCTCGATGCCGACCTCGGGTTGGCCAACCTGGACGTGGTGCTGAACCTGTTCCCCAAGATCACGCTGCACGACGTGTTCACCGGACGCAGTTCGGTCGACGAGGCCATCCTCTCCGGGCCGGGCGGCTACTCGGTGCTGCTGGCCGGCTCGGGCATGGTCGAGTACTCGCGCCTGACGCCCGAGGTGCGCGATCAGCTGCAGCAGGTGATCGACGAGGTCGCGCCGCGCTTCGACCGCGTGCTGCTCGACACCGGCGCGGGCATCTCCGACGTCGTGCTCTACACCGTGTCGCTCGCCCAGCAGGTGCTGGTGGTGGCCACACCGGAGCCCACCTCGCTGACCGACGCCTACGCCACGATCAAGGTGCTGGCGATGACGCAGCAGCGCTACCGGCCGCAGCTCGTGGTCAACCAGGTGCGCAAGGCCGGGGAAGGCCGTGCGGTGCGCCAGCAGTTGCAGACCGTGATCGACCGCTATGTCAGCCCCACGCTGCCCGAGCCGGTGACGATCGAGCTCGTCGGCGAGGTGCCGATCGACCCGAGCGTGCGCGAGGCTGTTCTCAAGCGCGAACTGCTGATGAACCGCAACCCCCGCGCGCCTGCCGCGCTGGCGTTGAACCTGCTGGGCAACCGGCTGCGCGCCTGATGGCGTGCCTGATGGCGTGCCCGATGTCCGACGATCCTGATGCGGCCCCCGCGGGCCCCACCCCCTTCGAACGCCTGGGCGGCGAGCCCGGCGTGCGCGCGCTGGTCGACCGCTTCTACGACCTGATGGATCTGGAGCCGGCCTACGCCGGCATCCGCGCACTGCACCCCGGGGATTTGTCCGGCTCTCGCGACAAGCTCTTCTGGTTTCTGTGCGGCTGGCTCGGAGGCCCCGACCTCTACATCTCGCGCTTCGGCCACCCGCGCCTGCGGGCGCGCCACCTGCCGTATGCCATCGGCATCGCCGAGCGCAACCAGTGGATGGCCTGCATGATGCAGGCGATGCAGGAGCAGGCGGTCGATCCGCAGCTCGCGCAGCGTCTGGCCGAGGCCTTCTTCGGCACGGCCGACTGGATGCGCAACCGCGGCGGCTGACCTGCCGCGTCTACAGCAGCGCCTCGGGCACGATCCGCCTGAGCAATGCCGCCAGCGCGCGTCGCCACAGCGCGGCCTGTGGCTCGTGCAGCGTGCGCTGCGCCTGCCCGCCGACTTCGGCATCCCAGGCCAGGTGCGGCACCGTGTGGCCGTCGTCGATCCGTTGCACATGCCAGGCGCGTGTCGGCGCGACCGCCTCGTCGAAGCGGCGTGCGACGGCCTGGGCGAGCACCGGGCTGTCGATCCACAGCCCGATCTCGGTGTTGCTCAGCCTCGACCGCGGATCCAGGTTCATCGAGCCGATCAGCACCTGCTCGCGGTCGATCACGATGGCCTTGGCGTGCAGGTGCGCGCCCGAGGTCCTTCCGGCGCGTGGCCATCCGTCGGCATCGACATCCTCGGGGCGCATCTCGTGCAGTTCCACGCCGGCGCGCAGCAGTGCGTCACGGTAGCGCGTGTAGCCCGCGTGCACCAGCGGCAGCCGGTCGGCTGAGGCGAGCGAATTCGTCAGCACGCGCACGCGCACCCCGCGCTGCGTCAGCGCGGCGAGCTCGGCCACGCCCGCGTCACCCGGAATGAAGTAGGGCGACACCAGGATCAACTCCTGCCGGGCGCCGTGCAAGCGTGGGTGGAGCAGGGTGGGGAAGATCGAGCGCACCGCCATGCCTGGGTCGTGACGCGCGTGGCCGGCAAGCGCCGAGCCGACGTCGGCAGGCTCGTCCGGCCACGGGTCCACCTTGTCCGGCGCATCGTCCTGGACCACGGCCGTGCCTGCCGTCAGCGTCAGCTCGCCCCGCTTGAGCGCGCGTGCGAAACCGCTGTCACGCAGCTGGCGCGCGTAGGGTGTGTCACGCAAGGCCTGGTCGGCCTGCGTCAGCGCGTCCGACAACCCGTTCGTGACGTCGGACTGCGTGTGCGCCGGCAGCGCCAGCGCCTGCACCGGCACGGCCCAAGGGCTGTTCCAGTAGCGGTCGAAGCTGTCCGACAAGCTTGCCACCACCGGCCCGGCCGCCAGCAGGTCCAGGTCGGCGAAGTTCAGCTCGAGGCCGGCGTCGAAGTACTCGTCGCCGAGGTTGCGCCCACCCGTCACCGCCATCGCGTTGTCGGCGATCCACAGCTTGTTGTGCATCCGGCGGTTCAACTGCGCCGCGCGTGCCAGGCCTTCGACGACATGCCAGAAGCCAGGGGTGCCGCGCGTGGCGAATGGGTTGAACAGCCGCACTTCCACCCCGTCGACCCGCGCCAGCGCGATGAACAAGGGGTCCCGGCCCATGGCATCGAGGTCGTCGACGAGCAGCCGCACCCGCACGCCGCGCCGGGCCGCCTGGACGACGCGCGCCAGCAGCAGCTGCGTCGTCGCATCCGGGCGCACGATGTAGTACTGCAGGTCCAGCGTATGCCGCGCCGCATCGGCCAGCGCCGCGCGCGCCGCCAGCGCCTCGTGGCCGGCGAACATCGGCAGGAAGCCGGAAGGGCCTGGGGGCTGGGCCCACAGTGCCGGGTAGGCGCGGGCGAGGGGGCTTTCAGCGGGAGCAGGCCAGGCACGCGAATCGGGCAGCGACGTCGGTGCGGGCGTCGAGCATCCTCCCAGCGCCAGGCCTGCGGACAGCGTCAGGGCCTGTGTTGCGAGCGCTGCGTGTCGCGGGCGACGCCAGCGCGGTGTGCTTTCCATCTTCGTCGCGGCCCTCCCATCCCTCAGGAGGCCTATTGACGATCGGAAGCGGTCGAGGCCAAGCGCGCAACGTCAATGCCCATGACGGTGCCGCCGCGCGCGACGGCACAGGCCTCAGGGCGACGGCCGCTCAGGGCGGCGCCAGCCGGTAGCTCGCCGGCGTGCGCGACAACTTCACGGGTGACGCCACGCCGCGGTAGTCCTCGCCGATCCCGACGACCATGCCGCGGTGGGCGGTGTGCGGATCGGCCAGCGCCGTGGGCACGTCCTGGATGGGCGCGCAGGGCACGCCTGCGCGGACCAGCCGGTCGGCGAGTTCACGCACGTCGGCGTCGGCCAGCGCGGCTTCGAGCCGCTCCTTCAGTGCCACGCGGTGGACCGAGCGCTGGCCGTTGCTGGCAAAGCGCGGGTCGGCCGGCAGGTCGTCGGCGCCGATCATCCGGCACAGCGTCGCGAACTGGCGGTCGTTGCCCACGGCCAGGAAGATCTGGCCCGTGGCCGTGGCGTAGGTGTCGTAGGGGCAGATGTTGGGGTGGGCGTTGCCGCTGCGCCGCGGGATGCGGCCGTCGAGCAGGTGGTTGGCCGCATGGGGGTGCAGCAGCGACAGCCCGGCGTCGTACAGCGCGACCTCGACGAGCTGCCCACGCCCGCTGCGCTGGCGCTCCTGCAGCGCCATCAGGATGCCGAGGGCGGTGTTCAGGCCGGTGACCATGTCCACCACCGGCAGGCCCACGCGCAGCGGCTCGCCGCCGCGCTCGTCGGGCTCGCCGTTGACGCTCATCAGGCCGGCCAGCGCCTGGATGGCGGCGTCGTAGCCCGGCAGCCCGCCCATGGGGCCGTCGGTGCCGAAGCCGGTGACGCGGGCGTAGACCAGGCGCGGGAAGCGCGCGGTCAGCACCTCGGGCCCGAAGCCCCACTTCTCCATCGTGCCGGCCTTGAAGTTCTCGACCACGACGTCGGCGTCTTCCAGCAGTGCCCACAGCGCCTCGCGCGCCGCCGGCTGGGTCAGGTCCAGGGTGCAGCCGCGCTTGTTGCGGTTCAGCCCGAGGTAGTAAGACGCGCGGCCCTTCGCGTCGAAGGGTGGGCCCCAGCCGCGCGTCTCGTCACCGCCGGGCGGCTCGATCTTCAGCACGTCGGCGCCGTGGTCGGCCAGGATCTGCGTGCAGTAGGGGCCGGCGAGCACGCGTGAGAGGTCGATCACGCGCACGCCGGCCAGTGAGCCGGTCGCGGGGCTGGTCGGCCCGTTGGGGTCACTGTAGGCGGCAGGTGCAGGCTCGGTCATGATCGGTGTCGCTCCAGGTGGTCGCGCAGCGCCGCCAGGCAGTCGCCGGTGGCGTCGGTGGTGAGCCAGTGGCTGGCCTCGCGTATTTCGACCAGTGTGGCCTTCGGCAACCTCTGGACCAGCACGCGGGCGTTGTCGGGCGGGATGAGTGCGTCCTGCAGCCCGTGCATGACCAGCGCGGGCATCTGCAGGCGCGGCAGTTGCAGATACGCCGACCAGTAGATCAGCCCGTAGAGCTGCGCGCGATAGTCGCGCGCCGTGGGCTGGTGGGCGATGCGCAACAGGGCATCCTCCTCGAACAGCGCATCTGGCGTCTCGCGGGCATAGGTGTAGGGGCGCATCGCGCGCAGGCTGTCCTCGGCCGACAAGTGCGCCTTGTCGAACA
Source organism: Rubrivivax sp. (assembly GCA_049453935.1). GTDB lineage: Bacteria > Pseudomonadota > Gammaproteobacteria > Burkholderiales > Burkholderiaceae_C > Rubrivivax. The sequence continues at coordinate 8,771 of JBMTXX010000148.1, forward strand.
GCAGCTTGCGCACCTGCGCCGTGGCCTGCACCGCCCACGGCCCGCCGCTGTGCGTGCCCAGCAGGGACAGCGTGCGCACGCGCTCGGGGAAGTCGACGGCGAACTGCTGCGAGATCATCCCGCCCATCGAGAAACCGACGACATGTGCGCTGCGTTCACCCGCAGCGTCCAGCACGGCGGCGATGTCCGCGGCCATGGACGAGACGCGGTGCACGACGAAGAAGGGCACCCGTGTCAGGCCGGAGCCGCGGTTGTCGAGCAGGATCACCCGGTGGGTGCGTGCCAGCATCGGCGCGATGCGGAACCACATCGCCGAGCTGCACCCCAGCCCCATGACCAGCACCACCGGCTCGCCCTGCCCGAGCGAGGTCCAGTGGATGCGGGCGTCAGGGCGTTGGACGTAGGGCATCGTGGGGGAAAGGCGTTGCCAAGACCGGGCGAGAACCCGGTGGTCGGCATAGGCAGAAATTGCGGGCGGGACCGGCTCGGTCTGCGCCCCGGTGTCACCGCCCTCGGCCGCGTGCGCGGTGTTCGAGGGCGCCCGGGGCGGTCCCGAAGCGCTCAGTTCATCTGCGTGACGAACTTGGTATTGAGGTAGCCGTCGTAGGTCTCGG
>JBMTXX010000149.1:0-9280 GCA_049453935.1 Rubrivivax sp.
GCACAGCGAGATCCCTGAGACCCATTCGATCCGCATCGCCTCGATCATCGGAGCCCCGGCATGAACGTCAAACGCTTCACCGCACGCACCTCGCGCGAGGCCCTGAAGCTCGTCAAGATGGCCTTCGGCAGCGACGCCGTGGTGCTGTCCACGCGCCCTTGTCCCGAGGGCATCGAGGTGCTGGCCATGGCCCCGGAATCGGTGGGCCAGCTGGAGCGCCTGGGCGCCGCGGCCGACGCCGACGCCGCTTCGGCGCGCGTGGACGCCCGCCCGTCCGTGCCGCGCGAACCGGCGGCACCACGCAGCCCGGCGCGTGCGTCCCTGGCCGAAAGGGCCGCGACGGCCGCGCCGGCCTACACCCCAGGCGTGGCTGGCGAGCGTCGCGAGCCGGTTTTCGACGCCAGTGTGACGGAGGACGTCGAGCGCCTGTCGATGAGCACGCTGTCGTTCCAGGACTATGTGCGCGAGCGCATGCTGCGCCGTCGCAAGGCCGAGATGGAGGGCGCTGCCGCCCCGGGCGGTGGTGCCGCATCCGACAACGAAGCGATGGTGCTGCCTTTCGCGCGGCCGCAGGCGAGCAGCATGCCCGCGCAACAGGCGCCGGTGCTGACGCAGGCGTTGGGAGGGATGACAGCAATGAACATGGACGACCCATCGGTTTCCGGCGGCCGGGCCGCGATGATGCAGGCCGTCGTGGCGGATGCACAGGCCGCCGCCGCGTTGGAACGCGGTCGCCCGAAGGCCCTGCGTCCCGACGCGATGTCCGGCAGCGAGCGTGCCCAGATGCTCGACGAGCTGCGCTCGGTCAAGGGCCTGATCGAAGACCGCTTCGGTGCCCTGGCCTTCATGGAAAAGCTGCAACGCGACCCGCGCCAGGCGCAGTTGTCGCAGCGGCTGCTCGAGTGCGGCTTCTCGCCGGCGCTCGTGCGCAAGCTGTTGGCCAGCCTTCCGGCCGAAGGGGATGAGGCCGCATGGGCGTCGGGCGTGCTCGAGCGCAACCTCGCCACCGGCGACCGCGAGGCACCGCTGGAGGACATCGGCGGCGTGTACGCCTTCATCGGCGCCACCGGTGTGGGCAAGACCACCAGCACCGCCAAGCTGGCGGCGGCCTTCGCAGCCCGCCACGGCGCCAACAACCTCGGGCTGGTGACGCTGGACGCCTACCGCATGGGCGCCCAGGAGCAGTTGCGCGCCTATGGCCGCATCCTCGGGGTGCCGGTGCACTCGGCACACGACCGTGCCTCGCTGGAAGACCTGCTCGAGTTGCTCTCGAGCAAGAAGCTGGTGCTGATCGACACCGGCGGCATGGCGCAGCGTGACACGCGAACGCCCGAGATGCTGGAGATGCTGTCGCATCCTTCGGTCCAGCGGCTGCTCGTGGTCAACGCCGCGGCGCAGGGCGAAACCATCGAGGATGTGCTGGTGGCCTACCGTGCCTCGCAGTGCCGGGGGGTGGTGCTCACCAAGGTCGACGAGGCCGTCAAGCTGGGGCCAGCGCTGGACGCGCTGATCCGCCATCGGCAGAAGGTGCTCGCCGTCGCCAACGGTCAGCGCGTGCCCGAGGACTGGCACCGGTTGTCGTCGGCGACGCTGGTGCAGCGCGCATTGCGCGCCGCCGGCAGCACGGCATGGCGCCTGGATCCTTCCGACATCAACCTGGTCTTCGCCGGCGCGTCGCCCCGCGGCGGTGCGGGTGTGTCGGCAGGAACCCTGTGAACCTGGAGCCTTCATGAACGAGGTCGATACCTTCATCGAGCGGGTCCAGGCCGATCAGGCGGCCGGCCTGCGGCAGCTGTTCCCGTCGAGCCGCCGCCGATTCCTGGCGCTGGTGTCCAACCCCTATGCCAGAACGTCCGGGGTCGCGGTGGAGCGGCTGACCGCCGCGCTGTCCTTGCTGGGGTTGCGCACGCTGCTGGTCGACAGTGCCGAGAACTCCCCACCGCCGCCGGAGGCCTCGGCCCTGGAGTTGGCGCCGTGCATCGAGGTGCTGACGCCCCGCGTGAGTTATCTGGCCGCGCGCGGGCTTGCGCGCCGCTATGTGGACACTTACGGGTCGGCCGCCCGTCTGCTTGACGAACTGGTGCGGGCCGCGCCGTCGACCGACGTCGTGCTGCTGCATGCCCCGGCCCTCGAGCTCGCCCGTCTGTTCACGCGCCGCGCGGCTCGCCCGATGGTGATCGCCGCAGACCACCCCGAGAGCGTCAAGCATGCCTACGCGGCGCTGAAGTTGTTGTCACGCCGCACGGGCTGGATGAGTTTCGACCTGTTGCTGCTGGCGACGTCGGGCTCGACCCGCTCGCCGCGCATCGCCGACAGCCTGTCGGGCTGCGCGGACCGCTTCATCGGTGCGGTGCTCCACGACTGGACGGGCATCGATCCGGCCAGCCCGGCCACCGAGCCTCCAAACGCCGACCTGCTGCGCCTGGTCGTGGCGCAACTCGAGGTGGATGACGCAGCGCCGCCGGCGGCCTGGTCCCGCTCGGGTGGCGCTCCGCACGCCGCCACCGCCGCCACGCAGCGCATGTGAGCATGCCCGGAGGAGCTGCCATGTACACACCCAAGGGCCGGCTCGACTCGAGCGCGATGCTGAAGCAGTACAGCCCGTTGGTGCGCAGGCTTGCGCACCAGATGATCGCCAAGTTGCCGGCCAACGTCGAGATCGACGACCTCATCCAGGTCGGCATGATCGGATTGAACGACGCCCTGTCGCGTTTCGACGCCGCCCAGGGCGTGCAGTTCGAGACGTTTGCGACACAGCGCATCCGCGGTGCGATGCTCGACGAGTTGCGCGGCAGCGACTGGATGAGCCGCTCGGACCGGCGACACCAGCGCGACATCGAGGCGGCAGTCCACCGCCTCGAGCACCGGCTCGGCCGCGCGCCGCACGAGGCCGAGATCGCTGCCGAACTCGGCATGAAGCTGCCGGACTACCAGGACCTGCTCAACAAGGTCCGCGGCACACAGCTCGTCTACCTAGAGGACATGGTGGCCGAGGCTGGCGAGGAGGACTTCCTCGACCGCCACATGGTCGACAACGACGCCAATCCTGCCGGTCTGCTGGCCGACCGTCGCATGCGCGAGGCGCTGGTGGCGGCCATCGAGAACCTGCCGGAACGAGAGCAGTACGTGATGAGCATGTACTACGAGCACGACATGAATCTCAAGGAGATCGCCGCCGTGCTCGGCGTGACCGAATCACGCGTGTGCCAACTGCACAGCCAGGCGATCACGAGGCTGCGCACCAAGTTGCGCAAGTGGTAGGCGCAGGCGGGTCCCGCCCGGGGCTGACAGCGCTGCCAGCGCCGCCTGCGGCGAAGCTCAGCGTGCGACCAGGCCCCTGACGAAGGTTTCGCAGGCGGCGAGCTGCGCCAGGCTGACGTATTCGTCCGCTTGATGGGCTTGCGCGATCGAGCCTGGGCCGCAGATCACGGTGGCCATGCCGGCGCGCTGGAACAGCCCGGCCTCGGTGCCGAAGGCCACGAGCGCGGTGCGGTCCGTTCCGGCCAGACGCTGCGCCAGACGCACCACCGGGTCGTCTGCATCGGTCTGGAAAGCCGGCATCGAGGCGAAGGCCTCGAAGCGGAAGCCGCTGTCCGCATCCACCGCCTTCATCGCCGGCTCGAGTTGCGCAGCCCGGGCCAGCACCTCCTGCTGCATCGCGGCGTCGTCGGTGCCGGGCAGGTTGCGGAATTCGTAGTGGACCCGACATTCCTCGGGCACGACGTTGTCGGCAATGCCGCCGTGCATCACGCAGGTGGCTGCCGTGGAGTACGGCACGTCGAAGCCGGGCTGGAAAGGCCCGCGATCGCGCCAGCGGTCAGCAATGTCGGCGATGTGCGACACCAACCGCGCGCCAGCCTCCACCGCGTTGACCGCTGACGGGGTCAGAGAGGAATGTGCCGCCTTGCCGCGGATGCAGCAACGCCAGCGGTGCACGCCCTTGTGCGCGATCGCAGGGATCATCTCGGTGGGCTCGCCCACGATGCACTGCGCCGGCGCGAGCCCGGCCGCGGCGAGGTCGTCGATCATGCGCCGCGCACCGAACCCGCCGACCTCCTCGTCGTAGCTGAAGGCGTAGTGGACCGCATGCGGTGCGTCGGCCTCGAGCAGCGCGCGCGTGCAGGCGACGACGATGCCGATCCAGCCCTTCATGTCCGCACTGCCACGGCCGTAGAGCCGGCCGTCGCGCACCAGTCCGCCCAGAGGGTCGGTCGTCCAGGCCTGGCCGTCCCAGGGCACGGTGTCGGTGTGTCCGGACAGCACCACGCCGGCCGGTTTGCCTACCCCGAGGGTGGCGAACAGGTTGGCCTTGCGCCGCTCGTCATCCCAGGTCAGTCGCGGCTCGACGCCCAGATCCCGCAGGTGGTCGGCAATGCATTCGATCAGCGCGAGGTTGGAGCGCTCGCTGACCGTGTTCAGCCGCACCAGGCGCTGCGCCCAGGCCAGTGCGTCATCGGTCGGGTGGGCAGCAGGGGTCATCCGGGTCTCCTGGTGTGGATCTTGATGGAGGGGGCTTCCGGGGCGGGCCACGGGCTCATGCGCATCGTGTCGACGATCGCGGCTTCATGCCTTCGTGATGCGGCCCGCAGCCTCCTGGCCTTCAGGGTACGGTGCGGGAGATCTCGACACGCAGGCCCCGAGCGCCGACGTCCACCGGTGCCGACTCGCCTTCGAGGTCGCCGGGCTGCGGGATCGCCTGGCCGCTGCGGCTGATGCGTGCCACCACGACGACGCGTGACGCACTCGACAGACCCATGCCCGGGCCCATGGCCATGCTGTCGTCGAGTGCGAAGTCCATCGGCAGGTCGCGCGCCTGCGCGCGCAGGATGGCCAGCGGCATGCGCCCGGCCTGCGGGTCGGCATGGCGCGCGAACACGAAGACTGTGTCCTGGGGCCCCACCTGTGCGGCCAGGGCCCCGGCCAGCTCGACACGGCCGCCCACGCGTGCAGTGCTTGACGTGGCCCCGGGCAGCGCCGCCTTTGCGGTGGAGGTGCCGGCCGCAGGCGCGCCTGGCAACGATCCGGCAGGCGTCGCCGTGCCCGTGCTGGCCAGCGCGCGCCGGCGCGCCTCTTCCGCGCCTTCCTGCGCCTGCTGCGCCATCGGGCTGCCTGGCGGGGCCAGCACGGCCGCGCGCTCCCAACGGCGCGCGGCCAGGGCGTAATCACCGCTGTCGAAGGCCGCTGCGCCGGCCAGGGCCAGTGATTTGACGTGGTCGGGGTCGAGCTTCAACGCGCGCTCGATCAGTTGCATCGGCTCGCCCTGCAGCGTGCGGCCGTTCTTCATGGCGAGCACGTCGGCGTGGTCGGCCAGTGTCTGCGGGTCGTCAGGTCGCAGCTGAAGCGCGCGCGCCGAGGCTTGCGCCGCATCGTCCAGACGCTCCATCACGAGGTAGGCGCGGGCCAGCATGGTCCAGCCCTCGGCGTCGTCGGGCTGGGTTTTCAGCCGGTCGGCCAACTGCTGGACCATCGCCTCGATCTGCTCGGCCGAGGGGGTGGCGCCGCCGGGCCCCTGCGCCATCGGCGTGGCGTCACCGCGCCAGGCGGAGACCGCCTGCCCCGTCCAGCCGTATCCGAGTGCCGCCACGACGACGGTGAAGGCCGCGGTCCAGGCCCACAGCGACCGCCCGGGCCGAGGCTCGGACGGCGTCGCCTTCTGGCGGGCCGCGTCGCTGCCGCCCTGGAGGCGCTGGCGCGCGCTCTCGTACTCCTCGGCCGTCAGCGCGCCTGCAGTGCGCAGGGCCTGCAATTGACGCAGCTGTTCCTCGCGTGGGGGTGTGGGCTCGCTCAAGTCTGCTCCCTCCGATGACCTGTTGCCGGCGGGGTCCGGCGCGTGGCCAGCCTCGTCGATCTGAACGGCCTGAAGTGTCCCAGATCGTACGATGCCGCCTGGCCCGCGGGGGCGTCGGCGCACGTCCGGGCGCAACGCACACCGCAGACCGTTTGCCGCATCCGTCAGGGTGCGGAGAGGAATTCGCGCGCGACGGCGGCCGTTCGCGCAGGGTCCTCTTCCTGGGGCACATGGCCGAGGTCGTCGAAGAACAACAGGCGGCTGCCCGGGATCTGCGCTTCGAACGTCCGACCGACCGAGGGCGGGATCAACCGATCGCGCCCGCCCCAGAGGATCAGCGTGGGCAGCCGCAGCGTCGCGATGCGCTCGGCATCGCGCCCGGGAGCCCAGGCGGCCAGACGCTCGGCCAGCGCCCGTCGGTTGCCTTCTCGAAGCGTCAGTTCGAAGTGCCGGTCCACCTGCTCCTCGCGCACGAGCGAAGGGTCGCCGTACACGCTGGCCAGGCTCGCGGCCACCAGTGCGCGCGGCAGCAGGACGTCGCCGATGCGGTTGAGCACCGGTGTTCGCGCCAGCAGAAATCCCGGGGGGACTTGCAGCGGCTTGAACGCGGGCCCGGCGGCGCTGACCAGGATCAAGCGCTCCACACGCTGCGGCACCCGCGCTGCCAGTCGCCAGGCGACCTCACCGCCCAGCGAATTGCCGCCGACGGAAAATCGCTGGACCTTCAATTCGTCCAGCAGCGCCAGCACGAAGTCTGCATCGGTCTCGGCGTCGTAGGGGCGTCCTTCCCAGACGCCCTCGTGCGGGCCCGTCAGCCCGAAGCCGGGCAGGTCGACGGTGATGACCCGTCGCTGGGCCTGCAGCGCCCGCACCCAGCCCTGCCAGGTGTGCAGGCTCGAGCCGGTGCCGTGCAACAGCACCAGCGGCGCACGATCGGACCGGGGGCCTTCGTCGCGGTAGTGGACGATCATGCCGCCGAGATCGGCGAACTCGCTCGGGGGCAACGCCCAGCGCGCGACCAAGGTTTGCACCGGACGGTCGGGCGCGCGCGACAGCGCGAAACCGACCGCGCTGAGCATCAGCAGGACCCCGATGACCCGCCCGATCCAGTCGCTCACCCGCATCCTCCCCTGGCGCTCGGCCACAACGGCCTGGTGTGCCACCCGCTTTCTACAATCGGTCGATGAGTTTTGTCCATCTGCGCACCCACAGCGAATTCTCCGTCGTCGACGGCACCTTGCGCATCGACGACGCCGTGGCCGCGGCCCGAGCCGATACGCAGCCGGCGCTGGCCATCACGGATCTGGCCAATGTCTTCGGCGCGGTGAAGTTCTACAAGGCCTGCCGCGAGCAGGGCGTCAAGCCGCTGATCGGTGCCGACCTGTGGATGCAGGCCGAGGCGGGAGAGCGTCAAGCCTCGCGCCTGCTGGTGCTGGCGCAGGACCATGCCGGCTATCTGAACCTTTGCCAGTTGCTCGGGCGTGCCTGGACCGAGAACGTGCAGCGAGCCCAGGCCTGGGTGCGCTGGGAGTGGCTGCAAGCGCATGGCGATGGCTTGATCGTGCTCAGCGGGGCTGAGCACGGCGCGGTCGGGCAGGCGCTGCTGGCCGGAGACGAGCCTCGCGCGCGCGCGGCTGCGCAGCGGCTGGCGGAGGGTTTCCCGGGGCGCTTCTATCTGGAGTTGCAGCGCGCCGGGTTGCCGGGGCAGGAGGTGGTCGTTCAGGGCAGCGTCGCGTTGGCGCAGGCGTTGGGTCTGCCAGTGGTCGCCACGCATCCGGTGCAGTTTCTCGAACCCGATGACTTCGACGCCCATGAGGCGCGGGTGTGCATTGCCGAGGGCGAGACCCTGGCCAACCCGAAGCGCGTCAAGCGTTTCACCCGGGGGCAGTGGCTGCGACCTGCGGCCGACATGCAGGCGCTGTTCGCCGACCTTCCGTCGGCGATCGAAAACACGCTGCACATCGCGCGGCGCTGCAACCTGCGTCTGACGCTGGGCAAGCCCTGTCTGCCCGACTTCCCGACGCCGGCGCGCGCCGACGGCAGCCCGACGCCGATCGACGAGTACTTCCGCGAGCTGTCGCTGCAGGGGCTGGAGCAACGCCTGGCGCAGCTCTACCCCGCAGAGGCCGAGCGCGCGGCGCGCCGCCCCGAGTACCTGCAGCGCCTGGAGTTCGAGATCGGGGTCATCGTCAAGATGGGCTTCCCGGGCTACTTCCTGATCGTCGGCGACTTCATCGGCTGGGCGCGCCGCAACGGCTGCCCGGTGGGGCCGGGCCGCGGCTCGGGCGCCGGCTCGCTGGTGGCCTATGCGCTGGGCATCACCGACCTGGACCCGCTGCGCTACAAGCTGCTGTTCGAGCGCTTCCTGAACCCCGAGCGCGTGTCGATGCCCGACTTCGACATCGACTTCTGCCAGGGCAACCGCGACCGCGTGATCGACTACGTCAAGCAGAAGTACGGGCGCGACGCGGTGAGCCAGATCGCCACCTTCGGCACGATGGCGGCCAAGGCCGCGCTGCGCGACGTCGGCCGCGTGCTGGGCATGGGCTACGGTCATGTCGACTCGATCGCCAAGCTGATCCCGGCGCCCCCGGGCAAGACGGTGACGCTGGCCAAGGTGCCGGCCGAGCCCGACGGCGGCGTGATCTACGCCCGCAAGGAGGCGCCCGAGCTCGAGCAGCGCGAGGCCGCCGAGGAGGAGGTGGCCGAGCTGCTGGCGCTGGCCACCCGCGTCGAGGGCATCGTGCGCAACGTCGGCATGCACGCCGGCGGCGTGCTGATCGCCCCGGGCCGCATCACCGACTTCTGCCCGCTGTACCAGCAGCCCGGCAGCGACTCTGCCGTCAGCCAGTACGACAAGGACGACGTCGAGGCCATCGGCCTGGTGAAGTTCGACTTCCTGGGCCTGGCCACGCTGACCATCCTGGAGCTGGCCAAGGACTTCATCCGCGCGCGCCGGCCCGGGCGGCAGGATTTCACCTTCGAGACCGTGCCGCTGGACGACCCCAAGGTCTACCGCCTGTTCTCGGAAGGGCGCACCGAGGCGGTGTTCCAGTTCGAATCCGGCGGCATGCAGCGCATGCTGCGCGAGGCGCGGCCCACCCGGCTGGAGGACCTGATCGCGCTGAACGCGATGTTCCGGCCCGGGCCGATGGAGAACATCCCGAGCTTCTGCGCGCGCAAGCACGGCCGCGAGGAGATCGTCTACCCGCACCCGCTGCTCGAGCCGGTGCTGGCCGAGACCTACGGCATCTTCGTCTACCAGGAGCAGGTGATGCAGGCCGCGCAGGTGCTGGGCGGCTACTCGCTCGGCGGGGCCGACCTGCTGCGCCGCGCCATGGGCAAGAAGAAGCCCGAGGAGATGGCCAAGCAGCGCACCATCTTCCGCGAGGGCGCGGCGGCGCAGGGCATCGCGGCCGAGAAGGCCGATGAGGTCTTCGACCTGATGGAGAAGTTCGCGGGCTACGGCTTCAACAAGAGCCACGCCGCCGC
>JBMTXX010000150.1:0-9268 GCA_049453935.1 Rubrivivax sp.
CACGCATCCTGCGGCCGGCTGCGGATCATGTCGGTCAACTCGCGCTGCACGGCGGCGCGTGCCGGGTCGCCGAAGAGGTTGTCCATCTCCGACGGGTCTTCCTGCAGGTCGTACATCTCGCCGGCGCCGCTGATCAGGTCCAGCGTCAGCTTGTGGCGCTGTGTGCGCACGGTGCGCAGCTGCAATGACACCCCGGTGCGGGATGGGCGCAGGTCCCATTCGGACAGCGCGAAGTCGCGGCTGGCGTCATCGCGCTCGACCAAGGGGCGCAGGCTGCGGCTGTGCGCGGCAGGTGGCAGGGCCGTCCCGGCGTAGTCGCAGAAGGTCTGCGCGAGGTCGAGTGTGGACACCGGATCGTTCACCACCCGGCCCGCGGGCACGCCCGGGCCCTCGAACAGCAGCCCCACGCGCAGCAGACCCTCGTAGGGCATCGGCCCCTTCAGCAGCAGGCCGTGGTCACCGAGCCAGTCACCGTGGTCGGTGGAGTAGACGATGACCGTGTCGTCCTGCAGCCCCAGGTCGCGCAGCGCGATGCGGATGCGGCCCACCTGATGGTCGATCAGCGAGATCATTCCGTAGTAGTTGGCGATCAGCCGGCGCAGCTGCTCGTCACTCTGCCGCGGGGTGCGCGAGGATTTTTCCCGGAAGGCGCGCAGGCTGGCGTTGTCCATCTGTGGACGGCCTTCGAGGCAGGCGCGGTGCCACCAGGGGCGGCGCTCCAGATCGAGCGTGCGGTGCTCCGGCAGGTCGACCTCGTCGGGGTGGTGCATCCGGCACCAGGGCTCGGGCGCGTCGAAAGGGTGGTGCGGGTCGGGGAACGAGGCCCACAGGCAGAACGGCTGATCCTTGTGCGTGCGCAGGTACTCGATCGTGCGGTCGCCGATCCAGGTGGAGTTGTGCCAGGCCACCGGCAACGCGGAGTTCCAGGTCTCGTGTGCGTCGGTCAGCGGAGGCAGTGCCTGGCGGTACAGCCGCGTCCGCTCCTCGCCCTGACCGTCGGCGTGGTACCAGCGTTCGTAGTGGTGCCCGCGCGGCGGCTCCATTGGCGGGAAGTGGTTGTGGCCCTCGAGCATCAGTTCCACATGGTCGAAACCCATGTAGGGCCCCGACCACTCCGGGCCGTAGCGCGCGCTGCTGTCCCGGCACTCCGGCGTGCCGGTCGGCGCGTAGGTGTGCGAGGTGTTGAAGTGCGCCTTGCCGATCAAGGCCGTGTGCACGCCGCGCGCCGACAGCGTGGCGGCATACCCCTGGGCCGCGGTGGCTTCGGGCAGATCGATGCCGTTGTCCGAGACGCCGTGCGTCAGCGGCAGCAGGCCGGTCAGGATCGAAGAGCGCGAAGGTTGACACACCAGATTCGGCGTGATGCAGGCCGAGAACCGCGTGCCGCGGCGGGCCATCTCGTCCAGGTGCGGCGTGCGGACCTTGCGGCCCTCGAAGCCGTAGCAGTCGCCGCGCTGCTGGTCCGAGGTGATGAACAGGACGTTGACGGGTTTCTTCATCGCAGCCTCGTCACTCCGCCTCGATGCCTGCGGCCTTGAAGATCGCGGGCCAGCGCGCCACCTCGTCGCGGATCATCCGGCCCAGTGCGTCCGGTGTTTCGCTGGTGGAGTTGTCCAGGCCGAAGGTCGCCAGACGTTCGACCACCGTCGGTTGCGCCATGATGCGGACCAGTTCGCGGTGCAGCCGATCGATCACCGGCTTCGGGGTGCCCGCCGGCACGACGATGGACTGCCATTGCGAGGCCTCGATGCCCGGGAAGCCCGACTCGATCACCGTCGGGACGTCCGGCAGGGCGGGCGAGCGGGTGCGCCCGGTGACGGCCACCGGCTTGAGCTTGCCGGCCTTGATGTGCGGCAGCACCGGCGCCATGCCGAGCAGGCCCAGCGGCACCTGTCCGCCCACGACGTCGACCACGGCAGGCCCGCCGCCCTTGTAGGGCACCATGGCGACGTCGATGCGCGCCGCTTCCTTGATCTGGTGGAAGGCCAGCCACTGCGGGCCACCGCGGCCGGGCAGGGCGGCAGCGTAGGCCTTCGGGTCTTTTCTGGCGTGCTCGACGATCTCGCCCAATGTGCGGCCCGGCACCGACGGGTGCGCCACCAGCGCGTGCGAGCCCCGCCCCAGGAGGGTCACCGGGGCGAAGCTCGCCACCGGGTCGTGCTGCATCTTCTTGAACAGCCCCGGGTACATCGTGTTGACGTCGACGTACATCACCATCGTGTAGCCATCCGGCGCCGCCTTGGCTGCGATCTCGGTGCCCAGCAGGCCGGTGGCGCCTGGCTTGTTGTCGACGACGACCTGCTGCTTCAGCGCCTCGCCCAGGGGTTGCGCCACGAGGCGGGCGACGACGTCGGTGACGCCGCCGGGTGCGTGCGGAACGATGAGGCGGATCGGTCGTGACGGCCATTCATCGGCCTGTGCCGAGCTGACGGCGAGCGATAGGGGCAGCAGCGCGAGCACGCACAGCCGGCGGATGGAATCGGGGCGCATCATGTGTCTCCTCGTCGGCCTTGGTTTGTGGTGCTGACGGCGCTGTCCCACAGGGTTCAGACGGCCGCCATGCATCGGGAAGTGCTCGGCTGGCCTCGTCCCAGCACTTTGACTCGACACTGCCGAAGATTCTCTCAACCGCTCCAGTCGATGTGGAAGACAGAATTTTGAGATATCAGATATTCTCCTGGCGAATGAATCACGGGGCGCCACTTGGAATTTCGCAACCTGGAACTCTTTCTGAACGTCGCCGCCACAGGCAGCTTCTCGCGTGCGGCGACCTTGGCCGGGTCGACGCAGTCTTCGGTGAGCAAGGGCATCGCTGCACTCGAGGCCGAGCTGGCGACTCGGCTGTTCGACCGCACGGGGCGTGGCGTCACGCTGACCGGTGCCGGTCGCGCGCTGCTAGACCGTGCCGAAGCCCTGGTGGGGGAGATCCGTACGCTGCCCGACTTGCTGGCCGAGCATGGGGCTCCGCCGACCGGGTGGGTTCGGATGGGCATACAGCCGTCGGCGAGTTGGCCGCTGGTCCGTGATCTGCTCGCGCAGGCAGGCGAGCGCCTGCCGCAGGTTCGACTGCTCATCTCCGAAGGCACCACGCAGCAGATCGAGCAATGGCTGGTCGAGGGGCGGTGCGACCTGGCAGTGCTCTCCCGGACGCCGCCGGCCGCGTACGCCGAGTCGCGCATGCTGTTTTCGGTGGCGCTGGAGGTCGTCGGCCGCGCGGGCGCTGCGGAACTCGCCGCTGGCGAGGTGCCCTTCACCCAGCTTTCGCGCCTGCCGCTGGTGATGGCCTCCATGCCCAACGGCGGCCGTCTGCTGCTGGAGGAACAGGCGCGGCGTCGTAGCCTGCATCTCAACGTGGCGCAGGAGATCAATTCATTTCATCTCACCAAGCGCCTGGTAGAGGCCGGAACATGGTTCACGGTCGCTTCCCGGCCCTCGGTCGAGGCGGAGATCCGTGCCGGGGTGCTGATGGCTGCACCCATCGTCCGTCCACACATCCGCCAGACCTTCCACCTGGCGATCGCGGGGCGGCGACAGGCGCCGGCGGCCGTGCGTCAGGTGGCCGATCTGGTGGCGGCGCGGGTGGCGTTGTTGCCCGATGTCGAGCCACTGCAGCTTCCTGCAGGGGCCGTGTGAGGAAGCGCCCGGGTCGGTGTCTGGCGCAGGGTCCCGGTTCGCCGGAGGCCGGCTGGTCCAGGTCCGACACGGGATGCACCGGCCGAATCCGGGCAATCCCCGAAGCCCTCTGGTGCTGATCGCACCACGGCCACTGCTAATATCTTGATGCGTTTCCGAGGAACGGGCACGGGCTTGTCAGTGCCGCGCTCGTGTTTCGGCTGTCTTCCACACCCCCTGACCTTTCCAGGAGTGCCCATGAAGTTTCTCCGTACCCTGGCCGTCGCGCTGACCGTGGCCGGTCTGAGCGTTGCCGGCAGCGCGATGGCGCAGACCAAGTCCAAGCTGCAGCAGATCCTCGAGCGTGGCACGCTGCGCGTGGGCACCACGGGCGACTTCAACCCGATGTCGGTGCGCGACCCCGCCACCAACAGCTACAAGGGCTTCGACATCGACGCGATGCAGCAGCTCGCCAAGGATCTGGGTGTGAAGGTCGAGTGGGTGCCTGCCGAGTGGGCCACGCTGGTGGCCGGCATCACGGCCGATCGTTACGACATCTTCTCTGGTTCCTCATTGAGCATGGCGCGTGCCAAGACGGTGGGCTTCTCGGTGCCCTATCTCGAGGCGGGCACCGTGCCGCTGGTGCTGAAGTCCAACGCCGCCAACGTCAAGAGCTGGGCCGATCTGAACAAGCGTGGCGTCACCGTGGCCGTGCTGATGGGCACCGTCTTCGAGGAGCAGGCGCGCGCGCACTTCCCGCAGGCGACGATCAAGTCCATCGAGAAGCCCGCCACCGGCTTCCAGGAGGTGCTGGCCAATCGCGCGACCGCGACGATCACCAGCAACATCGAGGCCGGTACTCTGGTGCAGACCTACCCGAACCTGACGATGGTCGCGGGTGCCGAACTGCGCAACAAGCGTCCCTTCGCCTACCCGCTGCCGCAGAACGACCACGTCTGGATCAACTACGTGAACAACTGGGTCGAGCTCAAGCGCTCCGAGGGCTTCTTCGACCAGCTCGAGGTCAAGTGGCTGGGCAAGCAGTGACCTGCCCACTGACCTTTTCCTGCGCATGAGTTCCGCACGCCCCGCCCCCCGAGCGGGGCTTTTGCTTTTGATCGCGCTTGCAGCACTGGTGCTGACGGGCTGCGCCAGTTCCTCCAACTACAACTGGGGTTGGTACATCTTCGACCCGACCCTGCCCAAGGGCCAGTCCAATCTGGCCTTCATGCTGGCAGGCCTGGGCTTGACGTTGCAGCTGTCGATCAGCGCGATTGCCCTGTCGGTTCTGCTGGGCGTGCTGCTGGCGGTGGCGGCGATGTCGCCGGTGCGCTTGCTGCGCTGGGGCAGTCGCGGCTACGTCGAGTGCTTTCGCGCCGTGCCGCTGCTGGTGCTGTTGCTGTGGGTCTACTACGGCCTGCCGGTGGTCAGTGGTCTGCAGTTCGATGCCTTCCTGGCGGGCGTGCTGTCGCTGGCGCTGTCGGACGCGGCCTTTGAGGCCGAGGTCTTCCGCGCCGGGTTGCAGTCGGTGGCCAAGGGGCAGCGCGAGGCCGCCGAGACGCTGGGCCTGTCGCGCTGGCAGACCTTCCGCTTCGTCGTCTTCCCGCAGGCCATCCGCACCATCCTGCCGGCGCTCGGCAACCAGTTCGTCTACGTACTGAAGATGAGTTCGCTGGTGTCGGTGATCGGCCTGCAGGAGCTCACGCGCCGGGCCAACGAGCTCAACGTCACCGAGTACCGGCCGCTGGAGATCTACTCGTTGCTGGTGCTGGAGTACCTGCTGCTGATCCTGTTGACCTCCTGGGGGGTGCGCCGGCTCGAGCGACGCATGGCCAGGACGCCGGGCTGATGTCGGGCTGACGTCAGGCGGGGAGCGCTCCAGTGTGGGGCGCGTTCCCCGCATGCACTGGCGCGCTGCCGCTCAGTGCTGCAGGATCCGCCCGAGGAAGTCGCGGCAGCGCTCGGTCTGCGGGGCGGCGAAGAAGGCGTCGGGCGCGGCCTGCTCGACGATGCGCCCGCGGTCCATGAAGACGACGCGGTCCGCCGCGCGGCGCGCGAAGCCCATCTCGTGCGTCACGCACAGCATGGTCATGCCCTCGCGTGCCAGGCCTTCCATGACCTGCAGCACTTCCATGATCATCTCCGGGTCGAGCGCCGAGGTGGGCTCGTCGAAGAGCATGATGCGCGGCTTCATGCACAGCGAGCGCGCGATCGCCACGCGCTGCTGCTGCCCGCCCGACAACTGCGACGGAAACTTCTGCGCCTGCTCGGCGATCTGCACGCGCTCCAGATAGTCCATCGCCAGCGTGCGGGCCTCCTCGCGGGGCAGGCCGCGCACGCGCATGGGTGCGAGCATCAGGTTGTCCAGCACCGACAGGTGCGGGAAGAGGTTGAACTGCTGGAACACCATGCCGACCTCGCTGTGCAGGTGGGCGAGGCTGGCGCGGTTGTCGGTGAGCTCGGTGCCGTCGACGACGATGCGCCCTTTTTCGTGACGCTCCAGGCGCGAGATGCAGCGGATCAGCGTGGACTTCCCCGATCCCGAAGGCCCGCAGATCACGATCTTCTCGCCCGGCGCCACCTCGAGGTCGACGTTGTCCAGGGCCTGGAAGCTGCCGAACCACTTGCTCACGCCCTCCATGCGGATGATCGGTGTTTCGGCGGCAGGGTTCGGGTTCATCACGATGTCGTCCGGTGCGTTCGGCTCATTATCATTGTCCGGATGATCCTGTCCGATCTCCACGGCTGACGCCGCATCTCATGCTGCTGACGGAACAGACCTGGCCCGAGGTCGCGCGCTACCTGGAGCGGTCGCGCGCGGTGGTGGTGCCGATGGGCTCCACCGAGCAGCATGGCCCCATCGGGTTGATCGGCACCGACGCGCTGGTGGCCGAGGCTGTGGCCCGCGGCCTGGGCGAGCGTCTGGGCGTGCTGGTTGCGCCGACGATCTCGCTGGCGGTGGCGCAGTTCAACCTCGGGTTCCCGGGCACGCTGTCGCTGCGTGCCAGCACCTTCATGGCCGTGGTCGAGGACTGCGTGCTGTCGCTGGCGCGCCACGGCTTCGAGCGTGTCTACGTGGTCAACGGCCATGGCGCCAATGTCGGTGCCGCACGGGCGGCTTTCCAGGATGTCTACGCGCGCTGGAGCCTGGGTGCGATGCCTGGCGCCGCCCCGCGCTGCCGCCTGCGCAGTTGGTGGGAGTACCCGCGGGCCGACGCCCTGCGCAAGGCCTGGTACGGCGCCCAGGAGGGCTTGCACGCCACGCCGAGCGAGATCGCGATCACGCTGCACCTGCGGCCCGGCTCGCAGCGCCCCGGGGCGACGCAGGCGCCGGCACCCCTGGGTCCCGAGGACCTGCGCAACCATGGCGGCGACAACCACTGGGACGCGCGCACGCATCGTGACCACTACCCGGACGGGCGTGTGGGCTCGCACTCGGCGCTGGCCACGGCCGAGCAGGGGCAGGCCTTGCTGGCGGCGGCGATCGACGGCGCCTGCGAGGACTTCCAGGCGTTCCTGGCGGAGGATTGACGTGGCATCCCGCCTGCACGCCAGCCCCCAGGTTCTGCCGGGCCCAGTCCATGCCCCGGCTCTAGGGGGTGGGCGCGGTCCTTCGATCGCTGTCGGCCTGAAGGCCCCAGAGGCTGCGTTCTCCAGGAGCGCCGCATGATCCTGTGGGGCCTGCCGGTGTCGACCTACACCGCCAAGGTGCGCATCGGTCTGCACTTCAAAGGCCTGCCCTTCGAGGAGCGCGAGCCTCCCGAGGGCTACCGCAGCGACGCATGGCGCGCGCGCGTGCCGACCGGGACGATCCCGGCCCTGGAAGTCGACGGCGGCATGCTGATCGCCGAATCCGAGGCGATCCTCGAGTATCTGGAGGATGCCTTCCCCGAGCCCTCGCTGCTGCCGGGTTCTTCCCTGCAGCGGGTGCAGGCACGCTTCCTGGCGCGGTTCCACGACCTGCACCTCGAGCCGCGCGTGCGGGCGCTCTTTCCGCTGGTGCGCGACGCCTCTCGCACGCCGCAGCGTGTGGCCGACGCGGTGGCCGCGCTGCAGACGCAGGTCGATCGACTGGCCTTGGTGGCCCGGCCGTCGCCCTGGCTGGCCGGTGAGGTGTTCAGCGTGGCCGATTGCGGCCATGCCGTTTCGCTGCGTCTGGGGCTGCGTCTGGCCGATGTGCTCGGTGCGCCCTTGCACCTGCCCGAGCCCCTGCAGGCCTGGCGCCGCGCATCGGAGGCTCATGGCGCCGTCATCGCCGGGTTGGCGCCCTGGCAAGAGGCCACCGACACCTGGCTTTCCCGTTCACTGGTTCCCGTCGCATCCCCATGAAGCGAGATCCCGAACACCACGACCCCTCGCGTTTCAGCCCGCTGCTGCAGCCCGACTGGCAATTCGTCGAGAAGTCGGCGATGCAGGATTTCACCCCCCAGGACTGGGAGGTGATCAACCGTCAGCGTGGGCCCTACTACCAGCGGGAGCAGGCCCGGCAGGTGCTGCGCATGCTGGCCGCCAGCGAGCATGACGCAAGCTTCGGCTACATGGTCAACAACTACCGCCACAGCCTGCAGTCGGCAACCATGGCGCTGCGTGACGGGCTGGACGAGGAGGACGTCGTCGTATGCCTGCTGCACGACATCGGCTTCGTGGTCTGCCCCGACACGCATGGCGACTTCGCCGCCAGCCTGCTCGCGCCCTACATCAGCGAGCGCAACCACTGGATGCTGCAGCGCCATCCGGTCTTCCAGCAGGTGCACGCACCTTACCTGCCTGGATGCGACCCGCACGCGCGCGAGCGCTGGCGCGGCCATCCGCACTTCGAGTGGGCTGCCACCTTCGTCGAGAAGTACGACCAGGCCGCGTCCGACCCTGACTACGAATGCGCGCCGCTGTCGTTCTTCGAGCCCATGGTCTACCGGCTGTTCGCGCGCCCGGCGGCGCGCCGGCCGCTGCCCGATTGAGTCGTCGTCCCGGGCCTGCGCTGCAGGCTCGACACCCCATCCCGCCACAGTGACGTCTTCACCGGGCTCCGCCCAGGCCGGCACGACAGCGCTGGTGCCGTTTCACCGCCCCTTTCCCGCCAACCAAGGAACGCTCCGATGACCGCCTGGATCCGCATGGTGCCGCTCGAAGAAGCCACCGGCACGCTCGCCGAGGCCTACCGCCTCGTGACCACGCCGCACGGCACCGTCGACAACGTGATGAAGGCCCACAGCCTGCGCCCGCACACCATGCAGGGCCACGTGACGCTGTACCGCAGCGTGCTGCACAACCCCGACAACACGCTGCCCTTCTGGTTCCTGGAGATGGTGGCGTCCTACGTCAGCACGCTCAACCGCTGCGCCTACAGCTTCACGCACCACTGGGCCAACGCGCGCCGCCTGCTCAAGGACAAGGCGCGCTCCGACGCCATCCTCGCCGCCTTCGAGGCACACGCGCCGGAGCGGGTCTTCGAGGGCAAGGAACTCGCCCTGCTGCGCTACGCCGGCAAGCTCACCACCGACGTCGCGCGCATGGAGAAGGCCGATATCGACGCCCTGCACGCCACGGGCTGCAACGACGGCGAGATCCTCGAGGTCAATCAGGTCTGCGCCTACTTCAACTACTCCAACCGCCTGCTCAACGGGCTGGGGGTGACGACCGAGGGCGATGTGATCGG
>JBMTXX010000151.1:0-9128 GCA_049453935.1 Rubrivivax sp.
CCATCAGGCGGAGGGTCTCCTGGGCTTCCAGCGGGTCGAGCACGGCCAGCGCGTGCCCGACGTGCACGATCACATGGTCGCCGAGGGCCGCCTCAGGCACCAGCGCCAGCGAGATGCGCTTGCGCACGCCGCCCAGGTCGACCGTGCCTTCGCCCCCTTCGTGCAGGGCGACGATGCGCGCGGGCAGGGCCAGGCACATCAGACGGGGCTCCCCATGGGCAGCCGCTGATCGCGCGACGGCAGATCCCGAGGTGCCAGCCATCGGTCGGGGGCATCGCTGCGCGCCGTGGCTGGGCCCGGCCCAGGACGGGGGGCCAGCCCGAGACGGTGCACTGCCACCCAGGCCTGGCCGAGTGCCAGCCCGGCGTCGCCCGGGGGCCAGGCCTGTGCCCGCAGCACCTCGAAGCCGGCGTGGCCCAGGCGCCGGGAAAGCCGGGCCCTCAGCCGTCTGTTGACCACACAGCCGCCGCCCAGCAGCACCGTGCGCAGCCCGCACCGGCGCGCGGCCTCGCCGGCGGCGTCGGCCAGCGCGTCGCCGAGTGCGGCGTGGAACAGCGCGGCGCCCTCGGTGATGTGGCCGGCATCGCCGAGCGCGAACATCTCCTGGATCAGCGGCCGCAGATCGATCACGCCGTCGGTGCAAGGCAGAGCCATCGTCCGCGCCACGCCAGGGTTGGCGGTCGCGGCGGCCTCCAGCGCGCAGGCCGCCTCGGCTTCGTCGGTCTGCCCACGCGTCAGACCGAGCGCGGCAGCGGCCGCGTCAAACCAGCGCCCGGCACTGGTCGTGTGCGCGTGGCCTGCGCGCCCCAGCCAGGCCGCCAGGCCGGCGGCGCGCTCGGTGCCCACCGCCGGCCCGAAGCGCGAGGCGATGTCCTGGCCGCGGCCCAGGGCCGGCAGCGCGGCGGCCGCCCTCCGCCACGGTTGACGCGCTGCGAGGTCGCCGCCCGGCAGCGCCAGCGGCGTGAGGTGGCCCAGCCGTTCGACGTCCGCACCCTCGACGCGCAGGATCTCGCCGCCCCAGGCCGAACCGTCCAGCCCCAGGCCGTGGCCGTCCAAGGCCAGCGCCACGGCGGGGCCGGCGCGTCCGTGCTCGGCCAGGACCGCCGCCGCGTGCGCATGATGGTGCTGCACGCCGATCGCGGGCACCCCGAGGCGGCGCGCCAGCGACAGCGCCAGCCGCGTGCTGGGGAAGTCGGGGTGCAGGTCGTGCGCCACGGCCTGCACCGGCAAGCCGGCCCGCGCAGCCTGGGCGATGAGCGCGTCGCATGTGGCCGCCAGCGCCCGACAGGCCTGCGCGTCGTCGAGGTTGCCATGCGCCTGGGAGGGCCACCAGACGCCAGCGCGCAGCAAACCGCAGCGGTTCTTCAGCAGCGCACCGGTGGCCAGCACCACCGGGCCTGCCGGCGGCGTCACGGCCCTTCGCCTTGCGGTCTGCATCATGGACGGCGTTGCGCCGGGCTTGCGGGCGGTGTCGCAGTCAGGTCGCGGCCAGCGTCAACCGTACCGGTGTCAGGCGCGCGGGGTGGATCGCGACGGGCTGCCTGCGCGGGGGCGGTGGCGGGCCCGCGCTCGCGTGCGTGCCCCTGCCCAAGTCCCGGCCCATGTCCAGATCCAGATCCAGATCCAGATCCAGATCCAGATCCAGATCCAGGCCCAGGCCCAGGCCCAGGCCCAGGCCCAGGCCCAGGTCCGGGTCCGGGTCCAGGTCCAGGTCCATGTGTGTGTCCGTGTTCGTGCGAGTGTGCGTGCGTGCGGCCGTTCCTGAGTCCGAGTCCGAGATCGTGATCGTGATCGTGATCGTGTCCGCGGCTGTCCGACTTCGGAGGTGGCTCGCCCAAGTGCGACAGCCGCTCCAGCCAGTCCAGCCAGGCCGGCAGGCCTTGGCCGTGTGTGGCCGACACCAGCAGGGCCTCGATGTCGGGGTTGACGCGGCGTGCATGCGCGAGACAGCGCTCGACGTCGAAGTCGACGTGGGGCAGCAGATCGGCCTTGTTGATCAGCATCAGCGTCGCGGCAGCGAACATGTCCGGGTACTTCAGCGGCTTGTCCTCGCCTTCGGTGACCGACAGCACCACCACCTTGGCCGCCTCGCCCAGGTCCCACAGCGCCGGGCAGACGAGGTTGCCGACGTTCTCGATGAACAGCAGCGGCCGGCCGGCCGCGCCGTGCAACGGCAACTGGCCGAAGGCGTGGTCGACCATGGCCGCGTCGAGATGGCAGCCCTTGCCGGTGTTGACCTGCACTGCCGGCACGCCGGTGGCGCGGATGCGCTCGGCGTCGAGCGATGTCTGCTGGTCGCCCTCGATGACGGCCATTGCGCGCGCCGGATCGCGCATGCGCAGCGCCTGCAGCGTGGCCACCAGCAAGGCGGTCTTGCCCGCACCAGGGCTGGACATCAGGTTGAGCACCGTGACGCGATGTGCGGCGAAGTGCGCGCGGTTGTGCGCGGCCTGGCGTGCATTGGCGCCCAGGACGTCGGCTTCGAGCCGCAGGGCGCGCAGCGCTGTCGCCGGGGTCAGGTGCAGCGCGGGGCCGCCGCAGCCGCAGGTCACGCACATGGTCGGGCGCCTTCGATCGAGGGTTGGCCCGCCCAGGCGGCGGTCGACGGCTCCAGCACTGCTGTCGACCGGTCGCGGGCATCGGCTTCGAAGGGTGAGGGTTGCGGGGCCGGGGCGTCGGCCACCCAGAGTTCCTGCACCTGCATCGCCGTGCCGCCGGTCACGCGCAGCGGACCGCTGCCGCAGGCCGGGCAGGGTGCCAGCCGGTCGCGCAGCGGCACTTCGGCTGCGCAGGCGTTGCAGCACGCCCGGCTTGCCGGCTCGTCGATGTCGATGCGTGCCCCTTCCAGCGCGGTGCCCGGCGCCAGCGCGTCGAGCGCAAAGCGCAGGGCACCCACCTCCACGCCTGCCAGCGCGGGCACCGACAGGCGCAGCGTGTGCACGTGCGCTGCGCTGTCGTGGCCCAGGGCCTGCTCGACGATGTCGAGCACCCGAGCTGCCAGGGTGAGTTCATGCATGGGGCCGTGCCTGCCGTTCCAGCTGTCCGGTGATCCACTGCCCCGCCTGTGCCACCGCCTGCCGCAGCCGGGTCCGTGCGGCCGCACTCAGGTCCGCGCCGAGTTCGAAGCGCTCGCCCTCGATGGCCAGCAGCCAGGCCGGCGGCATCGGCTCCCCCAGGCGCGCGGCCACATGCAGCACGGCCGCCGGTTCGAGCGCGTGGCTGAGCACGGGCAGCGTGGTCGCAGGCCTGAGGCGCTGCAACGTCAGGCCTGACGGGCAGGGCTCGGGGCCCGGGCATGCGGCGCCGTCGCCCCGGTCGTCCCCGGCGAGCGCGTCGCCGCCGTCGAGCCCCTCGCGCGCGTCTGGCCGCGCCGGGCGCGCGGCGTCGACGAACAACACCGCACGCCGTCCGCGCAGGTCCAGCACGTGCTCGATCTGCAACTGGAAGTCGCCCAGCAACTCGACCTGTCCATCGAGGTCCGCACCCGCGGCGTGCAGCGCATCGAGCAGCCGGGGGCCCAGGGCGTCGTCGCCGCGGCTCGGGTTGCCCACCGCCAGCACCAGCAGCGGCGCGACCGGCACGCGCGCCTCGTCGGTGGCAGGCGCCGGCAGGTCGGCAGCGGTGCGCACGCGCAAGTCGGCATCTTCGGTCAAGGTCCGATCGCGCGGGGGCGGCATCGGCGGGCGGTCCATGGTCATGTGCGCAGCACCGTGCCGTCGGCATCTCGATGCACCCGGGCGACCACGCACCCCTGCGCATCGACCAGGCTCACTTCGAGCGGCATCGCCCCCAGCGCATGCGTGGCGCAGCTCAGGCAGGGGTCGTAGGCGCGGATCGCGGTCTCCACGCGCCCGAGCAACGTCGGCGTGAGTTCGTGGCCATCCAGGTGGTCGCGCGCGACCGCCCGCACGGCCTGGTTCATCGCCTCGTTGTTGTGCGTGGTGCTGACGATCAGGTTGCAGTCGCTGATCAGGTCGTCAGGCCCGATCGCATAGTGGTGGATCAACGTGCCGCGCGGCGCCTCGATCACACCCACACCGGCACGCCGGTCCGGCCCCGCGCAGGCCCCCGGCAGCGCCGCCACGCGCTCGCCGCAGACCACGGCGTCGTCGGCGAGCAACTCGCCGATGCGCTCGGCGGCATGCAGCATCTCGATCATGCGCGCGGCGTGGTAGCCGAGCGAGCCATGCACCATGCCCCTGGCGACGAAAGCCTGCCGCCGTGCCTCGGCGCGGGGCGTGGGGATCGCGTCACAGACCTGGACCCGTGCGAGCGGGCCGACGCGATACCACCCGTCTTCACGCCCGAGGGCGCGCAGGTAGGGGAACTTCATGTACGTCCAGGGCTCGACCGCCTCCTCGATGTGCGCGGCGTAGGCCTGCGGGTCGACGTCGGGCAGCAGCGCCGATGGCGCATCGACGCGTTCGGGCGTGATGTCCTCCTGTTGCGGCGCCGATGCGCGAAGCGGCGCCATCTGCAGCGGCATGCCGTCGGGCCCGCGCCACCGCAGACGGCCGTCGTACAGATCCATCGCGCCCGGCGGCGCTGCCGGCCGGCTGCCGTCGGCCACGAGCGCGAGCCAGTTCGAGCGCATCGTCGCGAAGCCCTCGAACAGCGCCGGCGCGCCCGCGTGCAGGGCATCGACGAGGTCGACGGCCTGCTCACACCAGGCGATCACCCGGGGCAGGCCCGCGCGCAGCGAGGCGCGCTCTTCAGGCGTGAGCTGACGGTTCACACCCCCGGGGACCGAGCCGGTGCCGTGCACGCGCTTGCCCGCCGTCAGGCGGATCACCTCCTGCCCGTATCGGCGCAGTGCCACGCCCTGGCGCGCGATGTCCGGGCAGGCGCTTGCCACGGCCATCAGGCTGTGCTGCGCCGGGTCGCTGTCCAGGCCGAGGAGCAGTTCCGGGCTGGCCAGGTGGAAGAAGTGCAGCGCATGCGACTGCAGGATCTGGCCGTGGTGCATCAGCCGTCGCAGCGCCTGCGCCGATGGCGGCACCTGCGCGGCGACGCCGAGTGCGACGTCGAGGGCCTTGCACGCCGCCAGATGGTGGGACACCGGGCAGATCCCGCACAGGCGCTGCACCACCACCGGCACCTCCCAATAGGGACGGCCGACGATGAAGCGCTCGAAGCCCCGGAATTCGACGATGTGCAGCCGGGCCTGCTGCACGCGGCCGGCGGCGTCCAGCAGCAGCGTGACCTTGCCGTGCCCTTCCACGCGCGAGATCGGATCGATCGCCACGCGCCGCAGGCCGTCTGTTGCGACACGCCCATACCCGTTCGCACTGAGCCTGTCGAAGTGCCCCCGCAGGGCTTCGACAGGCTCAGCCCGAACGGACTCTTCGCGAACGTGGGGCGCGGTCATGGGCCTGAGATGCGCTCAGTCGAACTGCAGCGGGGGCAGTCGGGGCGATTGCCCGGCCAGCACCGCCTGCAGCAGTGCCGCGAAGCTGTCGGCGTCAGGTGGGCAGCCGGGCAGGAAGTGGTCGATGTGCACGACCTCGTGCAGCGGGTGCACCCGGGCCAGTGGCAGGGGCAGTTCCGGGTCGTCGGGCACCTGGCTGCCCGCAGCCAGCCCGGGCCCGTCGCGGTAGACCTCGACCAGCAATCGGCCCACGTCCAGCCCGTTGCGCAGCGCGGGCAGGCCGCCGTTGATCGCGCAGGCCCCCACGGCCACGAGCACGCGGCAGCGCGCCCGGAACTCGCGCAGCACGTGCACGTTCTCGGCATTGCACAGCCCGCCCTCGACCAGCCCGATGTCGCAGGGCCCGAGGGTCTTGATGTCGTTCAGCGGCGTGCGGTCGAAGGCGACCTGCGCAAACAGAGCGAACAGGCGCTCGTCGAGGTCCAGAAAGGACATGTGGCAACCGAAGCAGCCCGCCAGCGAGACGGTGGCCACACGCGGCTTGCGTGCGGGCGATCCGCCCTGGGCCACCGTGGGGCGCGTGACTGGGCCCCGGGAGGGCAGCCCGTCGGCACTCGGTGCGTGGACCGGGGGTTGCACGGGATCAACCTGCGCCATCTCTGCTGCCCTCGTAGGCGGGCGACCCGCAGGCCAAGCCGCCAGGGACCTGACTTCCCGATGGCGGGTCACCCCTTGCGCGCCGGTCGGCCGGGCGCTCGCCGATGGGCACGGCGAAGCCGCGCCGCTTGGGCAGGATCGCGCCCACCGGACAGATGTGCGCCGCCATGTCGTCCAGGCTGAGCGCGGTGTCGCCCAGTCGCCTGCTGGGGGCGTCGACGACCAGGTGCGTGCTGATGCCGTGGCCGCCGATGGCGAACACGCCCTTGTCGTCGACCTCGCGGCTGGCGCGCACGCACAGCTTGCACAGGATGCAGCGGTTCAGGTCCAGCCAGACGTCGGGATGGCTCGCATCGACCGGGCGATCGTCATCGAAGGCCTCGAAGCCCGGATCCCTCATGTCGAGCGCGTAGGCCGCATCCTGCAGCCGGCAGTCGCCGCTGCGCTCGCAGCCCGGACAGAAGTGCCGACCCTCGGCGAACAGCATCTGCACCAGCCCGCGCCTCGTGCTGTCGAGCGCGGGGTCTCGGTGGTCCACACGCTGTCCCGCCGCGGCGCGGGTGGTGCACGCGGCCGCCAGGCGGCCGTCCACGCGCACCGTGCACACACGGCAGGCGCCGCTGGGCCCGAGCGCGGGGTGCCAGCACAGGTGCGGGATGTCGATGCCAGCGCGTGCCGCCGCGGCGATCAGCGTCTGGCCGGGGCGGAAGGGCACGCGCTGGCCGTCGAGTTCGAAGTGTGGGCCCGCGGTCGGCTCGACCTCGCCGGAATACGACGGGCCTCCCCACGGTGTCTTGTCGTCCCCGGCAGCGGGGTGGGGGGGCGACGGCTCCAGAGGATGCGCTGAGTGCGTCCAAACGTGCCGGCCGGGCACCTCGGATGCGGACTCGTGCGTCGTCATCCCACCTGCTCCAGGTGCGCGCCGGCGTCGCGTCGGCCGGTGACGCGGCGGGCCGGCGCGAGCTCGGCGTCGAGGTCGAAGCCGGGCGCAAAGGGCCGCATCGCGGTGCGCTGCGCGTAGGCCCGCGGAAAGCCCGCCAGTGTGTCGCGCAACGGGTGCGTCGCCGTGGCGCCCAGGCCACAGTGGCACGTGCCCTGCAGCAGGCCTTCGAGGGTGCGCAGCTCGGCCGCGTCGAAGGGCGAGCCCAGGCCCTGCGCCAGCTTGTCGAAGCGTCGCCTCACCAGTTCGGTGCCCACCCGGCACGGCGTGCAGAACCCGCAGCTCTCGTGGGCGAAGAACTCGGCGTAGCCGTGCGCCACCTCGAACAGATCGCGCCCCGGGCCGAAGACCGTGAAGGCGCCGGCACTCGGCACGTCGTCGAAAGCGATGCGGCGGTCGAATGCCGCGCACGCCAGGCACACGCCCGAGGGCCCGCCCACCTGCACCGCCTGCGCGTCGACCCCGCCGGCCTCGGCCAGGATCTGTGCCACGCGCACGCCCATCGGCCATTCGTAGACGCCCGGGCAGGTGACATCGCCGCTGACCGCATGCAGCTGGGTGCCGGTGCTGCCGGGCACGCCCAGGCCGGCCCACCAGGTGCCGCCGTGCAAGGCGATGTGCGCCGCGGCACAGAAGGTCTCGACGTTGTTCACCACCGTGGGCTGGCCGAGGTAGCCGGATTCGACGGGGTAGGGCGGCCGGATGCGAGGCTGGCCGCGCTTGCCCTCGAGCGACTCGATCAGCGCGCTCTCCTCGCCGCAGACGTAGGCGCCGGCGCCGAGGTGGATGTCGATGTCGAAGTCGAAGCCGGGCACACCGGCGATCGCGCGGCCCAGCAGTCCGGCGGCGCGGCGCCGTGCCAGCACCGCCAGCAGCGACTCCAGCAGGAAACGGTACTCGCCGCGCAGGTAGACGAAGCCGCGCCGCGCGTCCAGCAGGCGTGCGGCGACGGTCATGCCCTCGAACACGGTGTCGGCCTGCTCGGACAGCAGCACGCGGTCCTTGAAGGTGCCGGGTTCGCCCTCGTCGGCATTGCACACGACGATGCGCGTGCCCCCGGCGGCCACAGCCGTCGCGCGGCACAGCGTCCACTTGCGCGCGGTGTCGAAGCCGGCGCCACCGCGCCCCCGCAGGCCCGACGCGGCGAGCTCGGCCAGCGTCGCGTCGGCCCCGCGCTGCAGCAGCGCGCGCAGCGCCGCGCCGGCCAGCGGCGCGCTGCCCAGCAGCGGCCCCGCGCGCCGGATCTGCGGGAGCACTGTCTGCCAATGCGCCGGCCAGCGGGCGGGTGGCTCCCCGGCATGCAGGCATGCAGCGATCTCGTCGATCCGCTGGGCGTCGAGCCGGGTGAGCACGTGGTGCTGGTTGACCAGCGCGGCCGGCCCCTGATCGCCCAAGCCGGTGCAGGAGGTGTAGCCGACCGAAGCCCCGCCGTCTGCGGTGACCTGGCCCGGTGCCACGCCCAGGTGACGACACAGGCGCGCGACGAGTTCGCGGCTGCCCTGGTGGCGATCGGTCACGTTGTCGCTGAACAGCAGGTGGACCCGGCCCACCGGACGCAGGTGCAGGTGGCGGTAGAAGCTCGCCACGCCCTCGACGACGGCGATGCCCAGGCCGACGCCGGCGGCCACCTCTGCCAGCACGGGCCGGGACAGCCAGCCGGTCTCGGCCTGCACTTCGCGCAGGATCTGCAGCAGGGCCTCGCGCCGGCGGGCGTGGCGCCGCAGCACGCGTGCGACGACGTCAGGGTGGCTGGCGCGATCGTGGCTCGCGTGGCTGGGCATGGTGATCGTCTGGTGCGTAGCCGGCTGCGGCGATGGGCTGCAGCTTTCGGCGCCGCCGGTCGGGTCCGATTGCGTCGGCATGGCGCGCAGGCGGGCGTCCCGACGGTGCCGCGGCAGTCGCTGGTCTGGCGCCGTCCGGATCGGGCGCTCAGGCTGCGGCGCTGACCTGCCAGGCTGCCGTGCCCAGCGCCGGGATCTGCAGCGTCAGCGTCTGGGGCGTCGAGGCCATCGCGCGCTCGGTGGCCTCGCGCTGCAGGCCCTTGCGCATCACATCGGCCAGACCGGACAGTTGCTGGGCGCAGGCGTCCAGCAGGTCGTCGAAGCTGACGATGCCGGCCAGGTGCCCCTGGTCATCGCGCACCAGCAGGCGCCGCACGCCGGC
>JBMTXX010000152.1:0-9129 GCA_049453935.1 Rubrivivax sp.
AGATCAGCACGTTGTCGCTGGCCTGCGCCACCGAGCCGTCGAGGATGGACTTCAGTGCCTTGTAGCCCGGCTCGCCCGACTCGAAACTCAGGTCGTCGCAGTAGACGACGAAGCGCTCGGGGCGGCCGGCGACCAGGTCCACCAGATCGGGCAGGTCGACCAGATCGTTCTTGTCGACCTCGATCAGCCGCAGCCCCTGGTCACTGAACTCGTTCAGGCAGGCCTTGATCAGCGAGCTCTTGCCGGTGCCGCGCGCGCCGGTCAGCAGCACGTTGTTGGCGCCACGGCCGGCCACGAACTGCCGCGTGTTGCGCAGCAGGCGCTCCTTCTGGCCGTCGATCTCCTTCAGGTCGGCCAGCCGGATGGTGGCGACGTGGCGCACCGGCTCGACGACGCCGACGGCCCCGCGCCGGCGGTAGCGGAAGGCCACCGACGCCGTCCAGTCGGGCGCGGTGGCCGGGTGGGGCAGGACCGCCTCGAGCCGGCCGATCAGGGCTTCGGCGCGGGCGATCAGGGATGAAAAATCGCTCATCGCGCCAGTGTATGCACGATCAGGCGCGCCCCGCCCGGCGCCCCGCCACACCCGGGACCGCCCAGACGCGGCCCTGCGCCACGGCCCAGAGCCGGTCGTCCGGCCCCGGTCGCACCACGTGCAGCCCGGTGAAGCTGCCGAAGGCGGGCAATACCGCGCAGTGCGGGCCGACGTGGAAGCACGGCAGGCGCAGGCGGTCGGCCGGCGAACCCAGGACCACGCCCGGGTGCACGTGTCCGGCGATCACCGCCCGTCCCGGCACCTCCTGAGGGTGGTGGCACAGGGCCAGGGGGCCGAAGTGCCAGGGCTCGTCCACCAGGGCCATCGCCCACGCGGCCGGGGGGTCTCCCGCCCGCGCGTCGTGATTGCCGCGCACCAGCGTCATCGTCACCTCGGCGTGGCGTGAGCGCCAGGCCGCCACCGCTGCCAGCAGCGCCGGCGCGCGGGCCGCTCTGGCGTGCAGCAGGTCGCCGAGGAAGACCACCTGCCGCGCCCCGGTGGCGGCCAGCAGTCCCGTCAGGCGCTGCAGGTCGTCGTCGGTCGAGCCCTCGGGCACGGGCACGCCCAGCCGGCGGAAGGCCTGCGGCTTGCCCAGGTGCAGATCGGCCACGAGCAGCAGCCCCAGGTCCTCGACCCAGGCCGCGCGCTCGGGCAGCATCCGCAGGCCGACGCCGCCGAAATCGACCTGCGGCGCCGAGCGGGGATCGGTCGGCGCGGCGTCGGTCGCCGGCTGTGCCGCCGGGCCGGGACGCGCCCGTTCGGCCGCGTCGAACGACGCACCCGAGTCCGTCGTCATCAGCCGCGGAGAAGATCGCGCAGCTTCGTCACGCGGCGGTCGACGTAGCCGGGGCGGCCGTGGCGCAGCGCCGGAGCCGGCAGGCCGCCCGCACGCGCGCGGCGCACCCAGCGCTGCATCCACACCGTGCCCATGCCGACGCGGCGCGCGGACTTCTGATGGTCCAGCGTGTCCTCGACCAGCACGCAGTCCTCGGGGGCGACGCGCAAGCGCACCGCGACACGTCTGAGCATGCGCGCATCGGGCTTGGGGCGCCAGTGGCCGAACATGCGCATGTCCTCGATGGCGCACACCGCCTCGAAGAGGTGGGCGATGCCCAGCACACCGAGCACGCGTGCGGTATAGGCAGCCGGCGCATTGGTCAGCAGCACGCGGCGGCCGGGCAGGCGCCGCAGCGCCACCAGGTCGTGGGCATGCCCGCGCACCCGTGCCTCGAGCCCGGGCAGCAGGTGGGTGTGGTGCAGGAAGTGGTGCGGGTCGACGTCGTGGTGGCGGATCAGGCCGAGCAGCGTGGCGCCGTAACGCAGCCAGTAGCGCCGCCGCAGCACGCTGGCCTGCGCCGCATCCAGCCCGAGTTCGCGCTCGATGTACTCGCCCATCGAGCGGTGCAGGTGGCCGAAGGCGGCGCTGGAGGCGTCGTGCAGCGTGTTGTCGAGGTCGAACAGCCAGACCGTCTGTCGAGCGGGTTTCATGGTCAGCCGTGCCGATGAGGGGTGCGTGGGCGCCGGCAGCGCCGGCGGTGCGGTGCCGCCGGCCGGTCGGACCGGATGAGGAGGCCGGGGTTCAGTGCGAGCGGATCATCGTGCCGTAGGCGCCGTCGGTCAGGATCTCCAGCAGCATCGCGTGCGGCACCCGCCCGTCGACGATGTGCACCGCGTTCACGCCGCTGCGCGCGGCGTCCAGCGCGCCGCTGATCTTGGGCAGCATGCCGCCGCTGATCGTGCCGTCGGCGAAGAGCTCGTCGATCTCGCGCGCGGTCAGGTTGGTCAGCAGCCGGCCGGACTTGTCGAGCACACCGGGCGTGTTGGTCAGCAGCATCAGCTTCTCGGCCCCGAGGACGGTGGCGAGCTTGCTGGCGACCAGGTCGGCGTTGATGTTGTAGCTCTCGTTGTGCTCACCGAAACCGATCGGGCTGATCACCGGGATGAACTGGTCGTCCTGCAGCGCCTTGACCACCGACGGGTCGATCGAGGTGATCTCGCCCACCTGGCCGATGTCGTGCTCGATGCTCGGGTCCTTCAGGTCGAGCATGCGCAACTTGCGTGCGCGGATCAGCCCGCCGTCGCGCCCGGTCAGGCCCACGGCCTTGCCACCGGCGGCATTGATCATGCCGACGATGTCCTGCTGCACCTGACCGGCCAGCACCCACTCGACGACCTCCATGGTCTCCTCGTCGGTCACGCGCATGCCCTGGACGAAGGTGCCCTTCTTGCCCACGCGCGCCAGCGCCTCGTCGATCTGCGGCCCGCCGCCGTGCACGACGATGGGGTTCATCCCCACCAGCTTCAGCAACACGATGTCCTCGGCGAAATCCTGCTGCAGCGACGGGTCGGTCATGGCGTTGCCGCCGTACTTGATGACCAGGGTCTTGCCGTGGAAGCGCCGGATGTAGGGCAGCGCCTGCGCCAGGATCTCGGCCTGGTCGCGAGGGGTGATGTGGGCGAGCGAGTGTTCGGTGTTCTGGGGGTTCATCGCAGGTCCGGTGTCGGGTGGCAGGAAGCAGGAGACAAGCCCCTCATTCTAGGAAGCCGTCACCCCGCAAAGGCATCGCTCAGCCTCTCAGGTACCGGGCCTCGAGGTGCGCGCGGAAGTGCGCCGGGTTCAGCGGCTCGCCGCTGGCGCGGCGGATCAAGTCCTCGGTGGGCCAGCGGCTGCCCTGGGACCACACGTGCTCGCGCAGCCAGCCGAACAGGCCTGAGAAATCCCCCGCGGTGATCTCGTCGTCCAGGGCCGGGCGCTCGCGGCGCAGCGCCGCGAACCACTGCGCGGCCAGCATCGCGCCCAGCGTGTAGCAGGGGAAGTAGCCGAACAGGCCCTCGGGCCAGTGCACATCCTGCAGCGCGCCGTCGCGGTGGTCGCCGCGGGTGTCCAGGCCGAGCAGCGCCTGCATCTTCTCGTCCCACAGCGCGGGGATGTCCTCGGGGCCGATCTCGCCCTCGATCAGGGGCCGCTCGATCTCCCAGCGCAGCAGGATGTGCGCCGGGTAGGTCACCTCGTCGGCGTCGACGCGGATGCGACCGGGCGCCACCCGGGTCAGCAGACGGCACAGCGCCCGCGGCTCGAAGGCGGGCTGGGGACCGAAGGCCTGCGCCAGGCGCGGGGACAGCTGCCGCGCGACGAAGCCGGGGTGGCGCGCGAGCTGCATCTCGAAGGCCAGCGACTGGCTCTCGTGCACCGCCATCGAGCGCGCCTGCGCCAGCGGCTGGCCCAGCCAGGGCCGCGGCAGGTGCTGCTCATAGTTGGCGTGCCCGGTCTCGTGGATCGTGCCCATCAGGCTGGCCAGACACTCGTCCTCGCGAAAGCGGGTGGTCAGCCGCACATCCTCGGGCACGCCGCCGCAGAAGGGATGGGCGCTGACGTCCAGTCGCCCCGCCTGGAAATCGAAACCCAGCAGCGCCATCACCTGTTCGCACAGCGCGCGTTGTGCGGACACGGGAAACGGCCCCACCGGCGCAGGCGGGGGATCGCCCTGGGCCGCCTGCCGGGCCTGCACGCGCGAGATCAGGTCGGGCAGCCAGCCCCGCAGGTCGCCGAAGACCCGGTCGACGACGGCGCTGGTCATGCCCGGCTCGAAACGGTCCATCAGCGCGTCGTAGCGCGACAGGCCCGTCAGGTCCGACAGCCGGGCCGCCTCCTCGCGCGAGACGGCCAGCACCTCACGGAAGTTCTCGAGAAAGCCGGCCCAGTCGTTGGCCGGGCGCTGCGTGCGCCAGGCGTGCTCGCAGCGCGAGGTCGCGAGCTGGCGCCGCTCGACGAGTTCGGCCGGCAAGGCGTTGGCCAGCCGCCACTCGCGCTCGATCTCGCGCAGGTTGGCGCGCCGGTCGTCGTCAAGATCCTCGTCGCGCGCGCGCTCCAGCGTGTCGCGCAGCGACGGGTCGGTGCGCAGGCGGTGGGTCAGGCCGGCGAGTTCGGCCAGGGCCGCGGCGCGGGCCTCGTTGCCGCCCGGCGGCATCATCGCCGCCTGGTCCCAACCGGCGATCGCCCCCAGGTGCGCGAGGTGGTGCAGCCGGCGATGCAGCGCCTCGAGCGCGTCGCAAGCCGGGGTGGGAGAGGCGGAGGTGGCGATCATGGGCGTCGGGAAGCGGGTCGAAAGGGTGACGTGTGCGCACGGCCGTCGGGCGTGGCCGCGCGGTTTTCCGCGCCTGGCGGGGCCGGTGGCGGGGTGATCGCCACCGCCCTCACCCGCCGTGCCACGGGAACAACCATGCAAGCCCGCCCACATAGAACAGGTAGCGCAGGAACTTGCCCAGCGCCATGTAGGCCGTGCAGGGCCAGAAGGGCAGCCTCAACCAGCCGGCCACCGCGCACAGCGGGTCACCGACCACCGGCAGCCAGGCCAGCAGGCAGGCCGGTGGCCCCCAACGCTGCAACCAGCGCAGCGCACGCGCATCATGGGGCCGCGCCGGGCCCTGGTCGGTGACCTTCTCGTAGGCCTTCTCGGCGCCAGCACCCATCCAGTAGGTGATGACGCCGCCCAGGGTGTTGCCGGCCGTGGCCACCAGCAGCGCCGGCCAGAACATCGCCGGGTTGACCTGCACGATGCCGTAGACGAAGGGCACGCTGGCCATGGGCAGCAGCGTGGCCGAGATCAGCGAGGCCAGGAACACCGTGGCCAGGCCGTACTGCGGCAGCGCCAGCGCCGCCACGAGGGAGTCGATCCATCCGTCCATCGCCGGCATCATAGGAGCGTGCCTGAAGCCCTGGACGAGTCCGCAGGCAGATCCAGTGAAGGCGCGGGGATCGCATGCCCACCGGGTTCGGTCGGGGGCCGGGCGGCGGCCGAGGCCTGCGACCGATGGCTATACTTCTGCCTCATTTTTCAGCAGCCCCCCAGGGCCTGCGTCATCGGCGGCGGCGTTTGGCGCCCCGGTCGCCGTGGATCCCTTCCCTCCCCCACCGCCTCGCCTGCCGCGACCCCCATGCGCATCGGTCCGCTCGAACTGCCCGTCACCGGGGCCCATCCGCTGTTCGTCGCGCCGATGGCCGGGGTCACCGACCGCCCTTTCCGCATGTTGTGCAAGCGACTGGGCGCGCACTACGCGGTCAGCGAGATGGTCACCTCGCGCCGCGACCTGTGGCACAGCCTGAAGACCTCGCGCCGCGCCGACCACACGGGTGAGCCGGCGCCGATCGCCGTGCAGATCGCCGGCGTGGACCCGTCGGAGATGGCCGACGCGGCGCGCTACAACATCGACCGCGGCGCCCAGGTCATCGACATCAACATGGGCTGCCCGGCCAAGAAGGTGTGCAAGGTCTACGCCGGCTCGGCATTGATGAGCCGCCCGACGCTGGCCGTGCGCATCGTGGAGGCGGTGGTGGAAGCCTGCCTGCCGCACGGCGTGCCGGTGACGCTGAAGATGCGCACCGGCGCCTGCGAAGCCGAACGCAACGCGCTGGCGCTGGCACGCGAGGCCGAGTCCGCCGGCGTGGCCATGGTGACCGTGCACGGCCGCACGCGCGAGCAAGGCTACACCGGGCACGCCGAATACGACACGATTGCCGCGGTGAAGGCGGCGCTGCGCGTGCCGGTGGTGGCCAACGGCGACATCGACACGCCGCAGAAGGCACGCGAGGTGCTGGCGCGCACCGGCGCTGACGCGCTGATGATCGGCCGCGCCGCGCAGGGCCGGCCCTGGATCTTCCGTGAGATCGCGCACTTCCTGGCCACCGGCACGCACCTGGCCCCGCCGGCCACGCGCGAGGTGCGCCAGTGGCTGGTGAATCATCTGCACGAGCACTACGCGCTGCACGGCGAAGACGCCGGCGTGCGCAGCGCACGCAAGCACATCGGCTGGGCGGTGCGCACGCTGCCCGGCGGCGAGACCTTCCGCCAGGCGATGAACCTGCTGGACCGCTGCGACGCGCAGGTGCGCGCCGTGGGCACCTTCTTCGACGAACTGGCCGACCAGCACCCCGTGCTGCCAGCGGCCAACGATGCGTCGCTGACCCGTGCGATGCAGGCCTGAGAGGCCGAGACCCAGCGCGCCTGACGGTCGAACCTTCTGCCCAGCGTGCGCACGCCTACCAAACCCCGCCCATGAATCGCCAGCACCTCGACGCCTGCATCCGCGACACCCTGGACCACTACTTCCGGGATCTGGGCGAGACCACGCCGCACGGCATGCACGAGATGATCGTCAGCGCGGTCGAGAAACCCTTGATCGAGACCGTGCTCGCGCGGGCCGGCGGCAACCAGAGCCGGGCCGCGCAGTGGCTGGGCATCAACCGCAACACCCTGCGCCGCAAGCTGCTGGAACTCGGCATCGACGCGGGCTGAGGCCCGTGTCGGCCGGCACCCGGCCCGCGGGCGCACCCGCGACAACCTTCGACTTTCCCCTTTGCCGACACCCGCATGACCTCCACCGCCCTGATCTCCGTGTCCGACAAGACCGGCATCGTCGACTTTGCCCGCGGGCTGCACGACCTGGGCGTGCGGCTGGTGTCCACCGGCGGTACGGCCCGCCTGCTGGCCGAGGCCGGCCTGCCCGTGACCGAGGTCGCCACGCTGACCGGCTTCCCGGAAATGCTGGACGGCCGGGTCAAGACGCTGCACCCGGTGGTGCACGGCGGGCTGCTGGCGCGACGCGACGTCGCCGAACACCGCCAGGCCCTGGCCGACCACGGCATCGGCACGATCGACCTGCTGTGCGTGAACCTCTACCCCTTCGAGCAGACGGTGGCACGCCCCGGCTGCACGCTGGAGGACGCCATCGAGAACATCGACATCGGCGGGCCGGCGATGGTGCGCAGCGCGGCCAAGAACTGGAAGGACGTCACGGTGCTGACCGACGCCTCGCAGTACGCGCAGGTGCTGGCGCAATGGCGCGCGCACGGCGGCACCACCGAGGCCACGCGCTTCGCGCTGGCGGTGGCCGCCTTCAACCGCATCAGCCAGTACGACGGCGCGATCAGCGACTACCTGTCCGCGCTCGGGCCCGACGGCCAGCGCAGCGAGTTCCCGGCGCAGAGCAACGGCCGCTTCGTCAAGCTGCAGGACCTGCGCTACGGCGAGAACCCGCACCAGAGCGCGGCCTTCTACCGCGATCTGCACCCGGCGCCCGGCTCGCTCGTGACGGCGCAGCAACTGCAAGGCAAGGAGCTGTCCTACAACAACATCGCCGACGCCGACGCGGCCTGGGAATGCGTGAAGTCCTTCGACGCCCCGGCCTGCGTCATCGTCAAGCACGCCAATCCCTGCGGCGTGGCGGTGGGCGCGGACGCCGCGCAGGCCTATGCGCAGGCCTTCCGCACCGACCCGACCTCGGCCTTCGGCGGCATCATCGCCTTCAACCGCCCGGTCGACGAGGCCGCGGCGCGGGCCGTGTCGGCACAGTTCCTGGAGGTGCTGCTGGCCCCGGCCTACAGTGACGCCGCGCTGGCCGTGCTGGCGGCCAAGGCCAATGTGCGTGTGCTGCGCATCGCCCTGCCGGACGGCGTGGACGGCGCGGCGGCGGGCCACGACCCGACGCGCCAGACCAGCGCCTGGGCACGCGGGCGCAATGCCCACGACGTCAAGCGCGTCGGCTCGGGCCTGCTGATCCAGACCGCCGACCACCGCGAGATCACCGAGGCCGACCTGCGCGTGGTCACACGCCGCGTGCCCACCGCGGCCGAGACGGCAGACCTGCTGTTCGCCTGGCGCGTGGCCCGCTACGTCAAGAGCAACGCGATCGTGTTCTGCGCCGGCGGCATGACGCTGGGCGTGGGCGCAGGCCAGATGAGCCGCATCGACTCCGCCAGGATCGCGTCGATCAAGGCGGCGAACGCCGGCCTGGACCTGACCGGCTCGGTCGTGGCCAGCGACGCGTTCTTCCCCTTCCGTGACGGGCTGGACGTCGTGGTCGACGCCGGTGCGACCTGCGTGATCCAGCCAGGCGGCTCGGTGCGCGACCAGGAGGTGATCGCCGCAGCCGACGAGCGGGGGGTGGCCATGGTGTTCACCGGGGTGCGGCACTTCCGGCACTGAGCGCCATCACCGGGACGATGCCTTCCTCCACACGCGACGGCACCGCCGCCCCTCAGCGGCCGGCCACGCGCATCCTCGGCATCGACCCGGGCCTGCAGCGCACCGGCTTCGGCGTCGTCGATGCCGAAGGCTCGCGCCTGCACTACGTGGCCAGCGGCACGATCAGCACGCTGGAGGCGGCGCGTGGCGACCTGCCGGCGCGGCTGAAGCTGATCTTCGACGGCGTGCGCGAAGTGGCCGAACGCTACGCGCCGCACTGCGCCGCGGTCGAGATCGTCTTCGTCAACGTCAACCCGCAGAGCACGCTGCTGCTCGGACAGGCGCGCGGCGCGGCGCTGGCGGCGCTGGTCTCGCGCGACCTGCCGGTGGCCGAGTACACGGCGCTGCAGATGAAGAAGGCCGTGGTCGGCCACGGGCTGGCCAGCAAGACGCAGATCCAGGAGATGGTGCGCCGGCTGCTCGACCTGGCGGCCCCGCCGGGCAAGGACGCGGCCGACGCGCTGGGGCTGGCGATCTCGCACGCCCACGCCGGCAGCTCCTTCGCCGCACTGGCCAAGGCCTCCCCCTTGCAGCGGCGCCAGCACGCGCAATACCGGGGTGGTCGCACATACTGAG
>JBMTXX010000153.1:0-9038 GCA_049453935.1 Rubrivivax sp.
CCGAGTTGCGGGCGGAGATCGCGGGACGGTTGCGGGAGGCGGTGGCGAGGTATGGAGACATGACAGCCTAGCCGTGCGGCGAGGCTCAGCCCCTGGGCGCTGCTTCGTGCCCGGGCGTCATCCACACCTGCGCCCCCCATTCCACCGGCGGGCTGTCGTCCTCGTCGGCCAGCACCCAGAGCACGGGTACTGACGGTGGGTGTTCCGGGGCGTCGCCGCAGCCGTCGGTGAAAAACACGAGCGCCTGCGGGGTGTGCTGCGCCAGCAGGTCGAAGACCGGGTTGAAATCCGTCCCTCCGCCGCCGCGCAGGCCGTGGCGGCGGCTTGCGCGCTCCCACGCGTCCAGGTCGCCTTCGGTCAGGTGGGTGGTGCGGTGCACTTTGGCGTCGCATTCGACGACGGTCATCTCGACGCGCGCGTACTCGCGCCCGAGTGCGGCGATCTCTGAGACGAAGCGGCCCAGGGCATGCCGGGTGCTGCCGCTGGTGTCGATGGCCACCAGCAGGTTCAGCGCGGCGCCGTGGCGGCCGGGCAGCCAGGCGCCGCGCCAGAGGTGGCGCTTGGCAACCCGTGCGTACGACCAGTCGCCGCCGCGGCCGCTGCGCTGCACGAAGTCGCGAAGCACGGCCTGCCAGGGCACGCTGGGCGGGGCCAGCGCCTGCTGCACGACGCAGGACAGTCCGGCAGGCAGCAGGCCGCGCTGGCGTGCCACGCGCTCGGCGTCAACCAGCCGCACCTGCCACTCGCGCCGCAGTTGCGGGTCCGAGGTGCCGGCGGCTTCGTCGGCGCGGAAGTCCGGGTCCTCCACCCAGTCCCCAGCCCGGGGCGGCTTGCCGTTGGCGACGAGCGCATGGACGTCGAAGCTCTTGATCTGGGCGGCACGCTCGCTGCGGGCAAGCAGCCAGGCGTAGATCTGCTCGGCGCTGGCGCCATCCATCTTCTTGAAGTGCACGGCGCCGCTGGGTGGCGCCAGACCCTCTCGGACAAGGATGCTGTTGACCTCGCTGTCCACCGCCAGCCCCCAAAGCTGTGGCGTGCGCTCGCCCTGCCGGTGCGCGTGATCGAGCACGCAGTGCCAGACCTCGTGTGCCAGCACGAACGCGCGGCCGGCGTCGTCCAGCGTGGCGGCGAAGTCGATGTCGAAGTAGACCCGGCGCCCATCGGTGGCCGCTGTGCCCACCCGTGCGTCACGCACCGGCACGAGTTCCAGATGCAACGCCAGGCTGGCGGTGAACGGGTGCCACACCAGCAGCCCGGCCAGATCGGTCTGCAACTGCCGCTTCAACATGCGTTTGCGCTCGGCTTCCTGCGGGTTGGGTGGCCGCGGACGGCGCGGTGCGCGCAGCTTTGTCGCCCCGGCCGGCGACATGCTGGGCCGGGCCTTTGGGGCCTGTCCCGAATCGCTTGGCGACCGAACCTGGCGTCTGGCCGCAGGCCCGATGGCGCTGGCCTTCACGCCGCCAACTCCTCGGCGTCGTGCAGTGTCGACGATGCCTCATCGGCATCGCCGGTCTCGCCTGCGCCGGCAGGTGGGCTGTGACGCCGGGCCCATTCTTCGTACAGCGGGTGTGCGAAGAGCGTGGCGGTGAGGGTACCGTCGGCATCCCCGGGCACGTCCCGGGTGGCGTCCAGCATCGCCAGCGTTGCGAAGTCCGATCCCAGTTGCAGGCCGATGCGCAGAAAGTTCTCCAGCCGAAGCTCCAGGGGGCCAGGGCCGCGCCAGAGGTGCCATGCCAGCGATGCGCACAGCGCGTAACGCTGATCGGCGCGCCGCGGGACGCGGAACGGCACCCGGCCCAGCAACAGGTCCACGGCATCGGGCAACTCCCGCAGGTGGCGGCGGAAGGCTGCGAATTCCACCGCGGTGGCGGCGCCGATGAGGCCTTCGATGAGGAGTTCCAGCGCGTCGGCGTCGAGCGTCTCGGACGTGGCGAGCACGTGCGCCACGCGTTCCCAACTGCGCGGCGACGGCCAGCCGCGATCGAGCCGGCCTTCCATGCAGAAAAAGCGCTCGGGCCGGTAGCGCAGGAAGGCCAGCACGTCGGGTGCCAGACCGGTGGCGCGGGCCCACGCAGTCCACTGCGTGAGGTCGGGCTCGATCTCCACATGGCAGAAGCGGTTGGCCAGGGCGCTGGACAGCGGTTGGCTGATCGCTCGGTCTTCGCTGCGGTTGCCGGCGGCGCAGACAAGCCAGCCATCGGACAGGCGCATCGTCCCGACGCAGCGGTCGAGCACCAGTTGGTAGGCGGCGGCCTGCACGCTGCGGTCGGCCGAGGTCAGTTCGTCCAGCAGCAGGATGCCGCGGGTGCCCGCCTGCCAGGGCAGTTCGGCCGACGGCAGCCAGGCGGTGAAGCCGTCCTGCGGCACCGGCAGGCCGCGCAGGTCGGTGGGCTCGTACTGGGCCAGCCTGAGGTCCCGGAAGCCGACGCCCAGTTCACGGGCGGCCTGCTCGAAGGCGGCACTCTTGCCCGTGCCTGGCGCGCCGTGCGCGAAGACCGGTGCGATGCGTCTGGCTTGGGACGGGTCTGCCCAGAGTTGCTGCGCCTGGTGGCAGACGATCTGGATCAGTTGCTGAGGATGGGCTTTCATGGGCAGGGGCCTGTGGTGGGGGTGACGAGACGGGCGTGGACCCGCCCGGCAAGAGGGGTGGCGCCGGTTCAGGCCGCGACGGCAGCCGCCGCGAAGCCGCGCGCAGGCAGGGTCCCGGTCAACATCAGGGTGGTGAGCGTGGCGCGGTGGCGTGGCGTCATCGGCGGGTCACCGGGTCGCGCCGGTGTGCGCAGCATCAGCGCGATCCGCGCTTGCGTGCCTGGACGGTCGTGTCGCATCTCGAACTCGAGCCACCGCAGTTGAGCGGGCTCTTCTGCTCGGCGGGTGTAGAAGGCACGGGCGGCGTCGAACAGCTCTGGATGGCGATGCCGCGGGTGCGTGCCCGCCTGCGCGCGGGCCGGACGGCCCAGGATGCGCAACAGTGCGTGCAGCGTCTGGGACCCCGCAGCGGCGGCGTTCTCCGACGGGTTGTCATCGGACGCCGCGCGGCGCAGCACCATGCCCAGGAAGTGCCATCCTTGCGGCGTCGGGTCGGTGGCCAGCCAGGGCATCAGGCTTTGCGCCAGACGGCCTGGCCCGCCCAGAAGCCCGTCGGCCATCGCCTGGGCAGCGTCTCCCGTCAGGTCGCCACCGTGGCAAGCGGCCCACAGGCGAAAGTCGCTGCGGTAGCCGTCCTCGAACTGGTCATCCGGCAGCAACCAGTCCCATGGCCCGACATGGCCCATGTGCCATTCGCTGCGCTGGGCGCGATAGAGCGCGCAGCGCAGTGCCCACAGCGTCTGGCGCGGCAGCGGCGTGTCGAGCAGCGTGCACAACGCCTGCAGCGCCGCCACGCGTGACCGCGGGCTCATCGGCCAGGACATCAGTCGCTCCAGGCGCTGAACGGCGCGATGATGTTGCCGCACCACGCCGTCGCGCAACCGAGCGATCAGCCCTTCGTCGACCTCGATCTCGGCACCTTCGGCGTCCAGGTGGTCGATCACGCTCCAGGGCGGGCTGCCGACGCAGCGCACGACCGACCCTT
The DNA here is from genome assembly GCA_049453935.1 of Rubrivivax sp. GTDB lineage: Bacteria > Pseudomonadota > Gammaproteobacteria > Burkholderiales > Burkholderiaceae_C > Rubrivivax. Next base: position 3,575 of record JBMTXX010000153.1, read on the forward strand.
CCTCCAGCCTTGCCCGTGCCAGTTGGGCGCACCGCATGACGAGCAAAGCAGTGGCGTGGAACACCCGCAGGGTTTCAAAGCCACTGTCCAGCAGCGACAGCGTCCGGCAGGGCGCGTCCACCACCAAAGACGGCCGAATGCGGGGCGCGCCGGGCATTGGGCGAGGGGCGGCGGGCGCGGTGCAGCAATCCCGCAGCACGACCTCGCCTGCCGGGGCGTCTTCGGTGGTGACGGCGCGCAGGCGCGGGCAGTGGCTCAGCAGCAGGTGCTCGACCGGCGCCGACAGCCGGGCCACCATCAACCCGCGTGCGCCCTCGACGGCAAATTCACGCAGCGCGCCGCCCGTCCATTCCACTGCCAGCAGCGTGTCGGCTGCATCGATCAGACACAGGTCTCGACAGCCCGTGAGCCCCGTGCCGATGCACAGCACCCCGGTGGCGGGGTCGTCCGGCCTTGCGCCGATCAGGGCGACCAGGTCGACCATCGTGTCCGAGCCGTCGTCAGCCGTTGCAGGGTCGGCCGGGTTCACATCCTGGGTTGCCAGCCCATTCGTCGGCTCGGGTGCTTCGGTGCCGAAGTGCAAGCCAAGCAGCGGCACACCAGCGCGGGCCTTGCGCATGTAGCGCCCGCGTGGGCCCCAGCAGGCGTCGAACTGCCCGATCGAGCCGGTGATCTGCAGCGCGGACGGGGGCTGCGCACCTGCGTCCAGATGAACATGGGCGCCACCGTGACGGGCCAGCCGCACCTTCTTGAGCCGCGGGCAGCCGCGCAGGGTCAGGTGGACGCCGCCACCCAGTGCGCTCAGGTCCACGGATTCCAGATCTGGGCAATCCAGCAGGTCAAGGAACTGCAACTCCGCGGTGTCGAGCACCAGCGATCTCGCCGCCGGCAGGCACAGCGTCATGCCGCCGCACGCATCGATACGGTCACGCGGCAGGTCGACGCCCGTGACGCACAGGCCATGGATCACCACGGCCGTGCCCGACGAGGGGAGCGACGCCGTCGCGAAGGCTGACAACTCCAGCCTCGTATCGTCTGTAGGCGGGTGGGCGACACGCGAGCCCAGCGTAGAAGGGGTGGGGGTGATCATGGCGGCAGCAGGCAGTGGGCATCCGAACGGTGGAGTGGGCGCAGGTCCGTGTGGACGCACCGGGGGCGCAGGGTTGGCGACGTTCGCGACTGCGAACCCTGCCGAGTCCCGCGACGATCTCGCTGGTTCGCAAGGCGTCCACGGCGCTGTTGCACCCGACGACGCGTCCACATGCATGAAGACGGCAGACGCGCCGATTTGTCAGGCTCGGCAGTAAGCCCTTCGGTAGCCGCTGGGCCGGCAAGCCGCGGGTGACCTCACCGCGGCAGCGCGGGCCCGCACTTCGCCGAGGTGCGGAACGAGCAGACGCTGGCGCTCGTTACCGGTAATGCCCGCTCAGGCTTCGAGAAGCGAGACAGCCGTGACGCCTGCTCTTGGCGCGCGCCGTGCGAGTTGCTTGTCGAAGGTGGCAAAGCGATCGCCGTCACGCCGCTGCGCCGCATGCAGCGCGTCGGCAAAGTCCAGGCCCGCTTCATAGCCTTGCAATGCGTGCTGCACCAGCACCGGGTCGAGTGCATCGATGTGTTCCAGGGCCAGCAGGCCGCGAAAGCAAGTCACGATCACCCCGGGCTCGAGTTTGTAGCAGCCGCGCAGTACCCATTCGCACTCCATGAGCACCGAGGCAGCGATGGTGCAGGGCTCAGAAGCAATCAGAGACTCTGCTGCGCGAGCCTGCCTGACGTCGTCGGCAATGACGAGCCGGACCACGACGTTGGTGTCGAGCGCAGCCATCAGCGCGCGCGCTTGCGGGTGGTGCCGACGGCATCCCCCTGCTGTGGGGCCAGATTCGAAGCTGCCTGGCGCAGCACCTCGGCGTTCATCTCTTCGATGCTGATGACCGGCCCCGAGTAGGCCAGATGGCGCCGGATGGCTGCCAGCCCGTCGGCGATAGGCACCTTGCGGTCCTGCGCCACCGGCTTCAGCAACACGCCTTCGGGGGTGTCGTGAACCTCGAGCCGGGTGCCGGGCCCCCATTGGCGTGTCGCGCGCAAAGCCTTGGGGATGATGACTTGCCCCTTGCTGGAAAGCGTGGTGGTCTGCATGGCGCGGCCTCCGAAAGTAAGGCCTCGATCTTACGGCCGCAGGAACTTGTCCCTTGCCTCGACCCAGTGCAGCAAGGCTGGCCGGTCCACTCGATCGGGTGTTCCATCGCTGCTGGAAGATGTCCGTGATGCGGCCCGCAGGTTTTTGGCGGGAGGATCGTGAAGACGAAACCCTGTTCTGGCCCCTGCAGAGCCCCTACAACTTTCGCCGGCGAGCCCTGGAAATGACAACGGGCTGACCCCTTACGAAGCCAACCCGTTGTTTTCATTGGTGCCGGTGAAAGGAGTCGAACCCTCGACCTTCGCATTACGAATGCGCTGCTCTACCAACTGAGCTACACCGGCGAAAGCACGCAGTATATCGCGGGCGCCTGCGCCTTCACGTCGCGGATGACCCGGCGCTGGCCTCGCGGTGGTAGGCGGTGACGAGGTCGACCTCGTTGCGTGAGCCCAGGATGACGCTCACGCGCTCGTGCAGCCGGGTCGGGGCGATGGTCATGATGCGCTGGGTGCCGTTGGTGGCGGCGCCGCCGGCTTGCTCGACGAGGAAGGCCATGGGGTTGGCCTCGTACATCAGGCGCAGCTTGCCGGGCTTGTCGGGTTCGCGCTGGTCCCAGGGGTACATGAAGACGCCGCCGCGGGTGAGGATGCGGTGCACGTCGGCCACCATGCTGGCCACCCAGCGCATGTTGAAGTCCTTGCCGCGCGGGCCTTCGCGGCCGGCCAGGCAATCGTCGATGTAGCGGCGCACGGGTGGGGCCCAGTGGCGCATGTTGCTCATGTTGATCGCGAATTCTTTCGTGTCCGCGGGGATCTGCACGTTGTCCTGCGTCAGCACCCAGGAGCCCTGTTCGCGGTCCAGCGTGAACATCGCCACGCCGTCGCCCACGGTCAGCACCAGCGTGGTCTGCGGGCCGTAGACGCAGTAGCCGGCGGCCACCTGCTGGCGGCCGGGCTGCAGGAAGTCTTCCTCGCTGATGCCGCGGGCGTGACCCACCTTCTTCAGCACCGAGAAGATGGTGCCGATGCTGACGTTGACGTCGATGTTGCTCGAGCCGTCCAGCGGGTCGAACAGCAGCAGGTGCTCACCCTGGGGGTAGCGGTTGGGCACGATGTGGATCGAGTCCATCTCCTCGCTGGCCATGGCCGCAAGGTGCCCGCCCCATTCGTTGGCCTCCACCAGCACCTCGTTGGCGATGACGTCCAGCTTCTTCTGTACCTCGCCCTGCACGTTCTCGCTGCCGGCGCTGCCCAGCACGTCCCCCAGCGCGCCCTTGTTGACCGAGATCGCGATGCGCTTGCAGGCGCGCGCGACCACCTCGATCAGCAGCCGCAACTGCCCAGGGATGTGGCCGTGCTGGCGCTCCTGTTCGACCAGATACTGGGTGAGGCTGATGCGTTTGGGCATGGGAAGTCCTGAAAAAGGGCGGCACGCAACACCGCCTCCTCATTCTCACCGGACTTCACGAGATCGGCCGTGAAGACCGTTTGCAGGCGCCGGCCGGCCTTGATCCGTGTCAGGCGCTCGGGGTCGCTCTATCGTTGATCGAAGTTGCCAGATCCAGGGTTGTCTCGAGCCCTGGCAAGGCATGCACAAGGCCTCTGTCGCGAAGGTAGACCTTCGGCGGCTTCACCAAACGACTGCCGATGTTGGGAACTGGTTTAGCCGTTGCATCGTGTGGTGCAAAGCGACTCGACTCAACATCCTTGCAAATTGAACACGCCATGTTCAATTTGCAAGGTAACGACCGACTCCCGTATCGGTGAATCCCAACCTTGGCCTCAGGTCGGTGTCACTCCCCCAGCGCCTTGCCCACGATCTCGCGCGTGGCTTCGCTCAGGTCGCCTCGCGCGGCCACGCGGGTCAGGGCTTCGTGGGCGGCGCTGCGCCAGGGCTCGGCCAGGGCCTTCCAGCGGTCCAGCGCGCGGGCCAGACGTGCGGCGACCTGCGGGTTGAAGGCGTCGAGTTCCAGCACGCGATCGGCCCAGAAGACGTAGCCTGCGGCATCGGCGCGGTGGAAGGCGGCCGGGTTGTGCATGCACAGCGCGAACAGCAGGCTGCGCGCGCGGTTGGGGTTCTTCAGGGTGAAGTCCGGGTGCTGCATCAGTGCCTTCACACGCGCCAGGATGGCGCCGGCTTCGGCGCCCACGGGCTCGGGGGCGCGTGCCTGCAGCATGAACCACTTGTCGATCACCAGCGCCTCGTCGCGGAACATTGCGTGGAAGCGCTCCAGCGCCGGCGCGGCGAGCTCGGCGTGGGACTCCACCAGCGCGGACAGCGCGGCCAGCCGCTCGGTCATGTTCGCGGCGTCCTTGACGCGCTGGTAGGCGCGGCCCGGCCACACCGGGTCGGCATGGCGCACGGCGTGGCGGCACAGGTGGGCCAGCGCCAGCCCTGCCAGCGCGCGCTGCCCGGACTGCTGCGGGGTGGGGGCGTAGCCCTCGGTGACCTGGTGGGCCTGCCAGGCCCACAGCCAGTCGTCGTGCAGATCTTCCGCGAGTTGCTCGCGCAGGGCCTCGCGCACGGCGTGGATGCGTTGCGGGTCGACGACGTCGAGCTGCTCGGCCACGTAGCCCTCGGTGGGCAGTTGCAGCACCAGTTCCTTCAGCGACGCATCCAGGCCCGGGTGGCGCAGCACGCCGCGCAGGGCCTGCACGGTGGCGGTGTCGAGCCGGGCTGCGCTGCCCTCGCGCACCGCACGCAGCATCGCGCCCAACAACAGGCGCTGGCCGGCCTCCCAGCGGTTGAAGGCGTCGGCGTCGTGCGACAGCAGCACGCGCAGGGCCTCGTCGTCCTGCCCGTCGTCCAGCACCACAGGTGCGCTGAAGCCGCGCAGCAGCGAGGGCACGGGCGCGGCGTCCTGCCCGGTCAGGCCGGTGAAGGTCCAGGACTGCTCGGCGGCGTCCAGCACCAGCAGCCGTTCGTCGGCGGGGGTGTCGTCGCTGCCGTCCAGGCGCAGGGGCAGGGCGCTGCCGTCACGCGCCAGCAGGCCCATGCGCACCGGGATCACCATCGGTGCCTTGGTGGGCTGGCCGGGCGTGGGCGGGCAGGTTTGCGACAGCGTCAGCGTCAGCGTGCCCGCCTCGCCATCCCACCGCGTGCGCGCCTGCAGCCGCGGCGTGCCGGCCTGCGCGTACCAGTGCTTGAAGGTGTCGAGCCGGCTGCTCAGCGCGCTGCCCGGGTTGGCGTCGGCGATCGCCTGCGCGAAGTCGTCGCAGGTCACGGCCTGCCCGTCGTGGCGCTGGAAGTACAGGTCCATGCCGCGCCGGAAGCCGTCGCGGCCCACCAGCGTCTGCATCATCCGCACCACCTCGGCGCCTTTTTCGTAGA
>JBMTXX010000154.1:0-9032 GCA_049453935.1 Rubrivivax sp.
CTCCAGCGCCTCCCACATCTGCACGTCGCGCTCGGCGGTCCAGATGCGCGGGTCGCGGTACTGCGTGGCCTCGTCGTAGGCCCGTGTCACGTCGAAGGGCATGCAGTGGTCGAAGATCACCCAGTGGCCGTACTTCGGCTTCAGCGCGGCATAGGTCTCGCGGTAGACGGTCTTCAAGTCCTTGCCGGCGGCAGCGCCCGCCTGCACGCTGGCGTACAGGTCGCTGACGAAGGCGCCGGTCATCTCCAGGCCCTTCTGCACCTGGGCCTGGCCGCGCAGCGCGGGGCCGCGCCCGGGGACGAGGGCCAGCGGGTCCAGCGTGGCGATCCGACGCAAGGTCTGCGGCCAGTCGCTGAAGTAGGCGTCCCCGGCGTAGGGCGTGGCGTCGAACTCCACCAGGTCGCCCGACAGCAGCGTGCGCTCGCCCGGCAGCCAGACGACGGTGTCGCCCTTGGTGTGGCCGCGGCCGAGTTGCAGCAACTGCACCTCGAGCTTGCCCAGCCACAGCGTCATCCGGCCGGTGAAGGTCATGGTCGGCCAGGTCAGCCCGGGCGGCACGCTCTCGACATTGCGGAACAGGCGCGGGAAGCGGCCGATCTCGCTGGCCTTGTCGGCCTCGCCGCGCTCGACGATGAGGTCGTAGGTGTCCTGGCTGGCCAGGACCTGCTGCGCGCCGTAGGCGCTGGCGCCGAAGACCCGTACCGCGTGGTAGTGGGTCAGCACCACGTACTTGATCGGCTTGTCCGTCACCTCCCGGATGCGACGGATGACGTCCGCAGCCATGCCCGGGGTGGCCTGCGTGTCGGCCACCAGGACCGCGTCGTCGCCGATCACGATGCCGGTGTTGGGGTCGCCCTCGGCGGTGTAGGCCCAGGCGTGCTCGGACAGTTGCTCGAAGGTGACCTTCTTTTCCTCGAGGTCGGCTTGGCTGGCGAAGGCCTTGGTGTTCATCGTCGGGGGTGTCCTGGTGGTGGCGGGCGGCGATCGCTGCCCTTCGTTCCACGCAAGTGTAGACGTCTCGTTGTGTCTATGTCAAACTAGTTTGCATGGAACAAATCAATGAAGAGAGCCGTGCCGATGGTGCGCCAGACGCTTCCGCCATCGCCGCGCACGCCGAGCCGTCGGCCGCTCAGCGCTCGGTGCAGTCGGTGGAGGTCGGGGGCCGGCTGCTGCTCGCCTTGGCCGACAGCCGTACCGATCTGTCGCTGAAGGACCTGGCGGCGCGCGCCGGGCTGACGCCCTCGCGCGCCCACCCCTATCTGGTCAGCTTCGGGCGGTTGGGGCTGGTCGAGCAGCGCGCGGCCAGCGGGCGCTACGGGCTGGGCCCTGCGGCGCTGCAGATCGGCCTGGCCGCCTTGCACCAGCTCGATCCGATCCAGGCGGCCGCGCCGGTGGCCGAGGCCCTGGCGGCCCGCACCGGCCATGCCGTCGCATTGGCCGTGTGGGGCAACTTCGGCCCGACAGTGGTGCGGCTGATCGAGGCCCGGCAACCGCTGCACGTGACGCTGCGGGCCGGCAGCGTGATGTCGCTGACCGGCACGGCCACCGGCCGTGCCTTCGTGGCCGCGCTGCCTCCCGACCGCCTCGAGCACGCGAGCCCGGCGGCCCTGGGCGAATCACCCGGGGCCCGGCCCTGGCAGGAGCGACGCGAGGAGTTGCAGGCCATCGCCCAGGAGTGCCGCACCCATGGCGTGGCGCGCGCCGCGGGCCGGCCCATCCCGGGTGTCAACGCCTTCAGCGCAGCCGCCTTCGACCACGAGGGCGAGGCTGCGCTTGTGATCACCGCGCTCGACCACGAGGACCGTCTGGACAGCGCATGGGCCTCGCCGACGGCGCGCGCGGTGCGCGACGCTGCAGCGCAGATCACCCGACGGCTCGGTGGGAAGGAACCGACGGCCAGCGCCCGACGCGACGACGATCGGTGTCGGTGCCGTTGAGCGGGGTCCGCCGCGGCCCTGCGCGTTGCATCGGCGGCGTCCGGCCTGTTGCTCGAGCGCTGCCAGCGCGCGCCGCCCTGCGGTCTACCGCCGCGTCTTCAGCGCCTGCGGTGCGATCTCGATGCTGTGCTGGCCGTCGCTGACCCAGATCAGCCCGTCCTGCACCGTCACCTGCCACTGCATCGAGCGCGCGGCCAGCGCGGCCAGCGCCTGCGTCTGCGCCGACGGCAGCTGCCAGACCGCCAGGTTGGACAGCCGCGACAGCCGTCCTTCGATGGCCGACCACCAGATCGGCGTGGCGCCGGCATAGGGGTAGATCGTCACCTGCTCGGCGCGGCCGCAGGCCCGCACGATGCGGCGCTCGTCGGGCTGGCCGACCTCGATCCAGTGCACCAGTTGCCCCGACAGGTCGTGCTGCCACAGGTCGGGCTCGTCGGTGTCGGACAGCCCGCGCGCGAACTGCAGCGCGCCGCGGTCGGTGTCGTGCGGCACCTGCAGCGCGAAGGCCAGCAGGCGCGCCAGCAGACGCTCCTCGGTTTCCGAGGGGTGCAGGGCGAGCGTCAGCGCGTGATCCGCGTACAGCGCGCGGTCCATGTCGGCGATCTGAAGGTGCGCCTTGTAGATGGTGGATTTCAGTGCCAAGCGGCGTCTCCGGTGTCCGGGCCGCGGGCGACCAGGGAGATGACAGAGGGGCCGGCGGCGGTCGGCGCAGGGGCGTTGGGTGACCGGTGGCGCGCGCGCAGCTGCCCGCAGCCGCCTTCGACGTCCTGTCCGGCCGACCAGCGCAGCCGCGTGAGCACGCCGGCGCCATTCAGCGCACGCGACATCGCCTGGGCCTGCGCCACCGCCGGCCGCTGCCAGGGCATGCCGTCGACGTGGTTCCAGGGGATCAGGTTCAGCATCGCGTGCCGCCCACGCAGCAGCGCGATCAGCGCCTGCACTTCGTCGTCGCCGTCGTTGACGCCCGCCAGCAGCGTCCACTGCACCTGCAGCGGGTAGCCGGTGGCTTCGGCGTAGTCGCAGGCCGCGCCGACCAGTGCCGCCGGGTCCATCTGCGGCGCGCGCGGCAACAGCTCGGCGCGCAGGGTGGCGCGTGTGGTGTGCAGCGACAGGGCCAGCGCCGGCTTGACCGCTGCCGTGGGCAGACGCGCGAAGACCCGCGGGTCGCCGACGGTGGACAGCACGATCTGCTTGTGGCCGATGCCGCCGGCCGTGCCGAGCAGCTCGGTGGCCTCCATCACGGCGTCGAAGTTGTGGGCTGGCTCGCCCATGCCCATGAAGACGACCTTGCGCACCGCCCGCAGCCGCCGCGCCAGCACCACCTGGGCGACGATCTCGGCGCTGCCCAGCTGGCGCAGCAGGCCTTCCTTGCCGGTCATGCAGAAGGTGCAGCCCACCGCACAGCCCACCTGCGTCGACACGCACAGCCCGCCGCGCGGCAGCAGCACCGACTCGACCGTCTGGCCGTCTTGCAGACCGACGAGCAGCCGCTCCGATCCGTCACTGCCGGGATGACGCGAACGCAGCACGGCCAGACGGTCCAGGCCATCGGCCAGACCGGGCCAGTCGGCGAGCACGCGCGAGGGCAGGAAATGGTCAGGCGCCGCACCGCGGCGCGTCAGCGGCCGATGTTGTGTCCAGCAGCGCAGCAGGTGCTCCTCGTGCAGCGGACCCGCGCCCCGCTCGCGCAGCGATGCACGCAGCGTGGACAGCTCGCGCAGGCGGGGCAGGGCGTCGAGGGCAGGCATGGCGCGGCGGATTGTCCCTGTTTGCGCCGCGTTGTCGTGAAGCGTTCAAAACCCGAGCTCGCACACTGGCATCGCGCCGTTCTATCCGCAGGATCCCGTGTGAGGCATGGGGGCGCCGGCTGCACAGGACATTCAGGCGCCTTCCCGATCCCGGCCATCCGCGGCTGGGCCCGATACCAAACCCTGATCAGGTCCGGCGACCGCAGGCGTACACCCGGATCAGGACCGTCACCGATCCTGCGCTTTCAGGCGGCGACGTACCACATCTCTTGCGGGCACCCGTTCAGCGCTCGAATTGGGCTACGAATGCGGCGGGTGAGAGCACGTCGATACCCATGAAGGGATGCATGCCCAGCAGATCGGCGTCGCTTGAAATCAGGCAGTCGGCGCCACAAGCCAGAGCGAGAGCCAGAAACGGCAGGTCCTTCGGGTCGGGGCAACCGGCGGCCCGGTGAAGGTGTTCAGCGTCGACTTCCACCCGACAGGACCGCTGCTCGATCAGCTCGACGAATGCCATCCGGTCTGCACAGTTCAGATACCGGTCGAATTTGGGCCGGCCGAGCACGCCGCGCAATTCAGCCAGCGTGAACTCGCTCGCCGGCAACCTGAACCTGCTCAGGACGAGTCTCAGCGCCAAGGACGGTTTCGAACCCGGTCGCAGTGCTGCGCTGACCAAGGTGCTGGTATCGACCACCGCGTAGCCTGGCCACATCAGGCTGGGAGCCCGGCAGGCGGTTGCTCGCGACGTGCCTCTTCGACCAATGCGGCGACCGCCGTGTCGTCCAGCATGGCCGCCTCGGCGGACAGGCGTCCTGACACCCGACGCAGGTACTCGTCATAGGCCGCCACCGCCGCCACACGGCCGCGCCGGGCATCGATGAGTTCCTCGAGGTCGGCGGGCGAGACGACAAAAGCCACCGTACGCCCTCGCCTGGTGATGGATACCGGCTCACGCTGTGCGGCATCGATCAACTCACCGAATCGGTTCTGGGCCTCGACAGACGTGACACTGCGCACGGGGATGCTCCTGACCATAGGTTGCTGATTCAGCCATGATAGCTATTTCAGCCGTTTGTTCAGAACCCGAGCTCGCGCACCAGCACTGCGCCGGCCTGCCGCAGGTAGCGCCAGGCGGGGGCCTCGGCGCGGGCGTGCACGGTGACGGTGCCGCGCCAGCTCTGCTGTGCCAGCGCGGCGGGCACCTGCCCGCCCGGGGTGTCGAGCGTCAGGCGCACGCGGTAGACGGCGCGCTCGGGCACGGGTTGGCCGTTCTGGTCGCGTGTCAGCACGTGGCCGCCGGCGGCCGCCGACAACTCGGCCAGCGGCAGCGTGCGCGACGCGTCGCGGTCGATGGCCTGCACCGTCAGGGCCAGCACCGGGCCGCTGGCGCCGTCGGTGACGAAGGCGGCGCGATTCCCTGCGACCACGCGGCGTACCGCGTCCTCGTCCAGCCAGGTGTCGACGATCCAGGGCGTGCCCTCCCGCACCAGCAGGGCGATGCGCTCGCGCGGCGCCAGCCATTGACTCGGGCGCAGGTCCGGGTCGAGGTCGCGCAGCGTGCCGGCAAACGGTGCGCGGGGCGCGTACAGCATCAACTCGGTGTCGACGCTGGCCAGCTCGGCCCGGGTCGTGGCCAGTGTCTGCTCGTCCACGCGCATGCGCTCGCGCATCTGCGCGTCGAAGCCGGCGCGCAGCGAGCGCTCGCGCAGTTGCGCCACGCGCGAGCTCAGCGTCTGGCGGCGCGTGTTCAGATCGGGCACGTGCAGACGCGCGATCAGCGCGCCCTCGGGCACGCGATCGCCGTCGGCGTAGGCCAGCGCCTCGAGCCGCGCGCCCGATGGCGCGTGCACCGGCCAGACCTCGGCCGGCCGCAGCACCGCGCTGGCACCGATGCGCCCCGGCCAGGGCACGAACAGCAGCGACACGAGCGCGATGACCACCAGCAGGCTGACCCAGGCGCGGCCCTGCTGCGCGATGCGCCCACGGCGCTCGCCCCAGGCGCGCAACTCGTTGCGCAGCGGCCGGCCGATGAACCAGGCGATCTCCACCGCGAACAGGAACACCCCCAGCAGCTTGAAGAACAGGTGGTACACCAGCAGCGCGATGCCGATGAACAGCACCAGCCGGTAGGCCCAGGTGGCCCAGGCGAAAGCGATCATCCAGCGCCGTTGCGTCAGCGGCACAGGCTCCGGCGCGTCCTCACCCAGCGCGAACAGCGTCTCGCGCAGCCGCCAGCGCGCCAGCGCGAAGCAGCGCTCGTGCAGGTTGGGCAGGTCCAGCGCGTCCGACAGGATGAAGTAGCCGTCGAAACGCATGAAAGGGCTGGCATTGACCGCCAGCGTGGCGATCCAGCTGGTGGTGGCCAGCACGAAGGCGGCCGAGCGCAAGGGTCCGTCGGGCAGCAGGCCCCAGGCGGCGGTGGCCCAGGCGGCGATCGCCATCTCGGTGCAGATGCCGGCCGAGGCCACCTGCAGGCGCTGGCGCGCATCGGTCAGCCGCCAGGCGTCGTTGGTGTCGGTGTAGGCCATGGGCCACAGCACCATGAAGGCCACACCCATGGTGGGCACGCGGCAGCCCAGGCGCCTGGCCGTGAAGGCGTGGCCGAGCTCGTGCAGCACCTTCACCACCCCCAGCGCGACCGCGTACCAGGCCAGGCCTTCCAGGCTGAGCGTGTCGACGAACTGCCGGGCGAAGGTGTCCCACTGCCGGCCCACCTGGAGCACGCCGAAGGCCAGCGCCCCCAGCGTCAGCCCGAGAAAGCCCGGGCTCCAGAACAGCCCCGCCACGCCCTGCCAGCGCGCGAGCCAGCGATCCGGCCGCACCAGCGGCACGCGAAAGAACAGGTAGTGGTGCAGCAGCCACGACCACAGGCTGCCGCGCGCCTGCTGCTGGCGTTGCGCCATCGCCGCTGCCTGGCCTGGCCCCGGCCGCAGGCACTGCTGCTGCGACAGGAAGCGCGCGATCTCCAGGACGTCTTCGGCCTCCATCGCCAGCGTCGTGCGGGCGGCGATGTCGTCGGCCACCGCCCGTGCCGAGCCGAGCTGCCAGCGCTGCAGCGCCTCGAAGGCCGGCCAGTCGATGCGCAGGTAGAGATTGCGGGCCGGGTCGTGCAGAGTCCAACTCGGCTGTCCGTCCGGCAGCACGGGCCCGGGCAGCAGCGCGAGGTCCTCGCGCAGCGGTGTCAGCGCGTCTTCGGGTGGGGCCGTCGAAGCCAAGATCTCGGCATGCGGGGCTTGCGGTGCGGTCGGCGGCATGGCAGTGGCGGCGTCTCGGGTCCTCGGTCGCGCAAGTGCGGGGGGCGCGTCGGGGCAGGCTTCGGCTGCTCAGAGCCCCAGCGTGGCGCGCACCGTGGCGATCGGCCGGCGCAGGGCCCAGTACAGCGCGATCACGCGTTCGCCCTCGATCTTGGCCGTGCCTTTCAGGCCCACGCGGTGCGTCGTGGGCGACTCGAGCGTGGCGCGTATCCGGTAGGCGAAACCGCCGTCCGGGCGCTGCACGGCTTCGTGCGCCAGCAGGCGCAGCCGCGCATCCACCGGCCGCAGCGGGTCGGCGTGGAGGTACAGGCGGACGGTGGCGCCCGGCGCCAGCGCGATCGCGTCGGCGATGGGCAGCCAGGCTTCGACCTCGATGTCGTCGACGGCGGCGATGCGCAGGACGCGCTCACCCACGCTGACCGGCCGGCCTATCCATTCGGTGGCATCGTCCAGCAGCGCGACGCCCTCGCCGGGGGAGAGCACGCGCGTGCGGCGCAGCTGGTCACGCAGATAGGCGACCTCGGCGCGCCGCTCCTCGATCCGGCCGTCCAGCACCGCCAGCTGTGGGCGCACCCGCGCGTCGACCAGGGCCTGCTGCTGCGCCTGGCGCTTTTCGGTGGTGGCCGTGGCCAGCGCCTGCTGTGCGACCTCGAGCCGGCTCTGGATCAGCGCCTCGTCGAAGCCGAACAGGGGCTGCCCTTTGCGCACGATCTGGTTGGGCCGGACGTGGAAGACGTCGATGACGCCGTCCAGCGGCGCGCGCACGACGGTGGGCTGATGCGGCACCAGTTCGCCCGGTGCCAGCACCGACAGCCGCACCGGCACGAAAGCCGCGGCGGCGAGCGCCAGGGCCAGCAGAAAGCCCGGCCGGCGCCACCAGCGGGAGCGGCGTTCGCTCGTCTGCGGCCCTGCGCGACCTCCTGTCCAGGGCCACAGGCGCAGCCCGTGGCGGCGCTGCGTGGCCCGCAAGGCGGTGTGCGCGTGCCACCAGGCCGCAGCCCATTCACGCCACAGGGCCTGTGCGGTCTCGTCGAAGGGCAGGTCGCCGGCCAGCAGCAGGCCGGCCTCGGGGCCTTCGGCAGCGATGCCGTCCGACGGTCCGCCCGCCAGCGGCACCCACAGGCCGTGCGCCGGCCACCACTGCGGCCATTCGGCCGCCACGGCCTGCGGCAGATCGTTCGCGACCAGGGCGCGCGGTGCGGCCGCGTCCTCTACGGGCTGGGTGGTCGTGACGGTCCGGGCCAGCCGGTCCAGCCACTGCACGTAGGGGGCGTTGCGGTCGGCCTGCACCAGACCGGACAGCGTGGCCACGCCGCGTCCGTGCCACCACAGCGCGGCCTGTCGGTAGGGCGTGAGCGCCAGGCTGTCGTTGACCAGCAGGAAGGACAGCTCGGCTTCGCTGCGGGCCTCCCGCGCGCGGCGGCCCAGGTCGAGCAAGGTGGCCAGCGACCGGGCCAGCGCGTCGCCGGCCGAGGTCTGCGTGTCCATCAGCGCTGGGGCCGCTGCTTGGCGGCGAAGCTCGGGCGGTCGGCCGGTCGGTCAGTCGAGGGCCCTGGCCGGACCGATTCGACTGGCGCTTGACGGGCCGGCGGTGCTGCTTCGGTGGGCGTGCGCGCCTGTACGGCCGGTCGTGGCGTCGGCTGGCCGCCGGCGCCGGTGTCGGTGGACGTCGGGGTGGGGCGCTCGGCCGGCGACGCCGGGCGCAGCAGCGCCGACAGGGCCCCGGGGCGCTGACCCGCAGCGCGCAACTGCTCGCTCAGGCCGGCGCGGCCGGCGGCCGCTTCCGGCGGAGCGTCGATGCGCAGCTTGAAGGTCGTCGTCGCCTCACGGCCGGTCTGGTCGCGCGCGATCAGCACGATCTCCAGCGTCCCGCGCATGCCGGGTGGCGCGGTGACCACGAAGGTGCCCCGGTTGGCGTCGAAACGCACCCAGGCGGGCAGTGTCCCGCCGTTCGCCAGGCGTGCGGCCAGCGAGATGACCGCGTCGGACTGCGGATGCGTGAAGGCCTCGCTCGAGACGGCGATCTCGGTCCGTTGCCCGGCGTCGACCGACAGATCGCCCATGCCGCGGAACACGCTGGGCCCCGGAATGCT
>JBMTXX010000155.1:0-8943 GCA_049453935.1 Rubrivivax sp.
GCAGCGATGAAATCGGCGCTGGCCGGCGCGACCACGATGGCATCGGCCTGACGCGACAGGTCGATGTGCGCCATGTTGGCCGGCGCGCGCGCATCCCAGGCGCTGGTGTAGACGGGCCGTCCGGTCAGGGCCTGCATCGTCACCGGCGTGATGAACTGTTGCGCGGCCTCTGTCATCACGACCTGGACGGTCGCGCCGCACTTGACCAGCTCGCGCGCGAAGTCCGCCGCCTTGTAGCAGGCGATGCCGCCGCTCAGGCCGAGCACGAGGTGACGGCCGGCGAGGTCCTGTCCTGTGGGTTCGCTCAGGTCGCTCATCGCGTCTGTCATCCTGCCCCGTGGCATTTCTTGAACTTGCGCCCGCTGCCGCAGGGACAGGGATCGTTGCGCCCAGGGGTGGGCTCGACACGGCGTGGCGTGCCGCGTGGCGCGTTGAATGCCCAGAACAGGCGCAGCGACTGCACGCTGAAGAGCGCGTCACCGATCAAGCCGTCGCGGTCCGGCGTCTCGCGGTGTCCCAAGGCCTTGAGCGACGCTCGAAAGTCCGTGCTCGCCGGATCGAGCGTGAGCACCTTGAGGGTCAGCAAAAGCTCCTGCAGGTAGGCCGACTCGGCCTTGTCGCGAGGCGGCGCCCATGCATCCTCGAAATCACGCGTCGCCGCCAGAAACCCGTCGCACCACTGGTTGGCCGGCAGCAGCGTCCATTCGGCCTCTTCGGGTAAGCCGTCCTCACGCAAGGCCTGCAGATGCGCCTCGTCGATCTCCAACAACCAGGGGTCCAGCTGCAAGGTGTCGGGGTCCCGATCCAGCGTGTCCAGATCCAGTTCGGCCCGAACGGCTTCCAGGCGCGCGCTCAGCGCGTCGAAGGCCTGTCGGGCCGAGGACGGGTCGGCAAAGGCGCGGTCGAAGGCATCCCCACACATCAAGGGCAGAAACTCGTCGAGTGCGCAGGGGCGCGACATCACCGCCACGGACGTCAGATAGCCGTCGACCCACTCGGGCGACAGATGATGATCGAAACCTGCCAGCGTCCAGCAGACCTCCGCGTAAGGGTCCGGCACCCGGTCTTCCGCCTGAGGATCGGTCTGGCCCTGTGCCGTTGCATCGACGGCGGCCATAGGCAGTGAAGGCGTCGCAGACAGCGCGTCAGCCGCTGTCGCCACCGTGTCGGAAGGGATGTTCATCGGCTGAAGTTTCGCACGCGGCCCCTGCGCCCGAGTCGCGCCCAGGGCCTCACAACCCGTGCGTCTGACGCAGCTCGTCGAACGCCCGCAGATGCTCGCGGCGCCAGCGCATGCGGACGCTGTCGTCGACCCA
Organism: Rubrivivax sp.; assembly: GCA_049453935.1. Classification (GTDB taxonomy): domain Bacteria; phylum Pseudomonadota; class Gammaproteobacteria; order Burkholderiales; family Burkholderiaceae_C; genus Rubrivivax. The sequence goes on from JBMTXX010000155.1 coordinate 1,317, forward strand.
CGCCGCATCGATGCCGTTGATCGTGAAGGCCCGCAGGTCGTCCACGCTGAAGCCGAAATCGCGCACCATCATGGTCCACGCGCGCGTGGGGTCGACCAGGTGCAAGGTCGGGTCGTCGGTGTTCGGATGCACCCGCAGGCCCAGCCCCGGCATGCGGCGGATCGGGTGGTCCAGCGCCCAGCGCTCGGGCGGGAGCGTGCGCAGGTAGTAGCTGTTGGTCGGCACGACCGTGAAGACGATGCCGGACTCGGCACAACGCTGCGCGAAGGCCGGATCGTCGACCACCGTGTAGCCGTGGTCGATGCGGTCGACCCGCAGCACGTCGACCGCGGTGCGGACATGCGTCCACGGCATGCCGAACTCACCGGCATGAGCGGTTGCCTTCAGACCGCCCCTTCGGGCCAGCGCGTAGGCCTGCGCGAACATCTCCGGCGGGCCATCGTTCTCGCGGTAATCGATGCCGATGCCCGGGACGTCGTCGCAGCGGTGCGCCAGCACCCACTCGACCATCTCGACCGCGTCTTCCGGCGTCGCCTCGCGGTCGATCGCGGCGATCATGCGCGACTCGATGCCCCACTGCACACGTGCGTCGCGGATCGCGGCGACGATGGCCTGCATGCCGCTGCGGTAGTCGATCCCGGCGTCGCGTGCACAGCCGGTGGGGTTCCAGGCGAACTCCGCATACCTCACCGCGTGTGCCGATGCCGACTCGAGGTACTCGATCGTGAGCCGGTACAGGTCGTCCGGTGAGGCGAGCAACTGTTGCTCCAGCGCGCGCAGGACGCGCAAGACCCCGACCGGCTTCTCCCCACGGGTGTAGAAGGACTCGATCTCTGCGGCGCTGATGGGGCCACCGGCACGCGCCACCCATTCGGTCAGGGTGTCGCGTTGGACCGTGCCGAGCAGGTGGCAGTGCAATTCGACCTTGGGGATGGCACGCGCGAAGCGCTCGACACGGGACAGAAACTCCGCCCGGTCGGCCTCGCGCGGCGCTGTGGCTTGTGCAGTCGGCGGCGCCGCAGCAGGCAACGGCGTCGGATCGAGCGCTGCCGCGGCCACGCGCGCCTCCGGTGTTGGCGCTGAAGTACCGGCCTTCGCGGGAAGGGCTGGAGGCGTCATTTCAGGCCTTTTTCCAAGGTGGCCATCATCCAGTCGAGCACCGCCGCTCCGCGGGCCTGCGTGGCCACGCGCGCATTGGGCCGCGCGCGAGCCGGCACGCGGAACTCGCACACCGTCATGCCGCGGGTCAACCGACCGTCGAGTTCCACGTCGACGAAGGCGGGCTCGAGGGCAAAGAGTTCCGGCTGTGCGAGCCAGGCCACCGGCGTCGGGTCGTACACCGACATGTGCGTGGCGCCGCGACGGCGTGCGATGTCGACGTAGGCGTCGAGATGGTCTGCGAACAACGCTGCACGCTCACTGCCCAGCGCGCGCAGCATACGCACATGCTCCCCGCCGATCTGCACCTGCCGGCAGACGTTCAGCCCGAACATCACCACCGGCACCCCGGCGGCGAAGACCCGCGCCGCGGCCTCCGGATCGGCGTGGATGTTGAATTCGGCCACGGCTGTGGTGTTGCCGCGATCGGTGGAGCCGCCCATGATGACGACGTCCCGCAACAAGGACGGCAACGCCGGGTCGGTGTCGAAGGCGGTGGCCACATTGGTCAGTGGCCCGACCGCCAGCAGCCGCAGACGCCCGGGTCGGGCCCGTGCGGCCGCGATCAGCGCCTGCACGCCGTGGCCCTGCGCCACTTCGGCCTGCGTCCTGGGCAAGGCGCGACCGGTGGTGGGCAGCGCCGTCTCACCGAGCACATCCTGCGCGGTGACCTGCGACTGCAGGATCGGACGGTCGCACCCCGCGTACACCGGTGTGGCCCACCCGTGCAACGCCTTGATGCGCAGCGCATTGCCCAGGGTGTGGTGCAGAGGTGCATTGCCCGCGACCACGCTGACCCCAACCGGGCGCAGCGCCGGCACGGCTTCGAGCAGCGCCCACGCCATCCAGTCGTCGAATCCGGGGTCGGTGTCCAGCCAGATCTCGGCAGGCACCTGCTCAACCGTCCCGGTGCCCGGTGCCGGCGTCATGCTCGGCGCTCCGCTGCCACGACCTGGCACCGGCACCGAGGCCCCTGGCTCGCGCGCCCTTGCATCACAACGCTGCACCAGGCGGGATCACCGCCGCCGCCCTCAAGTCCAGCCCGACACGGACAGCCGCGCCTTCGAGCCAGGCGGGCGCCGAGGCCGGCGCGCTGCCCTTGATCTTGCCGTGTGCCGTCTGCACCAGATACTCGACCTGTTCGCCCAGGTAGCTGCGTGCCAGCACGGTCCCCGGCAGACCGGCCTCGTGGGCGGCGCGTACCGGTACTGCCTGAGGGCGCCACGCCAGGTGGCTGGCACCGGCCGGCCACGGCAGCGGGAGACCGGCTGAGGCATCGAACACGTTGTCGCATCCCATGAAGGATGCGACGAAGGCCGTGGCCGGCCGATGCCAGACGTCCTCCGGCGTGCCGCACTGCTCGATCTTGCCGCCCCGCATCACGACGATGCGGTCGGACAGGCTCAGCGCCTCGTCCTGGTCGTGGGTCACGTAGAGCATGGTGATGCCGAGCTGACGCTGCAGCCGGCGGAGTTCCGCGCGCATCTCCACACGCAGCTTGGCATCCAGGTTGGACAAGGGCTCGTCCAGCAGCAGCAGTCGCGGCCTCAACACGATGGCGCGCGCCAGCGCCACGCGCTGCTGCTGCCCGCCCGACAGATTGGCTGGCAGGCGCGCCGCAAAGTCCTCCAACCCGACCGAGCGCAGGGCTTCGGTGACGCGATCCCGCAGTTCAGCGCTCGGCACCTTGCGCAGCCGCAGGCCGAAGGCGACGTTCTCGAAAGCGCTGAGGTGCGGGAACAGTGCATAGGACTGGAACACCAGACCGATGTCGCGCCGGTTCGCCGGCACGCGGGTGATGTCCTGCCCGGCCAGCACGATGCGCCCGGCCAGCGGAGACAGCAAGCCGGCCACGGCCCGCATCGTCGTCGTCTTGCCACAGCCCGAAGGCCCGAGCAGCGAGACGAGTTCGCCCGGCGCCACAGACAGGTCCAGACCCTGGACGGCAGCGCCGCCCTTGCCGTAGGACAAGGTCAGACCCTGAAGTTCGAGGTGTTGCTGGGGTTCTGCCATGAAGGAGGTCATGCGCGACGGCAGGGGTCTGCCTCAGACATATTTGCTGATGCCCAGCACCTTCTCGGTGACGGCCACCAGGACGATGGTGAAGACGACAAGGAGCGTCGACAACGCCGCGATTGACGGGTCGTAGCTCGTCTCCATGTAGGCCATCATCTCGATGGGCAGCGTGCTGACCCCAGGGCCGGTCAGGAACAGCGACACCGGCACCTGGTTGAATGAGGTGATGAAAGCCAGCACGAAGGCCGCCGCCACGCCAGCGCGGATGTTGGGCAGCACGACCTTGAAGAAGGCCTGCAACCGCGTCGCGCCGAGGGTGACTGCCGCGTCGTCGATGTCCACGCGCAGGTTGCCCAGGCTGGACGAGACCACGCGCACGGTGTACGGCAGCAGCAGCGCGGTGTGGCCGACGAGCAGGCTGGCCGTGACCGGCAGGTCGTACAGCAGCACCATGTGGTTGAGCAAGGCCAGGCCGACGATGATGCCCGGCACCACCAGTGGCAAGGTGAGCGCCGTGCGCACCCACTCCCGCCCCGGCACCTGGAACCGCGACAGCGCGTAGGCGACCGGCACGCCCAGCGTGAGCGCGCCGAAGGTGCTGCCGAACCCCACCCACAGGCTGGTGACCAGGCTGCGCTGGAAAGCCTCGACCTCGAGGACGTGGGCCATCCAGCGCCAGGAATACGACTCGGGCGGGAACTTCAGGCTCTCGCCGCCGCTGAAGCCTGCAAGGAAGATCACGGCAAAAGGCCCGACGAGAAAGGCCAGCGCCAGCACCAGCATCAGCATGGCACCACGCGACACCCGGTTCACCGCGCCACCCTCCGCAAGCCCTGGTTCACGGCCATCGTGGTCGCCAGCAGCAGGACGGCGATCACACTGGCCGCAGGCAGGTCACCGCCGACGTTGACCTTCTGGTACAGCAGCGTCTCGAGCATGAGCACCTTGGGCCCGCCCAGCATGGCCGGCGTGATGTAGGCCGTGACGCATCCGGTGAAGACGAGGGTGCCGCCGATGATCAGGCCCTCCTGGGTCAAGGGCAGCACCACGCGGGTGAAGGTCTGCCAGCGGCTCGCACCCAGCGTGTGCGCTGCCGCGAGCACGTCGGCTGGCAGGTTCTCCAGGGCCGACACCAGCGACACCAGCATCAGCGGCATCATCAACTGCAGCAGCCCGATGAAGACCGCAGCTTCGGTGAACAGCATCTGCACCGGCGCATCGATCACCCCGGTGCCCACGAGCACCGAGTTGGCCATGCCGTTGCGCCCGAGCAGCACGATCCAGGCGTACGTGCGCGCGATCGGAGACACCATGAGCGGCAGGATCACCAGACCTGTCAGCAGGCCCCGCCATGGCGCGGGCACGCGCACCAGCGCCATGGCCGCCGGGTAGCACACGAGCGCGCTGACCAGCGTGGCCAGGCCCGCCAGTCTCAGCGTACGCCAGTAGACCTGCTGGTGCAGCGGGTCGGCGAAGAAGTCGGTGAAACGACCGAGCCCCGGCACGCCGTCGACGTGGAAGGCGCCCGCCAGCAACGCCGCCACCGGCAGCAGGAAGAAAGCCGAGACGAACAGCAGCGCCGGGGCCAGCAGCCACCAGGCAACGCGGGTGCAGGACACAACGATCAGATCGGCAAGCGCAGATCGGAGGTGGCGTCGCGCCAGCGGGTCGAACAGCTGACCTGCCGCGCGCGCGCCCTCAACCGGGGCGTCACTTCGCGATGACCCGGTTCCAGGCGTTGACCCAGTTCGCGCGCTCGCGCGCCACCATCTCGGGCTTCATCACGACCAGCGAGTCGATCTGCGCCTTGCCGTAGGTCAAGGCGTCCTGCACCTCGGCACGGGGCTGCGCGGTGCGGTTGATCGGCGAGTCGACCAGATCGTTGGCCAGGGCCGTCTGCACGTCACGGCTGAGCCAGAAATCGATGAGCTGGTGGGCCAGATCGGCGTTCTTCGCGCCCTTGACGATGGACATCGTGTTCAGCACGCCGACCTGCCCCTCGCGCGGCACCACCCACTTCAGCGGCTTGCCCGTCTTGACCAGGTTGGACCACCCGAAGCGCCCCACCGGCGCCACCCAGGCCTCGTCCTGGGCAAACATCGCCGTCATCTGCGCCGATTGCGCGTAATAGGTGACCACGTTGTCCTTGAGCTCGCCGAGCTTCTTGAAGCCCGTGGCCATGTCGGCCGCCCCGCTGCCACCCCAGGCGCGATCGGCCATGAACAGCTGCGCCATGCCTTGCTGGCCGGTGATGTTGGCCAGCATCAGGTGGCCCTTCAGGTCGGGCCTCCACAGGTCCTGCCAGCTGGCCACCTGGGCACTGGGCTTGTCGGTGCGCACCACCAGGCCGATGGAGTAGACCGTGTAGGCGATCGCCTCCTTGTTGCCCAGCGGGTCGCGCCCGAAGTCATGCACCTCGCCGAGGTTCTTCAGCTTCGCATGGTCGATGGGCTGCAACAGGCCCTTGGCCGAGGCTTCCTGCGCGAGGAAGTCGCCCACCTGGATGACGTCGACGTTGGGGTTGTTGCGACGCGCATCGAGCTTGGCGACCCGCTCGGCTGCATTCCCAGTCTCGAGCACGACCTTGCAGCCACACTGGGCCTCGAAGGGCTCGAAGACATGCTTCTTCAGCAGCGCACCGTTGAAGCCGAAGGTCGACAGCACGAGTGTGCGGGTCTGTGCAAGCGCTTGCGCGCCGGACAGCGCCAGCGCGGCAGTGACGAGGGTGGTCAGGGCAAGTTTCTTCATGTCGTGGTCGTCTGGGGGTGGGACGGCTTCGGTCGCTGCGCCTGCAGCGTCGAGCCCATGCGAGGAAAGACTCGCGGGTGCAAGCCTATGAGCAAGCCCTGATTCCGTCAATACGGAAGAAACACTGCGGAAAAACGCTCCGACCCGCAGGCGGCCAGACTTCGGCTGTCCGCGGGCATGCGATCAGGACGGTTCAAGCCCGCTCGCCCACCCACCCGGCCACCGAGGCCAGCGCCTTGGGCAGCGCCACGGCGTCGGTGCCGCCGGCCATCGCCAGGTCGGGCTTGCCGCCACCCTTGCCGCCGACCTGCTGGGCGACGAAGTTGACCAACTCGCCCGCCTTGATGCGCCCGATGGCATCGGCCGTGACGCCGGCGGCCAATTGCACCTTGCCGCCTTCGACCGCGGCCAGCACGATGGCGGCGGTCTTCAGCTTGTCCTTCAGCTTGTCCAGCGTCTCGCGCAGCGTCTTCGCGTCGGCGCCGTCCAGCGTGGCGGCCAGCACCTTCAGGCCCTTGACGTCGACCGCGCGCGCCAGCAGTTCGTCCCCCTGGGCCGAAGCCAGCCGGCCCTTCAGCGCCGCGATTTCACGCTCGAGCGCGCGCACCTGCTCCAGCACCGCGGTCACGCGCGCCGGCGCCTCGGCCGGCGTGACCTTCAACGCCTGCGCCACGCCGCCCAGCGTGCCCTCGACCTGCTGCACATAGGCCAGCGCGTTGTCGCCGGTCACCGCCTCGACGCGGCGCACGCCGGCCGCCACGCCGCCTTCGGCGACGATCTTGAACAACCCGATGTCACCGGTGCGCGCCACATGGGTGCCGCCGCACAGTTCGCGCGTGGAGCCGATGTCGAGCACGCGCACCTCGTCACCGTACTTCTCGCCGAAGAGCATCATCGCGCCCACCTTCTGCGCCTCGTCGATCGGCATCACGCGCGCCTGCGTGGCGGCGTTGGCCAGGATCTCGGCGTTGACGATCGCCTCCACCTGCGCGATCTGCGCGTCGGTGATCGGCGCGTGGTGCGAGAAGTCGAAGCGCGTGCGCTCGGCATTCACGAGCGAGCCCTTCTGCTGCACGTGCGCGCCCAGCACCTCGCGCAGCGCCTTGTGCATCAGGTGGGTGACGCTGTGGTTGCGCATCGTGCGCGCGCGGCGCTCGGCGTCGACGCGGGCCACGAAAACGTCGCCCAGCTCCACCTCGCCCTCGACGATGCGGCCCTGGTGGCCGTGCACCGCCGCCTGCACCTTGACCGTGTCTTCCACGACGATGCGGGCGCGCGCGTTGCGCAGCTCGCCGGTGTCGCCGACCTGGCCGCCGCTCTCGGCGTAGAAGGGCGTGTGGTCGAGCACGACGACCACGTCGTCGCCGGCGCGCGCCTTGGTCACCGCGGTGCCGTCGACGTACAGCGCCGTCACCTTCGAGTGCTCGCACACCAGGTGCTCGTAGCCGTGGAAGGCGGTGTCGTCGCCGCGGTATTCCAGGCCCGCGGCCATCTTGAACTTGGCCGCCGAGCGCGCCTGCTCGCGCTGGCGTGCCATCGCGGCGCCGAAGCCGGCCTCGTCGACGGCCACGCCGCGCTCGCGGCAGACGTCGGCCGTCAGGTCGAGCGGGAAGCCGTAGGTGTCGTGCAGCTTGAAGGCGGTCTCGCCGTCGATGCCCTGCCCGGCCGCCAGCGCCGATTCCAGGATCTCCATGCCGTTGGCAAT
>JBMTXX010000156.1:0-8924 GCA_049453935.1 Rubrivivax sp.
CCGCTGACGCCGCCACCAGGCGGCGGCGTCAGCCAGAAGCGGGCGATGGGCGAGACCGTGAGCTCGCGCAGACTCGCTGCCTCCATGACGGCCGCCTCCGATTGCCCCGCGAGGAAACGCGCGGTGGTGTGCAGCCCGCTGTGACTCGGCACCACTTCCAGCAGCCCCGCCAGGCGCTGCCCGGCGGTGGCGCACAAGGTGTCGTGGCGCTCGGCATAGATGCGGCGCATGCGGCGCAGATGCGCCGAGAAATGCCCTTCGTCGATGAAGTCCGCCACCACTGCCTGCACCACCGTGGGCACGCCCTGCAGCAGCTGACTCATGACGGCCTTGACCGTGTCGACCAGGGACGACGGCACCAGCAGATAACCCAGCCGCAGCGATGGGAAAAGCGACTTGCTGAACGTCCCGACGTAGATCACCCGCCCGGTGGTATCGATGCTCTTGAGCGTGGGCAGGGGTGTGCCGCCGAAAGTGAACTCGCCGTCGTAGTCATCCTCGATGATCCAGGCCCCGGCCTGCTCGGCCGCATGCAGCAAGGCAAAGCGCCGCTCCAGGCTCATCACCGCGCCCAGCGGCTGCTGGTGCGAGGGCGTGACGAAGGCCAGCGAGAAGGCGGGGCTTTGTGCCAGACCGTGCTCCACGCACAGGCCCTGGGCGTCCACCGGCACTGGCACCAATTCCGCCCCTGCGGCGATCAGGCTGTTGCGCGCGCCGATCGCGCCCGGGTTCTCGAACCAGACACGGTCCCCAGGGTCGAGCAGCAGGTCGGCCGTCAGCGAGAAGGCCTGCTGCGCCCCGCTGACGATGAAGATCTGCTCGGCGTCGCAACTGATGCCGCGGTTGGCCCGCAGGTGCGCGGCGATGGCGCGGCGCAGCGGCGGGTGTCCGAAGGGCTCGCCGTAGCCCATGATCTCGTTGCGCGCGCGACGCCAGTGCTTGGCCGACAGGCGCCCCCATTGGGCCATCGGGAAGGCATCGAACGCGGGCAGCGCTGTGGTGAAGGCCCGGGCGATGGCGGGCAGCCGGCTGCGCTGACCGAACAGGTCCAACGAGCGCTCCGTGGCGCGGGACAGGCGAGGCGGCCTGGCATCGGGGCCCTGTGCTGCCGCGGGCGGCGGCATAGGTCGCGGCGCCTCCAGCGCCCGTGCCACATAGGTACCTGCCCCCACGCGAGACTCGATGAGACCTTCGGCAGTCAGACGGTCGAAGGCCTCGATCACGGTGGTGCGCGACACCGCCAGCTCACGCGCCAGCGTGCGGCTGGCCGGCAGGCGCTGACCCGCAGCGAAGCCGCCGGACAGGATGAGGTCACGAAGCGCCACATGCAGCTGGGTGCTGACCGGCCGCGGCGAACCATGCTCGATGTGAATCGACAGCAGCAATGCACCACCGGCCTGTTTGACCATCCATGCGCTCCGATCTCGGTCCCGAGTAGGGCGCAAACGGTATCACGGAATGTTCAAAATGGACCTGTCGGGCAGACCAATATCCCCTTCATCATCGGTCCACGAAAACCGGCTCCGACGCTGCCCTTCAGACGCCGCGGTCGAGCCAACCACCCACAGGAGGGGCGCTTGAAGATCCAGCGCATCGAGACGTTCTGCAACCCAGCTGTCGGCTTCGTGCGGGTGACCACCGACGACGGTGCCCAGGGTTGGGGGCAGGTGTCGCCTTACCAGGCCGACATCACCTGCACCATCCTCCACCGTCAGGTGGCCCCATGGGCTCTCGGGCGAGATGCCCTGGATCTGGAGGATCTGGTCGACTACGTCTTCGAGCGCGAGCACAAGTTTCCCGGCTCCACCCTGTACCGTGCCATCGGCGGCGTGGAGACCGCGCTGTGGGACATGCGCGGCAAGCTCGAGGGCCGCAGCGTGTGCGAGTTGCTGGGCGGCACTCCGAAGCGTCTGCGTGCCTACGCTTCGTCGATGAAACGTGACATCACCCCGCGGGACGAGGCCAGGCGGCTGTGCGAACTGCGAGACCGCCTGGGCTTCGATGCCTTCAAGTTCCGCGTGGGCGCCGAGTGCGGGCGCAATGTCGACGAGTGGCCGGGGCGCACCGAGGAGATCATCCCCACCATGGCGCGCGCCCTCGGGCCGGACGCGGCGCTGATGGTCGATGCCAACAGTTGCTTCACGGTCGAGCGTGCGATCGAGGTGGGCCGCATGCTGCAGGACCACGGCATCAGCCATTACGAGGAGCCCTGCCCCTACTGGGAACTGGAACAGACCAAGGCGGTGACCGAAGCGCTCGAGATCGACGTGACCGGCGGCGAACAGGATTGCTGGATGCCCACCTGGCGCCAGATGATCGACATGCGCGCGGTGGACATCGTGCAGCCCGACGTCTGCTACATGGGCGGCATCACCCGCACGCTGCGCGTGGCCCGCATGGCGGAGCAAGCCGGCCTGCCCTGCACGCCGCACAGTGCCAACCTGTCGATGGTGACCCTTTTCACCATGCACCTGCTGGGGGCCATCCCGAACGCGGGCAAGTATCTGGAACTGTCGATCGAGGGGCCTGACTACTACCCCTGGCAAGAGGGTCTTTTCCGCGAATCCCCCTACCAGGTGGTGGACGGCCACGTCACCATCCCCAGCGCGCCGGGTTGGGGCGTGGAGATCGAGCCCGCCTGGCTGGCGGGCTCGACCCACCAGATGAGCGAGCGCACTTGAGCACCCCCGACCACCCCCAGGCCGGGGGCCACACCGGCGCCAGCGCACTGGTGGCCGAGGTGATGGCCACCGGCACGCTGTCCGGCCTGCCGCAGGGCCACTTCATCGACGGCGGCTTCGTCAAGGCGGTCGGCGGTGCGCTGATGGACACCTTCGACCCCAGCCGCGGTGAGCCCTTTGCCGTCTTTGCCGCGGGTGATGCCCAGGACATCGACCGCGCGGTGGGCTCGGCCCGGCGCGCGCTTGCTTCCGGCTGGCGGCGCACCACACCGGCCGAGCGCGGGCGCATCCTGCACCGCGCGGCTGAGCTGATCCGCGCCGAGAGCCACCGGTTGGCCGTGGTGGAGGCGCTGGATGCGGGCAAGCGCCTGAGCGAGGCGCACGGCGACGTGGGCGCGGCCGCGCGCGCCTTCGAGTACTACGCCGGCGCCTGCGACAAATTGCAGGGAGACACCATCCCGCTGGATGACGAGCATCTGGCCTACACCGTGCTCGAGCCGGTGGGCGTGTGCGCGCAGATCGTGCCCTGGAACTACCCCCTCGCCACCATGGCGCGCGGGGTGGCCCCGGCGCTGGCGGCGGGCTGCACCGTGGTGGTCAAGCCTGCCGAGACCACACCGCTGACGGCGCTCCTGCTCGCAGATCTGCTGTGCCGCGCTGGCCTGCCCCCAGGGGTGTGCAACGTGATCACGGGCACGGGCACCGAGGCCGGGGCGCCGCTGGTGGCGCACCCCGGCATCCAGCACGTGACCTTCACCGGTTCGGTGGCCACGGGCATCGGTGTGATGCAGGCGGCCGCATCCCAGGTCACCCACGTGCTGCTCGAGCTGGGTGGCAAGTCCCCGGTGGTGGTGATGGCCGATTGCGATGTGGAGCAGGCCGTGCAGGGCGTGTTGAGCGCCATCTACGAGAACGCCGGGCAGATCTGCTCGGCCGGCTCACGGCTGGTGATTGCCCGACCGCTGCACGAGCGTTTCGTCCAGGCGCTGGCCCAGCGTGCTCGCGCGCTCACGCCTGGCCATGCGCTGACCGACCCCGGGCTGGGCCCGGTGAACTCCGCTGCCCAGCTGGCCCGCATCGACGGCCATGTGCAGCGCGCACGGGCCCGAGGGGTGCAGGTGGTCACCGGCGGGCACCTCACCACGGATCCGGCCAGCGGCCGAGGCTGGTTCTTCGAGCCCACCATCCTGGACGGCCTGGCACCTGAAGACCCCGCCGTGCAGCAGGAGATCTTCGGCCCGGTGCTGTGCGTGCAAGTCTTCGACGAACCCGAGGAAGCCCTGGCGTTGGCCAACGGCACCGACTACGCGCTCGTGGCAGGTGTGTACACACGGGACTTCGCCACCGCGCACCGCCTGGCGCGCGATCTGGACGCCGGGCAGGTCTACATCAACGAATACTTCGCCGGCGGCATCGAAGTGCCCTTCGGCGGCAACCGGCGCTCCGGATTCGGGCGCGAGAAGGGCCTGGAAGCCCTGCGCAATTACTGCCGCATCAAGAGTGTGGCGGCGCGGCTGACATGAGAGCCGTCCCTGAACCTGCCGCGGCTCGCCTCAAAGCGGACTGGCCCGGCGTTCAAAGTGGCTCTTTGTCGCCAACCGCTTTGTTTCGACACTGGCCTCGCGCCAGGGCTCTCGGGCTTGCCTGAGCCCGACCGCAGCACAAGCTTTCTTTCCCCACCACCCCCCTGAGGAGGAGACATGCAGATCAGACATTTCTCGGCGCCCTGGATCGGCGCGTTGCTGGCCACAGCCGTGTTCGGCGCGAGCGCCCAGACCGTGAACGTGGTGTCCTTCGGTGGCGCTTACCAGGAGGGTCAGAGCAAGGCCCTTTTCCAGCCGGCGGCCAAGGCCATGAAGATCACGGTCAAGGAAGAGACGTACTCCGGCATCGGCGACCTGCGCCTGAAGATGAAGGCTGGCGCGAACACCTGGGACGTGGTGACCAGCGGCTCGGGCAGCGCCGCGCGCGCCGGCGCCGAGGGCTTGCTGGAAAAGCTGGACTACAAGGTCATCGACGTCTCGTCGTTCGTGCCCGGATTCGCCGGCGAGTACTGCGTGGGCGGCGACGTGTTCTCCACCGTCCTGGCGTGGAACACCAAGACCTATGGTGACAAAGGGCCGCAAAGCTGGGCCGACTTCTGGGATGTGAAGAAGTTTCCCGGCAAACGCTCCTACCGCAAGAGCGTGGCCGGGGCGCTGGAGCCGGCGCTGATGGCCGACGGGGTTCCGCCGAGCAAGGTCTACGAGGTGCTTTCGGCACCGGGCGGCATCGAGCGCGCCATCCGCAAGATCAAGGAGCTCAAGCCGCACATCGCGGTGTGGTGGTCTTCCGGCGCGCAGCACGCACAGCTGATGAAAGATGGCGAGGTCGACATGGTCACCGGCTGGAATGGCCGCTTCGATGTCGTGGCCAAGGACGGCGGCAAGGTGGCCTACACCTTCAACCAGGGACTGCTCGACTACGACTGCTACGGCATCCCCAAGGACGCGCCGAACAAGGCGCTGGCCATGAAGTTCCTGAACGAGATCGTCAAGCCGACCTACCAGGCGGAGTTCACCAAGTACATCACCTACGGTCCCACCAACAAGAAGGCCTACGAGCTGGGAACCATCGACGCCGCCTACGCCAAGAAGCTGCCCTCACACCCTGACAACGTGGCCAGGCAGATCCCGATCAACCTGGAGTGGTACATCAAGAACGAGGCCCGGGCCGCGGAGCTCTACCAGAACATGATCACCGAGTGAAGCCCGATGGCCGCCACCAGGACGCATGAATTGAACAGGGGCCATGGCCGATGAGCCGCGCAAGCGCAGTGCCGATCACCATCCGCCAGGTCGCCAAGGCCTACGGAGCGGTGGCGGCGCTGGACTGCATCGACCTGGATGTCAGGAGCGGTGAATTCCTGACCTTGCTCGGCCCGTCGGGCTCGGGCAAGACCACCCTGTTGATGGTGCTGGCCGGCTTCATCCGGCCGGATCAGGGCAGCCTGCGGTTCGGCGACCAGGAGGTGATCCGCCTGGCGCCGCACAAGCGCGACATCGGCATGGTGTTCCAGAACTATGCGCTGTTCCCGCATCTGGACGTGTCGGCCAACGTCGCCTATCCCTTGAAGTTGCGCGGTGTGTCGGCGGCCGACTGCGCGCGCCGTGTCGCCCAGGCGTTGCAGACCGTCAAGCTGGAGGGGCTCGGTTCACGCCGCGTCCACGAGCTTTCGGGCGGACAACGCCAACGCGTGGCCCTGGCGCGCGCCATCGTGTTCGAGCCACGCATCCTGCTGATGGACGAGCCCCTGTCGGCATTGGACAAGCAGTTGCGCGAGTCCATGCAGATCGAGTTGCGTCACCTGCACGACCAGTTGGGCATGACCACCGTCTACGTCACTCATGACCAGAGGGAGGCCTTGACCATGTCGGATCGCGTCGCCGTCATTGCCGGCGGCCGGCTCATGCAGGTGGACACCCCGCGCATGTTGTACGACCGGCCGGCGAATCGCTTCGTGGCCGAGTTCATCGGTGAGTCCTCCTTCCTGGAGGTCACCGCCTCAGGCGGTCACTGGTGCTGGAACGGCAGACCCTTGCGACTCGGCTCCGAGTCCTGCGGGTCGCTCGGGCCGCAGCCCGCACAGGGCGCCCGAGCCTGCCTGATGCTGCGGCCCGAACGCCTGCGTCTGGCGCAGCCTGGCCAGGGCTCGCTTGCGCCAGGCACCAACGCGCTGCCCGCACGCGTGGGCAATGTGGTCTACCAGGGCGACACCTTCCTGGTGCAGGCCATTCTGGAAGACGGCACCCGGGTGAGTGCGCGCGCCATCGCCGGTGCAGCAGCCCTGGCGCGCGCGCCCGGGCTCGGCGAGCCGATGGAACTCCATTTCGACGCCGGTGAAGCCGTGTTGCTGCCCGGCGAGGGGCTGAGGTGAGGGTGAGGACGGCCGCCGCCGTGATGCCCGACGGGCCGAACGCAGCGGCCCTGCGTGCCGATGAGCGTCGGGAGCGGTGGACGCTGCTGGGCCTGAGCGGGCCTGCGCTGGCGCTGGTGCTGGTGACCATGGTGCTGCCCATCGGCTGGCTGTTCGGCCTGAGCTTTCTGGCCGATGACGGCAGCCTGTCGCTGATGCATTACCGGCGCATGATCGAGCAGCCGTCCTATGCGCGGATCTTCGGTGCCACCTTCAAGGTCAGCCTGATGACCACGGCGTTGTGCGTGGTGTTGGGATATCCGCTGGCCTACGTGATGTCTCAGTTGCCCCGGCGCGCGGCCAGTCTGTGCCTGATCGCCGTGATGTTGCCTTTCTGGACCTCGTTGCTGGTGCGCACCTACGCCTGGTTGGTGCTGCTGCAACGCCGCGGACTGGTCAACACATGGGGCATGGAGCTGGGCCTGTGGGACGAGCCCCTGGCACTGGTCCACAACCTGACGGGCACCCTCATCGGCATGGTTCACATCATGTTGCCCTTCCTCGTGCTGCCGGTGCTCAACTCCATGCGCTCCATCGACATGGACTGCATGAAGGCGGCGTCCAATCTGGGAGCCAGCCCGACGCGTGCCTTCTGGACCGTGTTCTTCCCCCTGTCGCTGCCCGGGTTGTTTGCAGGGTCGCTCCTGGTGTTCGTGATCTGTCTGGGGTTCTATGTGACGCCGGCGGTCCTTGGAGGGGGCAAGATCGTGATGGTGTCCAACCAGATCTCCAACGACATCGAGCTTTTCTTCAATTGGGGCGCGGCCAGTTCGCTGGGGGTGGTGCTGCTGGTGTCCACGATGGCCCTGCTGTGGCTGGCCTCGCGCCTGACCCGGCTGGAGCAGTTGCTCGGAGCCAGCCGATGAGCGGGCCGGGCGCTGGGGGCCCGCAGCGCTGGCTGGACCGTCCGGCCAGCGCCACCCAGATCACGCACCGCGCGCGGTTGTGGCTGTACGTGCTGGCCGGGGCGGTGTTGGCATTTCTGGTCGTGCCCACGTTGATCGTCGTGCCGATGTCGTTCTCGGCCTCGCAGTACCTGGAGTTCCCGCCCCGCCAGTGGTCCTTGCGCTGGTACGAGAACTACTTCTCCTCTGCCGCCTGGATGGACGCCACGGTCACCTCGTTCAAGGCTGCCGCATGGACGGCGCTGCTGGCCACGCCCCTGGGCACGCTGGCCGCGTATGGGCTGAGCGCCTCGCGACTGCGGGCGGCCCGTGCGCTGCAGGTGATGTTGATCACCCCCATGATCGTTCCGGTGATCCTGATCGCGGTGGCCGTCTTCTACGTCTACGTGAAGGTCAAACTCAACAACTCGCTGGCCGGTCTGGTGCTGGCGCACACCATGCTGGCGGTGCCCATCGTGATGATCGTCGTGGCCTCCGCACTCAGGAGCTTCGACATGAACCAGGAAATGGTGGCCCGCAGCCTGGGCGCGTCGCGCCCGCGGGCCTTCCTCACCGTCACCTTGCCGCAGATCCGCTTCGCGGTGGTGTCTGCGGCGGTGCTTTCCTTCCTGACTTCGTTCGACGAGGTGATCCTTGCACTGTTTGTCTCGGGCGGCGCCAATTCCACCCTGACGCGCCAGATGTTCCTGGCCTTGCGTGACCAGATCGACCCGACCATCGCCGCCATCTCGTCGATCATGATCCTCGTGACGACGCTGATGTTCGTGGCGTCACAGATCTTCGGTGGCGATCGCGGCCAGGACAGGCCGCAGGATCGCTGAACCGTGGGCGCCTCGATCCCGGTTCGAAGGCGGGTTGGGGCACCGCCGAGTTCGTGACCCCCGAGCGATTCGCCTTGGCCGTGGAGCGGGCCGACGCCTCGGCCACACCGTGTACGCTCGTGGCCCCGATCACCGCCCCCACCTGCCCCCATGACCCCCATTCACGCCCGTGTGGCTGCCAGCTTCGATGCGCAAGGCCTGATGAAGACGCTGGGCGCCCGGTTGCTCCAGGCCCTCGACGGCGAGGTGCGCATCGAACTGCCGTTTGCCACCCACCTGTCGCAGCAGCACGGCTACCTGCACGCGGGCGCGGTCTCGAGCATCCTCGACAGCGCTTGCGGCTATGCCGCGCTGACGCGGGCGCCCGAGGGTTTCGAGGTCGTCACGGCCGAGTTCAAGATCAACCTGATGCGCCCGGCGCTGGGCGAGCGCTTCGTGGCCATCGGGCGCGTGCAGAGCGCCGGCCGGCTGTTGACGGTGTGCACCGGCGAAGTGCAGGCCTGGGCAGGGGGCGCCGCCAAGCAGGTGGCGCTGATGCAGGCCACCATCGTCAACGTGCAGC
>JBMTXX010000157.1:0-8907 GCA_049453935.1 Rubrivivax sp.
TGGGCTCGCGCACGTGCGGGAACACCCGCTTGACCTCGGCCAGGATCTCGGCGGCGTCGTCCACGCTGAGCGTGGTCTGGGTGACGACGGCGAGCTTGTCGCCCGTGGGCCGTACGTGCGCCACATCGGCCACGTCCTCCACCAGGTAGATGCCATGGCTGAGCTGGCCCACGGTGCCTTCGACCTCGGGGTGACCCTTGTGGCCGATCATGATGAACTCATAGCCTTCCTTGGCGAGCTTGGCCAGTTCGACGTGCACCTTGCTCACCAGCGGGCAGGTCGCGTCGAACACCCGGAAGCCCCGCGCCGCGGCCTCGGTGCGCACGGCCTGGCTGACGCCGTGGGCGCTGAAGACCAGCGTCGCGCCGGGCGGCACGTCGGCCAGGTCTTCGATGAAGATCGCGCCCTTGCCTTTCAGATCATTGACGACGTAGGTGTTGTGCACGATCTCGTGGCGCACGTAGATCGGCGCACCATGCTTGCGCAACGCGCGCTCGACGATCTCGATGGCGCGGTCCACCCCGGCGCAGAAACCGCGCGGCTCGGCCAGCAGCACTTCCTGCGGGCCGGGCGACCACGCCGGCTCGGCCGCGCGCACCGTGTCTTCTGACATCACAACACTCCCAGCAGGTGGACGTCGAACCGCACCGGCTGGCCGGCCAGCGGGTGGTTGAAGTCGAACAGCAGCCAGCCGTCGCCGACCTCGCGCACGACACCCGCATAGGCGCCCTGCCCATCGGGCGTGGGGAACTGCACGACGTCGCCGACGGCGTATTCGGCATCGGGATCCCCCAGCTCGGCAAGCAGCGCCCGACCGACACGCTGCACCAATTGCGGGTTGCGCTGCCCGAAGGCCTCGCTGGCGGGCAGGTCGAAGGTCGCGCATGCGCCCTCGGCGAGGCCGACCAGCCGCGCCTCGATCGCCGGCGCGAGCTGCCCGCTGCCCAACGACAGCGTCGCCGGCTTGCCGTCGAAGGTGTCGACGACGGGCTGGCCGTCGGGACCGCTGAGCCGGTAGTGCAGCGTGAGAAAGGCCCCGGGCGCCACGCGCGGCGCAGCCGCAGCAGGCGCAGCCGAGGAGACGCTTTCCTCACCGGGCGTCAGGGCGTCGGCGGCAACGGCATCGGACTTCAGGGGACCCTCCAAAGGGGGATCAGCAGGGGGGAGGCGCGGCAGACAGACGCGCCGATAGACTGGATTCCATTCTAAGAGTCACCCCACACCGCCATGTCGCCCAAGGACCTCCCCCTGCATGCCCGCCCGCGGGAAAAGCTCCTCGCCTGCGGACCTGCGGCGCTGGCCAGCGAGGAACTGCTGGCCCTGCTGCTGCGCACCGGCCGGCCCGGTCAGGGCGTGATGGCGCTGGCCGGGCAGCTGCTCGCCGAGTTCAAGGGCCTGGCAGGGTTGCTCCACGCCGGCCCGCGCGAGCTGGCCCGCGTCAAGGGGCTGGGGCCGGCCAAGCGCGCCGAGTTGTCGGCCGTGATGGAGCTGGCGCGACGCTCGCTGACGCAGCAGCTGTCCGAGGCACCCGTCTTCGACAGCCCAAGCCGCGTGAAGGATTACGCCACGCTGCACATCGGCCACCTCGACCACGAGGTCTTCGCCGTGATGTTCCTCGACCACGGGCATCGCCTGATCGACATGAGCACGCTGTTCCGCGGCACGATCGCGCAGACAGCCGTGTACCCGCGCGAGGTGGTCAAGGAAGCGCTGGCGCGCAATGCCGCGGCGGTGGTGCTCGCACACAATCATCCCTCGGGTCTGGCCGAGCCCTCGCGTGCCGACGAGTACCTGACGCAGACGCTGAAGTCGGCCCTGCAACTGGTCGACGTGCGGGTGCTCGACCATCTGGTCGTCGGGCGCGGTCAGGTCGTGTCGTTCGCCGAGCGGGGGCTGCTGTGACGCCTTCGGCCCACCCACCGCCCGGCGCACCCGCCGGCACGCGATCTGCCGCGCTTGCCATGAAGGACTTCAACGAACTCGCCGCCGCCCTGAAGTCCCGCCAGCGCGAGCTTGCTGCCGAAGCCGCACGGGAGCGCGCGCGCCTGCGCGAAGCCGAGGCCGAGCGCCGGCGCGCGCAACGCCAGCGCGACGAGTTCGCGCGCGCCGTCGGGCCGGTGCACGCGCTGCCTGACCCCGGCCGCGCCGATGTCCAGCGCCCGCGGCCGGCGCCCGAACCGCTGCAACGCCTGCGCGACGAACGCGAGGCGCTGCGCGAAGCGCTGTCCGACGAGGTCGACATCGAGTCGCTGCTGCTCACCGACGACGGCCTGAGCTTCCGTCGGGCGGGCATCGGCCCGGACGTCGTCACGAAGCTGCGCCGTGGGCACTGGGCAATCCAGTCGCAGATCGACCTGCACGGCCTGCGCCGCGAGGAAGCGCGCGAGGCCCTGGCGGGCTTCGTGCGCGAGGCCACGCGCCGTGGCCAGCGCTGTGTGCGCGTGGTGCACGGCAAAGGCCACGGCTCGCCGGGGCGGCAGCCGGTGCTCAAGGCCAAGGTGCAGCGCTGGCTCGGCCAGTGCGCCGAGGTGATCGCCTTTGCCCAGGCCAGCGGGCCGCAAGGCGGCGCCGGGGCGCTGATCGTGCTGCTGGCGGGTTGACGAGGGCCCACGCACGTTCCGACCTTGGGTCGGATCACGGGCGCATCGCCAGCGGCAGCGCACAATCCCGCCGCGATGAACCCGGACGACGCGTCGACCCCCTTGCCCGCAGCCGGCCCGGCAGCCGCGGCGCCGGACGCGCCCGCGGATCCAGTTCCCGATCGGGTGGCTGCGAACGGACCTGGACCGGCACCTGCAAGCGTGGCGCGGCGCCGAGGCATGACGTGGCGAGCGCTGCAACTCGCGCTGCTGGCGATGGTTGTCCTGCCGATCGGCCTGGCCGCGGTGGTCTACGGCGCGCTGCACTCGGCGCGCGCCACGCCCTGGGTGCTGCAGGCGTTCCCCGGCGTGCCCGGCGTGGTCACGTGGACGGTGCAGGCACCGCGCGGCGCCCTGCTCGGGGCCGATTTCTCCGCCGCGCAGGTGCTGGTGGACGTGCCCGCAGCAGGCGTGCGCGTCACCGTCGAGGCGCCTGAGTGGCAAGGCGCACGCTGGCGATGGTGGCTGCGCGACGGGGTCTGGGCTGGCGTGCAGGTCGATCGGCTGCAGGCGCGCCGCGTCCATGTCGAGGTCGCGTCGGACCCGCACACGCCGGCCACGCCACCGCGCTCGCTGCGCCTGCCCATCGAGGTGCAGGCGGCCTCCGTTGTCGCGGGCGAGGTCCAGCTCAACCGCCACCAGGCCTGGCGGGACATCAGCGGCGCAGCGCACCTCGGCGCCGATGACGGGGCACGGCATCGCTTCGAGGGCGTGCATTTCAATGTCGATCGGCTGCAGGCCTGGGGCCGCGGCGAGATCGGGGCCGACGCGCCGTTCGCGCTGACCCTGGCGCTGGAAGGGCGCGGCACAGGCGAAACGGCCTGGACCGCCCGGGCCAGGGCGGCAGGCCCGCTGGAGTCGTTCCAGGTCGACGGGACCGTCCAGGCACCCGGGCCGGGCGGGATCGCGCTGCCGGCACTGGACACGGGTTTCGAGGTCCGCCCGTGGGCGGACTGGCCGCTGGGCACGCTGGCGCTGAAGGCGCAGGGCCTGGACCTGTCCACCCTGTCGAGCCGCCTGCCTCGCACCGTGCTCAGCGGCACAGCCGAGGTCGTGACGGGCGGCGCGCGCGGCGCCGGCACCGCGCGCGTGCAACTGGACAACGCGGCGCCAGGGCCGTGGGATCGTGGGGGCTTGCCGGTCCGGCGCATGGACCTCACACTCGACGTCGACGCCTCGCAGCCGCAGCTGCTGCACCTGCGCCGCCTGGATCTCGACCTCGGAAACCGGCCCGGCAGCGGCGAGGCGGCCGGGCGCTGGCGCGGCAGCGGCCGCTGGGACGCCCAGTTGCTGCGCCTGGACGGCGCGCTGGAGGCCCTGGACGTTGCGCAGATCGACTCGCGCGCCCCGGCGGCGCGGCTGTCCGGCCCGGTGCGCCTGGCGTTGCGCGGCATCCACTGGCAGCAGGTGGCCGCTCCCGTCGCCGACCGCCAGACCGGCCTCGACCTGCAGGCGCAGCTCCAGGGCCGCTTCGAGCGCATCGGACAACCGGCCGCATTCGAGATCGACGCCAGTCTCGGCGACGGTCGGTTCGAACTGCGCCGGCTGCTGGCCACGGCCGGCGTGGGCCGGGCGCAGCTCGAGGCGGTCCTCGAAAGCCATGCGCAGGACGGTTGGCGGCTGCGCAGCTCGGGCGAGCTGACCCAGATCGATCCCCTGCCTTGGATCCCGATCGACATCGGGCCCTGGCGAAGCGGTCCGCACCGGCTGACCGCGCAATGGCGCACCGACCTGCGCGTGCCGGCGAATGCCGGCGCGTGGCCTCGGCTGCGCCTGTTGCAGTCCTTGCAAGGCAGCGGTGCCGTGACATTGGCGCCCGCGCGGCTGGCCGGGGTGGCGGTGCTGGGCCGCGTCGAGATCGGCCAGGACCCCCGGGCCGCGGCGGCGCAACGCAGCCGCGTCGACGGCGAGATCACGGTGGCCGGCAACCGATTGCGACTGCAGGGGCAAGGCGATCCCACCGGTGCCGGTCTGGACGACCGTTGGCAGGTCGAGGTCGACGCGCCGCGTCTGGCGGCGCTGGCGCCTGTGGTGCCGCTGCTGGCCGGGCAGGCCGCGGTGGCCGCCTGGCTGCCCACCGCCGGGCAGGCCCGCGGCCAGGTGCAGGCCGTCGGGCGCTGGCCGCAGTTGCGCACGGAAGGTGAGATCCGGCTGGACGGGGTGCGGGCCGCAGCAGGCTCGGTGGCGGGCGCGCAGGCACGCTGGCGGCTCGACACCGGAGGCGACCAGCCCATCTCGCTGTCGCTGCAGATGGAAGCGGCCCGGTCGCAGGCGCTGCGCATCGACCGCCTGGACGCGCAGGTCAGCGGCCGGGCATCGGCCCACCGCGCGACGGTCGAGCTCGAGGCACCGGCCGGTCCGTCGGCGGCGCTGGCGCCGTGGTTCGACGCGGTGCCTGGCACCGGCACCCGGGCCCGCCTGGCCCTGGCAGGCAGCTGGTCGCCCAGGGCGGCGGGCACCGGTGGGCGCTGGGCCGGCACGGTGGAATCGCTGGCGCTGGGCCCGGGCGGGCGCCCGCCTCAGGCCGCCACCGGCAACTCAAGCGTCGCCCGGACACCGAGCGACATCTGGCTGGAGACGCGCAACGTGCGCGCGGCCCTGGAATTCGACGCGACAGGCAGGCTCGCTGCGGCTGAGGCAGGCCCGGGCAGCGCCGCGCTGGTGCGCGGGCTGCGCGCGCGGTGGGACGGCGCGCGATACGTCGTCGACGACGACCGGGCAGGGTTCGAGATCGACGCGCGCATCGACCCCTTCGCCGTGGCGCCCTGGCTTCAGGACCTGGACCAGGGCCTGCTGTGGTCCGGCGACCTGCGTGCCAGGGCCGATCTGCGGATACGCGCCGCACGCACCACCGAGGCGACGCTGCGCCTGCGACGCGACGGCGGCGACCTGCGCGTGACCGAGGACGGCAACACCGTCGACCTCGGCCTGCAGGAGATGGACCTCGCGCTGGACGTGCGGGACGGCCGCTGGAGCCTCATGCCGCTGGTCGTGGGTCGGGCCCTGGGGACGGTGTCGGGAGCGGTCACGGTACGCACCACGCCGCAGGCCCGCTGGCCGGGGCCGCAGTCGGCACTGGACGGCGCCGTGCGCATGGAGATCGCCGACCTTGGCCTGTGGGCCGGTCTGACCCCACCCGGGTGGCGGCTGGACGGCACGATGGAAGGCACGGTGCGCGTGGGCGGACGTTTCGGCGCGCCCGAGTTCACCGGGCGGCTGCAGGCCAGCCGCCTGGCGGTGCGCAACCTGCTCGAAGGTGTGGCCTTCACCGACGGCGAACTGGCGGTGGCGCTCAGCGGGGAAACCGCCCGCATCGAACGCCTGCTGCTGCGCGCCGGCGACGGAACGCTGCAGGCCTCAGGCCAGGCCCAACTGGGCGCGCAACCCCGAGCGCAACTGGATCTGCGCGCCGAGCGTTTCCGGCTGCTCGGCCGCATCGACCGCCAGCTCGTGGCCAGCGGGCAGGCCCGCCTGGCCCTGGCACCCGGACAGCTCCAGCTCAACGGCCGGGTGGGTGTCGAC
This sequence comes from Rubrivivax sp., assembly GCA_049453935.1. Lineage (GTDB taxonomy): Bacteria > Pseudomonadota > Gammaproteobacteria > Burkholderiales > Burkholderiaceae_C > Rubrivivax. Next base: position 6,162 of record JBMTXX010000157.1, read on the forward strand.
AGCGGGCTGTTCGACGTGGCGGCGCGCGACGCGCCCTCGCTCGACACCGATGTGCGCATCGCGCAGCCGGGCAGTGCCACGGCACCCCAGACGGCCAGGGCACCGGCGCCACCGGCAGGCGCCCCGGCGGCAAACGCCTGGCAGCGTGTGGCCTTGTCCCTGGACCTGTCGCTGGGCGATCAGCTGCGCCTGCGCGGCCGGGGCCTGGACACGCTGCTCCAGGGTGACCTGAAGCTGTCGACACCCGCCGGGCGGCTGAACATCGACGGCACGGTGCGCGCCGAACAGGGCAGCTACATCGCCTACGGCCAGAAACTCGAGATCGAACGCGGCGTGCTGGTCTTCAGCGGGCGGCCGGAGAACCCGCGCCTGGACGTGCTGGCGCTGCGCCCCAACACCGACATGCGCGTGGGCGTGGCGATCACCGGCACGCCGCTGGCGCCACGGGTGCGGCTGTACAGCGAGCCCGACATGGGCGAGACCGACAAGCTGTCGTGGCTGGTGCTCGGCCGCGGCGCCGAAGGGCTGGGGCGGACCGACACCACGGTGCTGCAGCGCGCGGCGCTGGCGCTGCTGGCCGGCGACGTGGAAGTGCCCACCGATGCGCTGATGCGCACCATCGGCCTGGACGAGCTGACCTTCAGCCAGTCCAGCGGCGAGGTGCGCGACACCGTGGTGACGCTGGGCAAGCAGCTCAGCCGCAACTGGTACGCCGGCTACGAACGCAGCGTCAACGCCACCGCAGGCACCTGGCAGCTGGTCTACCGCATCGCCCAGCGCTTCACGCTGCGCGCGCAAAGCGGGCAGGAGCGATCGGTGGACCTGATCTGGACCTGGCAGTTCGACCGCGCGCGGCAGATCGCGCCGGCGGACAAACCCGCCGCTGCCAACCCAGCTGCTGGCAACGTCCGCTGAAGCAGCGGAGGCGCGGAGCTGCCGCCAGCCAGCGGCGTCGCCGCCACGGCCCGCCCAAAGGGGCAGTCCCGTGCGCTGACCCGACGGGCCACGCTGGCTCGACCGCTCCTGCCTGGCATTCAGGACTGGACGCGTGGTTCTCACGCAGATAACATTTGAAGCATAAGAAGCGATGCATCGCTGATCGCACGCGTGGCGCTGGCAAGGGAGCGCGCCGCGCCAAGGAGAGAAACCTTGGCAAACCCGCAACCGGTGCCGGCCATGCACGGTCACCACAACCTGGCGTCCCCGCCCGGTCACACCACGTCGGCCGATGGCGGCTTGCAGCGCATCCAGGCCGAGATGAACGCCGCGCTCGCCAGCATGAGCGACGCGATCTGGATCGCCGACGCCGAGGGCCGGACGGTGCGGGTGAACGACGCTTTCCTGAGGGTTCACCGCTTCTCGGACCCCTTGCCGAAGAACCTGTCGCTGGAAGACTACTTCGGGCTCTTCCTCGTGCGACGCACGGATGGCACGGCGGTCGTGCGCGCGCAATGGCCGGGATCCTGCGCACTGCGAGGCGAGACCGCGCGCGAGCAGGTTCTCGAAGTGCAGCGCAGCGACACGGGCGAGACTTGGCTGATGTCCTACAGCTACACCCCGATCATGGGTGAAGGAGGCGCCTCGATCGCCGGCGCGGTGGTCACCAGCCGTGAGGTGACCGAGGAGTTCCGGATACGGCGCGATCTCGAAGCTTCACGCGCGCGCATGCGCCGATTGCTGGCGGCCAAGGACAGCGCCACGGAACAGGAACGCCGTCGCATCGCCCAAGACCTGCACGACGACCTCCAGCAGCATCTGGCTGCGATCCGCATCGAACTCGCTGCCGCGGTCAACGGCTGGGTCACGGCGCCCGATGAACTTGCCGCGCTGGTGCGCCGCGCCCACGACTTGTCGGGCGAGGCGATCGAGTCGGTACGACGCATCGTCCAGGATCTGCGCCCGCGCGTGCTCGACGGCGAAGGCCTGTCCAGCGCGCTGCGCAGCCTGGCCGAGGGCTTCGGCGAGCGCACCCAGCTGCGATGCCAGTTCGTCAACGCAGGCGCAGAGGACGACATGGCCGGCCTGCGGGGCGGCGACACGCTGGACGGCGACCTCGCGGTCACGCTGTACCGGGTGGCCCAGGAGGCGCTGACCAACGTCTACAAGCACGCGAAGGCGACCTCGGTCGACATCCGGCTCGATCACAACGCCGCCGGGCGAGTGTGCCTGAGCATCCAAGACGACGGCATCGGCGTGTCAGCGCCGGACCTGTCCCGCAACCATAGCCTGGGCATCCTGGGCATGCAGGAACGCCTGGCCACGCACGGGGGGCAACTGGACGTGCGCTGCGCGCCCGAGGGCGGCACCGTGGTCGAAGCGCTGGTCCCGGCCGCAGCGCTGGTGACCGATGACGCGGGCTCAGAGAGAGAGAGAGAGTGGCAGACTCTTCGGCCCGGATTCCGCCAGTAATTCACTGGGAAGTACTCCCTCTTAGGCGATCCCGCCGTATCACCGGCTGTACCAACGCAGCGGACGGCACCACACCGCGTTGAGGATCCGTCGGCCGCCACATTCGACCGTCCCACGCTGACTTGACGTTGCGCGGTGGCATCCTGCCAGCCTTGAATCCGCAAGCCCAAGAAGCCGCTGCCCCAGTGTGCGTGGACCGCCCGGCGTCAATTGTCCTCAGCCGCCAAACCTCACGGCAGATCCCTCACCACCCTGAAGCCGACGAAATCGCTGCGGAAGCCGGGCGTGACGCCGAAGCGGTGGTTCACGGTCGTCGCCTGGCCCGACAGGACCCAGG
>JBMTXX010000158.1:0-8688 GCA_049453935.1 Rubrivivax sp.
GGCCGAGTCCGGAGGACATGAGCGGAGGGGGGCACCCACACCCCTCGGCCCGCGAGAAAGCAGCAAGCAAAAGAGCAGCGACGTCACTCCACCCTCTGCCAGGTCTGTGTGCGGCCCAGCAGCGGCATCCCCACATAGCCTCGCACGTCCAGCGTTCGGCCGCCGTCCTTCAGCGTCATCCGCACCTTGTAGACCTTGCCGTTGTTCGGGTCGAGGATGGTGCCCCCGTCCCACAGGTCAGCACTGCTGCCCGCGCGCACGCCCTCGATGATGGTCATCCCGAGCACCGGCTGGTCCTTGCGAGCACCTTCGCAGTCGGTGCAGCGCGCGTCCTGACGCGTCGGGTCCGCGATCTTCTCGATCTTGCCGGTCAAGGTGCCGCCGGCGTCAGAGATGCGCACCAGGGATTTTTCCGTCTTCCCGTCGTCGTCGATCGTGCGCCACAAGCCCGCCGGGCTGGACTGCGCGAAAGCGGCCGTGCCCCACAGGCACAGCGCGGTGGCAAGGGTCAGGGTATGCAGAGGCTTGTTCATCGGGGTGTCTCCTCGGAAGCGGCGGCTCTTCGGCCGCGGGTGGCAGGGCAGGGGACTGAACAGGCGGGCAGATCGGACCGATCGCGGCGTCAACGGCCGTCCGGCGCCGCGCACCCGCCGGCTCAGAACATCGATTCTTCCATCGCCATCAGCGGCTTCACGCCACTGCGCGCGCTGCGGATCAGGCCCGCGGTCTCGGGCAGCAGCTTGGCGAAGTAGAAGCGCGCCGTGTGCAGCTTGGCGGCGTAGAAGGGGTCGCCCGTGTGCTGCTGGTCCAGGGCCTTGCGCGCCATCCGCGCCCAGAACCAGGCAAACACCAGGTGCCCGCACACCCGCAGGTAATCCACCGCCGCCGCGCCCACCTCGTCGGCATTGCCGAAGGCCTTCATGCCGAGTTCGGTCGTCAGCTTGGTCACCTTGTCGCCCAGGTCCGCCAGCGGGTTCACGAACTCCTGCATCTCCTCCTTCACGCCCTCCTCCTCGACGAAGGCGGCCACCAGCTTGCCGAACTTCTTCAGCTTGCGGCCGTTGTCACCCAGCACCTTGCGGCCCAGCAGGTCGAGCGACTGGATCGTGTTCGTGCCCTCGTAGATCATGTTGATCCGGGCGTCGCGCACGTACTGCTCCATCCCCCACTCGCGGATGTAGCCGTGCCCGCCGTAGACCTGCAGGCAGTGAGACGTGGCGATCCAGGCGTTGTCGGTGAAGAAGGCCTTGATGATGGGCGTCAGCAGCGCCACCAGGTCGGCGCACTCGGCGCGCTCGTCGGCGTCGTCGCTGGACAGCTCCTTGTCGATCAGCAGCGCGCACCACACCGCCATCGCGCGCGCGCCCTCGGCGTAGGCGCGCGCCGTCAGCAGCATCTTGCGCACGTCGGGGTGGACGATGATCGGGTCGGCCGGCTTGTCCGCCGCCTTGGGGCCGGTGAGGCTGCGCATCTGCAGCCGGTCCTTGGCGTAGGCCACCGCGTTCTGGTAGGCCACCTCGGTCAGGCCCAGCGACTGGTTGCCCACGCCCAGGCGCGCGGCGTTCATCATCACGAACATCGCCGCCAGACCCCGGTGCGGCTCACCGACCAGTGTGCCCACCGCGCCGTCCAGCACCATCTGGCAGGTGGCGTTGCCGTGGATGCCCATCTTGTGCTCGATCGCGCCGCAGTGGATGGCGTTGCGCGCGCCCAGGCTGCCATCGGCGTTGACCAGGAACTTGGGCACCACGAACAGCGAGATGCCCTTGCTGCCCGCCGGCGCATCGGGCAGGCGCGCGAGCACCAGGTGCACGATGTTGGGCACCAGGTCGTGCTCGCCGGCGGAGATGAAGATCTTCTGCCCGGTCAGCCTGAAAGTGCCGTCAGGCTGCGGCTCGGCCTTGGTGCGCAGCAGGCCGAGGTCGGTGCCGCAATGGGGCTCGGTCAGGCACATCGTGCCGGTCCACTCGCCGCTGGTCAGCTTGGGCAGGTAGGTGGTCTTCTGCTCGGGCGTGCCGTGGGCGTGCAGGCACTCGTAGGCGCCATGCGACAGGCCGGGGTACATGGTCCAGGCCTGGTTGGCCGAGTTCAGCATCTCGTAGAAGCACTGGTTCACCACCGCCGGCAGGCCCTGACCGCCATAGGCCGGGTCGCAGCCCAGGGCCGGCCAGCCGCCCTCGACGTACTGGGCGTAGGCCTGCTTGAAGCCCGCGGGCGTGCGCACCTCGTGCGTGGCCTTGTCCAGCGTGCAGCCCTCGGCGTCGCCGCTGGCGTTCAGCGGGAACAGCACCTCGGCGGCGAACTTGCCGCCTTCCTCGAGCACGGCGTCGATCGTCTCGGCGTCGATGTCGGCATGACGGGGCAGCAGCTTCAGCTCGTCGGTGACGTTCAGCAGCTCGTGCAGCACGAACTTCAGGTCGCGCAGCGGGGGGGTGTAGACGGGCATCGTGGGGCTCCTGTGGCGTCAGGGATGGGAGGCGGTGACACGCCTGTCAGACGTGGCGGGCGTAGCGGGTGTGTCTGGGGGGCATGCCGGCGCACTGCCCAGGCCGAGGATGCGTTCGAACCCGGTGCGCGCGCGGTCGACGGCGCCGGGCGTGCGCAGGAAGCGCGCGTCGTGGTGCAGCGCCAGGACCAGGCCGTGGATCTCGAACAGCATCTGCTGTGCGTCGGTGCCGGTGGGCAGATGGCCCTGCTCCACGGCCTGCACGATGGCGCGCTGCATGGCGCGGTGCCAGGCCTGCACCATCTGCGCCAGCGCGTCGCGCACGGCGCCCGGCCGGTCGTCGAACTCGACCGCGCCGCTGATGTAGATGCAGCCGGAGTCGATCTCCTGCGACACGCGCTTGAGCCAGCGCTCGAACAGCGCGCGCAGCCGCGGCAGCCCGCGCGGCGCCGTCATCGCCGGGGCGAAGACCTCGGCCTCGAAGCGCGCGTGGTATTCGCGCACCACCGCGATCTGCAATTCCTCGCGCGAGCCGAAATGGGCGAAGACGCCCGATTTGCTCATGCCGGTGAGCTCGGCCAGCGCGCCGATCGACAGGCCTTCCAGCCCCATGTGCGAGGCCAGACCGAGCGCGGCCTCCAGGATCGCGGCGTGGGTCTGCCGGCCCTTGCCCGGACTCGAGCGTGAAGACGGATCGGGCGTGGGCTCTGGACGATCGGTTGCAGCGGCGACGCTGGACATGGGAAGAGAGAAAAGATCGAACGATCGTGCTATTTTGACCGCTGATCCCGTGTCCGCGCAAGCCCTGGAGATCTCCCGGTGGGCGGGTGGGCTTTACGGTGCTGTCGCATCCGGCGCGGCCCTGGGGTTCGTCACGAGCTGTCACGAGAAGGTGGCACGACTCTTGTTATCCTTCGGTGTGACGCGGGCGTCTGTCTGCTTTTGGCATGTGGCAGCAGGACATCCGCGCAGGCCTGCCGCCGACGGGGGCGGCGCACAGATTCGGGACGGTATGGCATGGATGTGCTCCAACTCGACGTGTCCGGACGGCCCCAGGCGTGGATCTCCACGCAGGAGGCCGCCACGCTCTACGCCAGCAACGCAGTGGCGTGGACGCTGGGCGAGCCCTGGAAGGTGTTGCGTGGCGGCGTGCAGCGCGCCACCGGGCTCATGTCGCGCATCGAGGTGCATCCCATCCTGGCCGTGCGCGGCGCCGTCCCTAATCGGGCCTGGCGCATCGAGCCCATGCTCAGCAACCCCAAGCTGTTCACGCGTGACCGGCATGTGTGCGCCTACTGCGCCCGGCGCTTCGCGGTCGACGACCTTACCCGTGAGCACATCGTGCCGGTCTCGCGCGGCGGGGCCGACACCTGGATGAACTGCATCACCGCTTGCCGCGCCTGCAACAGCCACAAGGCCGACCGACTGCCGGACGAGGCGCGCATGAGTCTCCACTACCTGCCCTATGTGCCCAGCCTGCACGAGGACATGATCCTGCGCGGCCGTCGCATCCTGGCCGATCAGATGGAATTCCTGCTCGCCAGCGTGCCCAGACATTCCCGGCTGCACGGCTGACGTCCTTTAGGATGACGCCATGAACTACACCCGCCCTCTTGCCGTCCTGATCCTGGCCGGCGCGCTGTCAGCCTGCAGCACCACCAGCCCCGACGTCGTCAAGCGTGAGGACGCCAACCGCATGGCCACCGTGCTCGACGGCGTCGTGCTGTCGGTGCGTCAGGTGCAGGTCGAAGGCAGCCAGAGCGGCGTGGGTGCCGTGGCCGGCGGGGCGGTAGGCGCGATCGGCGGCAGTTCGATCGGCGGCCGCCGCGACAGCAAGGTCGGTGGTGTGCTGGGCGCGGTGGCGGGCGCGGTGGTCGGCAATGCCGTCGAGCGCATGGCCACGCGCGAAGACGCGGTCGAGGTCCTGGTGCAACTGCCCGGTGGCGAGCGCCGCGCCATCGTGCAGGCGCAGGGCAGCGAGGTGCTTCAGGCCGGGGATGCGGTCATCATCGTCACCCAGGGGGGGCGGGTCCGCGTGACGCGATCGCCCGTGGCGGCTGGCACTTCGGGGCGTACCGCACCCTGAAGCGGGCGGTGCCGCACCGCGCAGCGCTCACGCGGCCAGCGCCTGCGCAACCACCTGCTCGTCGTCGAACAGGTGATGCTCCATCCCGTAGCGCAGCAGTGAGGCGGTGCTGTCGACGCCGAGCTTCTCCATGATGCGCGTCTTGTGCGTGCTGATGGTCTTGATCGACAGGTGCAGGTCTTCGGCGATGTCGGTCAGGCGCTGTCCGCTGACGATGCGGCGGTACACCTCGAATTCGCGATTGCTGAGCAGTTCGTGTGGCGGCACCTGGTGCGTGCGCAGCCCGAGCGCCAGACGCTCGGCCAGACGCGTGCTGACGTAGACACCGCCGGCGGCCACCTTGCGGATCGCGCCGATCAGCTGATCGAACGCCGAGTCCTTGGTCAGGTAGCCGCTGGCGCCGCAGCGGAAGGCGCGTTGAGCATACGGGTCTTCGGCATGCATGGTCAGCACCAGGATGCGCACGTCCGGGTGCTCGTCGCGCACCCGCTTGATCAGGTCGATCCCGGGCATGCCGGGCATCGAAAGATCGGTCACCAGCAGGTCCACCGGGTGTCGCCGCAAGGCCTCCAGCAGTTCAAAGCCGTTGCCTGCCTGCTCGACGATCTCGATGTCGGGCGCGGTGGACAACAGCCGCGACAGGCCCTCGCGCAGGATCTCGTGGTCGTCTGCGAGGACGAGGGTGATGGCGCCTGTGATCGGGTTGCTCAATGGGTGCTCCTTGCGTGGACGGCCTGGTGGTCTGGCGGGAGCGACCCCGTCGCACGTGCCACCGGCCAGGGCACCCGCGCTTCCAGGCGGCAGCCGCCCAGTTCACCGTCGATCATGCGGAAGCACCCTCCCAGGAGCTTGAACCGCTCGGCCAAGCCCTGCAGGCCCAGTCCAGGGCGCTTGCCCAGGCGGCCCTGGCCCAGGGACGCCCCGCAGCCGTCGTCTTCGACGGTGAAGACGACATCGTCACCCTGGCGCACCAGCCGCAGCCACACCTCGCGGGCCTGTGCGTGACGGGCGACGTTGGCGAGCGACTCCTGGGCCATCCGGTACAGCGCCCAGGACAACTCCGACGAACTGTCATTTTGCAGATCTTCGGGAAAACCCGCAAGCCATTGGATGCGAAGCCCGCATCGGTCGGCCCACTCCTGCACAAGCCGGTGCATCGCTTCGGCCAAGCCGATGCCTTCCAGCCCGGCCGTCCGCAGGTTGGCCGCGATGCGTCGCACCGCCTCGAGACTGTCGTCCACACCGGCCAGGGCACGCAGCAGGTCCTCCTGCGAGGCAATGCCGGTCTGGCGGTCTGCAGAACGGCACATCAGGTGCAGATCCAGGCGCAGCGCCAGCAGACGCTGCCCCAGATCGTCGTGCAGTTCGCGTGAGATGCGGGCGCGCTCCGAGGCCCGGGCCGCGCGGGCCTTCGGGCAGTCAGCCGGGTCCGATGTGGACGCCAGACAACGATCTTCCATCCCGGGCAAGGGGCCGGCAGGCGGTGCCTGGCCCTTGCCCAGGTGGCCCGGGCAGGCGTGTGCGGCATGGCCTTCCACGCGGAACGTGCCGGTCACCATCGCAGAGTCGTGTGTTCTGAGCGCCCTGTGCATGAAGTGATCGTCGGATTCCGCCACCTCTAGGGCGTTGCGCGTCCTCAAATGAACGCTCGCGCGCACCTCCGTGATGTCCGCCTGTGAGCTGCACAGGCCGGTCGGAACGAGGAGCGCCCCAAGCGATTGATGGATATTTTTCGAGGGCCTGCCGGCCGAGCGAGCCACCCGAAAGATGGGCTTTGGCGCGGGGTGCGGAAAACGGCTTTTGGAAAGTATCGGTACCGCACAAACCGTCAGAGGCATTTCCTGGAAAAGAATCTAAGGCGATTGTCGCTGAAAGACCACTCGGAAATGTCTGAACGCCGGCCTCATGTTCAAGCCCCTTCCGGGCGGCGAATCCGATGGGAGGTTCCGGCCTCGCGCCGATACCACAGCGGTGACCTTTGCGCGAAGCTGACGTCCTCGTCAACGAACGCAGCTTGCTCAGGGAGCTTCCATGACTCTACTCACCCCCGTTGTCCAGCCGTTGGATTCGTCACGCGCCCGCACCGCCCCGGCGGCGGCCCGCTGCACGGCGTCGGACCTGTTGCGCTGGGCCGGGTTGCCCGACGGGATCGGCGACCAGACCGATCGCATGCCCTTTGCGACGCGACGCCTCAAGGCCGACACGGTGCTGGTGCACGAAGGCACGCCTTTCGAGTACCTGTACTTCGTCTGCGCCGGCAGTTTCAAGTGTGTGCAGGTGGACTCCGAAGGTTACGAGCAGGTGCTGGGCTTTGCGCTGCACGCCGACATGATCGGCCTGGACGGCATCAGCCGGGGGCGCCACGCCAGCGGCGCCGTGGCCTTGGAGGATTCCACCGTGGCCGCCTTGCCCTTTGCCGAGGTGATGGCGGCGTCGCGTCGCATGCCGGCCATCGAGCGGCTGATACAGCGCGCGGTGGGGACCGAACTGCTGCGCCGCAGCGACACGCAGTACCTGATGTCGGCTGCAAGCTCCGAAGTCCGCGTGGCGCGTTTCCTGCTGCACTACGCTCGCCGGCAGAACGCGCTGGGCTACTCCGATCGGCGGATCCGCCTGCGCATGACGCGGCGCGACATCGCCAGCCACCTCGGTGTGGCACATGAGACCGTCAGCCGCGCACTCACCGCGTTGCAGCAGGTGGGCTGCATCGCGGTCACCTACCGCGACATCGAGCTGATCGACACCCGATTGATGCAGGACATCCAGCGTGTGACACGTGGCACTTGGCGTGTGGCGCTGCGCGCCGAGGCTGCGGAGCGCGAGGACGATGTCGCGCGTGGGATCGCGCCGGCGCTGAGCGCGCGCAAGGGCGCGCAACCCGGACGTGTGACCATCTGAACCGTCACGGGCGGGCGCCACCTGCTCGTGGCGAAGATGGGGGGCTCGCGCGGCGGGCCCGGGCTTGGCCGGCTGGCCGGGCCGGATGCAGGCATCCCCAGACCGGGTCCGCGCCGCAAGGCCGGGCCCGGGGGCCTGCGCCACCCCGTCGACCCGCCTGCCAAGGGTCGACGGGCTTTTTCGTCTTCGGGTGCCAGGGTGTGGGCCTGCGGCGGGTGGCGAGCGGGCGGGCGATCGGATCAGACCTGCGCCCGAGGCGCGTCGAGCCGCGCCAGGGCGGCGGTGACCTCCTCGTCCTCCACTTGCCGGAAGTCCAGGTAGTGCGCCCCCACGGCCCGGAAGTCTGGCGGTTGCCACAGGCACAACACCTCGTCGACCTCGGCGGCCAGCGCCCGGACGGTGTCCGACGGCGCGACCGGGACGGCCAGCACCAGCCGCGCCGGGCCGGCCAGACGCGCGCAGCGCGCGGCAGCCCGGGCCGTGGCACCGGTGGCCAGCCCGTCGTCGACCAGGATCACGGTGCGTCCTGCCAAGGCGGGCAGTGCGCGTCCGGCGAGGTAGCGCTCGCGTCGGCGCGCCAGTTCGGCGGTTTCGCGCTGTGTGTGGCTCGCCAGCGCTTGCGGGGTGGTACCGGTCCAGCGCAGCAGTGCATCGTCGGTCACGCGCAATGCCGGCTGCTCCGGCTGCCACTGGGCCAGCGCGCCCACGGCCAGCTCGGGCTGGGTCGGCGCGCCGAGCTTGCGCACCAGCAGCAGGCCCATGGGCGCGTGCAGGCGCAGCGCCACCTCCAGTGCCACCGGCACCCCGCCGCGTGGCAGTGCCAGCACCACCGGCGGGGTGTCCCAGTGACGGCAGGCCAGCGCCTCGGCCAGCGCCACGCCGGCGGCGCGGCGGTCGGCGTAGCGCGGGCGCTCGGCGACGGGCGTCGTGCCGACGGTGTGCTTCGGCACTGCGGCCATGGCCGAGGGGGCGGCCACCCGCGCGGCGCCGACCCCGGCTGCCGCTGTGCCCTGCGGGACGGAGGGCAGCGCCACGCCTCGCGGGCGGTGATCAGGGCTGTGCGCCGGGTCCATGGGCTGGGCCGGTTGGTGGAAGGGGGGTCATGCTGCGCCTCGGGCGGCTCTCATGCCTTGAGGGCTCGCATCCCAGCCAGCGACGGTGCACGGGGCGCGACCGATCCGAACCCGCGCGCCGCCTCGCGCCCCGTCGACGATGCCTACGGGACGCGCGACGGCCGCTTTTGTCGTCGCGCGTCCCC
>JBMTXX010000159.1:0-8604 GCA_049453935.1 Rubrivivax sp.
CTTCAGACCCGCAGTCTGACCGGGTCGCTGCCGTCCCAGTCGCGCGAGGCGGCGCGGAAACGCTCGAACATCGCCTGCGTCGCCGGCAGGAACTCGATCGCCTCGACCATGGCCGGCAGCTTGCCGTGCGTGTCGAAGTAGCCCACCCGTGCGCCGTTGGCAACTTCGGCTTCGTAGACCAGGGAGTAGCCCAGACCGTGGTAATGGGCGAGCGCGGCCTCGTAGTCGACGACGGCCACACCGAAATGGTGCAAACCATGGCCCCGCTGCTCGACCACCTCGCGGTACACCGAAGGGGAATCGTCGAGTGGCTGGATGACCTCGTACTGCATGTCGCCCGCATAGCCCATGGCGATCGCCAGGGCGGTCGAGGACGCCTGCCCGCGATAGGTCTGTCGCGGAAAGACACCCCGCTCACGCAGGAACCACGGGCCCACACCCAGCGTGCGGGTCATCTCACGCATCGTGGCGTGGATGTCACCGCTGGTGAAGGCGGTCTGGATCAGGTGTCCGGCAAAGGGTGTGTGGTGTGGCATCCTGCACTTCTTCGGTCTGGGTCACTTCGCCATGATCCCACCGTCGATGGGGATCGTCGAGCCGGTCATGAAGCTCGAGGCCGGGGACGACAGCAGCAGCGCCAGCCCCTTGATCTCTTCGGGCGACGCAATGCGCCCCAGCGGCACCATGGAAGCGAACTGCGCCTCCACTTCCGGTTGCCGGATCCTGCCGCCCGCGATGTTGGTGCGGAAGGGGCCCGGCGCGATCCCGTTGACCATCACGTCATAGGGCGCGAGTTCCATCGCTGCCTGGCGTACGAGGTTGACCACGGCGGCCTTGGTGGCGGTGTAGGCATAGCCGCACATGACCTCCGACTTCAGCCCGGCGACCGACGCGACCGCGACGATGCGACCGCTGCGCTGACGCTTCATGACGGCGGCCGCAGCCTGAAGGGTGACGAAGACCCCCGTCAGGTTGATCGCGAGCACCTGATCCCATTGCGCGTCCTGGACGGCGTTGATTTGGCCCACCTCGGTGCGGTAGCCGGGCCCGGCCGTCACACCGGCGTTGGCGATCACCACGTCGAGCCGTCCGTGCCGTTGGGCGATGTCGGCGATCGTTTCCCGTACCGCTTCCCGGTCTGCGACATCGAGCCGCCGGGTCTCGGCCTGGCCGCCTGAGTCACGGATCGCGGCTGCGGCCTGCGCCAGGGCGTTGTCGTCGATGTCGAGCAGCACGACCGATGCACCGGCTTCGGCCAACGCTTCGGCCATCGCAAGGCCCAGGCCGCTGGCCGCGCCGGTGACGGCCGCCACCCGGCCGTGCAAAGAGAACATGTCCAAGGCCATCATCGCCCTCGATCCATCAAAGGTATGCAACTTGCCGGGGCGTCATTTGGCCACAAGATGTCTGCGATGCCAAATGTTTGCATTCATATCAATGACTTGCTGCAATGCAACAAATGCGTCTGACTTCTCGGCAGTCGAAAAATCCGCCCGACATGAACTCCAAGGTGTACACTTTTTTTATCGAGGTCCTGACGACCTCGGCCAGAACAAGAGGAGACAGGCGACCACCATGGCGCACGAAGAAGCCTTCGAGACGGTGACGGGATGCCGCATCCGCGTGATGCGCAAGGGCCGCGGAGAACCCCTGCTGTTCCTGCATGGGGCGTCGGGCGCCAGCCGCTGGCTGCCCTTCATGGATCAACTGGCCGAGTCTTTCGATGTCATCGTGCCGGAGCATCCGGGTTTCGGCGCATCCGAGACGCCGGACTGGCTGGACAACGTGGGCGATCTCGCCTGGTTCTACCTGGACGTGATCGATCACCTCGGGTTGAGCGGGGTGCATCTGGTCGGCACGTCGATCGGGGGCTGGATCGCCGCAGAACTGGCCACACGCTCGTGCGCCAAGCTTCGGTCGCTGACGCTGGTGGCGCCTGCGGGCATCCACGTGCCTGGGGTGCGCCGAGGCGACATGTTCATGTGGTCGCCGGAAGAGCTGGCGCGCAATCTGTTTCATGACCCGGCCCTCGCGGCGGCCATGCCTCAACCAGCCAGCGAAGAAGAACTCATGGTGGTGTTGAAGAATCGCCTGACGACTGCCAAGCTGGGCTGGAGCCCGAGATTCCACAACCCGCACCTGAAGAAGTGGCTGCACCGCATCTGCGTGCCCACCATGATCGTCTGGGGTGATGACGACAAACTGATTCCCGCCGAGCACGGCCCGGCCTACCGCGACCTGATTCCAGGTGCGTCCCTTCAGGTCATCAGTGCCTGCGGGCATCTGCCCCATGTCGAGCAGGCGGCCGAATTCACCGCCTGTGTTGCCAACTTTCTCCGTGGAGCCGCTCGATGAAGTTCTACATGATGCACCTGATGCCCTACGCGGATCTGGATCTGGACTACGACCAGACCTACAACTCCGCGTGGATCACGCTGCCCAACAGCTACTACGACCCGAAGAAGGGCGCCAAGCTCTACAACCGCTATCTCGACGAGCTGGAGTACGCGGATGAACTCGGCTTCGACGGCGTCTGCGTCAACGAGCACCACCAGAACGCCTACGGGCTGATGCCGCAGCCCGGCGTGATGGCCGGCGCGCTGGCGCGTCGCACGAAGCACGTCAAGATCGCCATCCTCGGCCGTGCTCTGCCGCTGCTGAACAACCCGGTCACCGTCGCCGAGGAGTTCGCGATGGTCGACAACATCACCGAAGGCCGCTTCATCGCCGGCTTCGTGCGTGGCATCGGTGCCGAGTACCACGCGTGGAGTTCCAACCCCGCAGACAGCCATGACCGCTTCCACGAGGCGCACGACCTGATCCTGCGCGCCTGGACGGAGACGGGGCCTTTTGCCTTCGAGGGCAAGCACTACCAGTTCGAATATGTGAACCTCTGGCCGCGGCCTTACCAGTCCCCGCGCCCGCCGATCTGGATCCCCTCGCAGGGCTCGTCGGAGACGATCGAGTGGGCTTCGCATCCGGACCGGCGCTACACCTACCTGCAGACCTTCACACCGGTGGCCATGCTGGCGAAGTACATGCAGGTGTACAAGGACATGGCTGGCGAGCACGGCTACGAGGCCTCCCCGGACCAGCTCGGCTGGTCGGTGCCGGTGTATGTGGGCGAGACCGACGAGATCGCACACCGCGAGGCCAAGCCCCACATCGAGAACTTCCTCAACAAGTTCCTCAGGATGCCCAAGGAGATGCTGCTGCCCCCGGGCTATCTGTCGCTGAAGTCGATGATGGGTGTGATGAAGGCCAAGTCGGCCATCGGTGGCAAGCAGACCATCGACGATGTGATCGACAAGGGCATGTTCATCTGCGGCAGCCCCGAGACGGTGCGCCAGCGGCTCGAGCACTACCATGGCCAGATCGGCTTTGGCCATCTGCTGAGCCTGCTGCAATTCGGCACCTTGCCGGCGGATCTCACCCGCAAGAACATGGAGCTGTACGCCAGCGCCGTGATGCCGCATCTGCGTCGGCAACGTCAGGTCGAGGAGCCGGTGGCGGCCTGAGGCCGCGGCCCAACCTCAGCTCTGGCGCGGCATCAATCGCTGCCCTGGTCTGGATCGCTGCTGATCGAGAACAGATGGGCGCACATCGCGGCTTCCGCCCAGTCGGCGTTGCGTGCCTTCAGGGCTGCGATGATTTCGCGGTGCTGTCGGTGGGTGCGGCGCGTGCGCTCCTCGTGGGGCTCGGCGTAGTGGTTGAAGATCGATGCCGGCAGTTCCAGCGACGAGGCGAGGATCGTCTCCAGTCGTGGGCTGTCGGCGGCACGGGCGATGATCCCGTGGAACTCGTTGTTCAATTCGTCGAAGCGCGAGAGGTGGCCGTGCCAGCCCAGCCCGCTGAACAAGGTCTCCATCTCCTGCTCGATGGCCTCCAGCCTGGCCAGGTCTGCCTCCGAGATGCGGCTGCAGGCGCGACGCGCCCCATACCCCTCGAGTTTGCCGCGCAGGCGGAAGATCTCGGCCAGGTCCGTTCTCGAAAAGCTCGCCACGCGGGCCCGCCGGTATCGTTCGAGGACGACCAGGCCTTCGGTGGCCAGGCGGGACAGGGCGTGCCGGACGGGGGTGCGGCTGACACCGACGAGCTCGGCCAGCCGGGCTTCCAGCAGCATGGCGCCGGACGTCAACCCGCCGCTGATGATCGAGGTGCGGATGTAACGGTACGCCGCCTCGACGGCGCCGGCGGTTTCGCCGTCGTGTCCCCTGTCCGTCTCAGACTTCGTCATTCTGCGCTGTGGCCTGCTCGCCCGGGGACTTCCATGCCAGCCCGGTTCGCGTGGCGCCGTCTTGCGGCCAGGCCTCGGGCAGGTGATCGATCTTCCTGCGCAAGCCGCGTGCAGCGGGGTGCGCCATGAGGGAAACCCGCGTTGTTGCTGCCGGTTCCGTGTGCAAGGATAGCACCGAGGGGTTCGTGAGGAGAGATGCATGAAGATCGAGGCCGGGATATGTGCCTTTGTGACAGGCGCGGGCTCAGGCATCGGCAGAGGCATCGCCATGAGCCTGGCCCGCCGCGGGGTGCGGGTGGGCGTGTGCGACATCCAGCGCGATGACGCCGCAGCCACGGTCCGCCTGATCGAGGCCGACGGCGGCACGGCCCTCCCGGTCGAAGTCGACGTATCTGATCGAGCCTCGGTAGAGGCCGCCGTCGTCCGCGTCGAGGAGGCCTTCGGGCCGATCGCGATCGCCTGCAACAACGCCGGCATCTCCATGCACGGCGTGCCGCTGGACGAGATCAGTGCCGCGGACTGGGACTGGGTGATCGGGGTCAACATCTACGGCGTGATCCACGGAATCCAGTCCCTGGTGCCACGCATGCGCGCATCGGGTCGGCCGGCGCATATCGTCAACACCGCCTCGATCGGTGGCTTCCAGGTCAACCCGAATTTCCTGACCGCCGCCTATTCGATGACGAAATACGCGGTGGTCGCGCTGTCGGAGGGGCTGCGCAACGAGTTGCAAGGCACTGACATCGGCGTGTCGATCCTGGCGCCAGCTGCGGTGGACACCCGCATCCACCTGTCGGAGCGCAGTCGGCCCGCGCGGCTGGGGGGCGCCACCTCCCGGCCACAAAACCACTTCATGGGCGATCTGCTCGCAGGCCAGATGTCTCCCGCCGACGTCGGTGAGCGCGTGGCCTGCGCCATCGAGACGGGTGAGTTCTACATCTTCACCCATCCCGACACCAAGCACTGGCTGGACCGTCGGCATGCGGCCAT
Source organism: Rubrivivax sp. (assembly GCA_049453935.1). Classification (GTDB taxonomy): domain Bacteria; phylum Pseudomonadota; class Gammaproteobacteria; order Burkholderiales; family Burkholderiaceae_C; genus Rubrivivax. The sequence goes on from JBMTXX010000159.1 coordinate 5,228, forward strand.
CGAGGCGGCCTTCGGTCGTGCAGGGCTGCCGGCGGCGCATTGACGGGTTCGCTGACAGGCGCAGGGCACCCGCATGCACGCATCCACCACCAGGAGGGGGCCGCGGCCCGATGCGGGCCAGCGTCGGCGTCGCGTCTGCGGCCATTCTGATGTGATCCAGAACCGGTGCGGCTCCGCGCCGGTCAGGAAGCGCCTGAGGACAGTTCTCGCGGTCGACTTCCGCGGGCACGTCGGCAGGTGAGTCGCAAAGCCCGCAGCAGCGGAAAAACGAAAGGAAAGACTGTGAGACAACTGCTTCAAGGGGTGGCCACCGTGGCCGCCGGATTTCTGTTGACGGCCAACGCCGTGGCGCAGACGGTGTCGATCTCGACACTGCCGCCCGGGGCGATCAACAACGTCCAGACCCAGGCGATCGCCAAGGTCGTGCAGGAACAGACCGGCATCCAGATGCGGGTGATCACCTTCAACTCGCCTGCCGCCTCCATGGCGGCGGTGCAGGCGGGGCAGGCGGCCTTCACCTTCATGTCCAACGACGAGGTGGGCATCGCGCTGCGAGGCAAGGATGAACACGCCGGCAAGCCGCTGGACAAGTTGCGCCTGGCGGCGACCGTCTTCCCGTTCAAGGTGGGCGTCCTCGTCCGCAAGGATTCCGGTATCAAGACCGTTGCCGACCTCAAGGGCAAGCGCTTCCCGATCGGCTGGCAGGGCTTCCCTCAGGGGATCGCGCTGTCCAGCGCCATCCTTGCCACGGCAGGGCTGACCCTGGACGACACCAAGGGCGTGCAGACCGCCAATCTGCTGCGTGCGGCAGATGACTTCAAGTCCGGACGCCTGGACGCGACCGTCTTCGCCATCGGCGCGCCGAAGATGGCCGAGGTCGATGCGGCGGTCGGTATCCGCTTCCTGAGCCTGGACGACAGCGAACAGGCCAAGAAGGCGATGGGTGCCATCCGTCCGGAGTACACCGTGGCGCCGCAGGATCCGTTGCCGCACCTCAACGGCGTGATCGGCAAGACCAATCTGATGCAGTACGCCATGACGGTGGCGGTCAGCGCCGATGCCGACGAGGCGATGGTCTACAAGGTCGTCAAGGCGATGCACCAGAACAAGGCGGCGCTCGTCGCCGCGCACCCGTCGTTCGGCGCGATGACGCCGGGCGATCTGGCTGTCCAGCAGCCCGATGTGAGCTACCACCCTGGCGCGGTCCGGTACTTCAAGGAAGCCGGCATCTGGCCCGTCAAGTAGTTCCCCTCTAGGACGGACGGCACTCCTCTCGCGCCTGGCAGGCGCGAGACGGCTTCAGGAGCGTGGCCTTGCACGACGAGAAAGAACTCGAGCCCCCGACGGGCCGGGCGCTGGGAACAGCCACGGCTGTCCTGGGTGCCGCGATAGGACTGGGCGGCATCGCCTGGGGTGCCGATCTGTATCGGCTCGTGGGGCTGAACTTCCTGGCTGAGCAGTTCCTGGCGGTCATGCTGGGCTGTGCCACCGCCATCGTCTATCTGCTGCGGCCGATGCGCCCCAGCCCGTCACCACGGCAGACCGCACCTTGGTATGACTGGTTGCTCGCGGGCACGGCGATCGCGGTGGGCGTGTACATGGGCTGGGCCTATCCACGCATGCTCGGGGAGTTCTTCAACTCCCCTTGGGATGTGAAGATCGTCACCTGGGTCCTGCTGCTGCTGGTGATCGAAGGCTTGCGGCGCTCCGCCGGCTGGGCCCTGGTGATCGTGGTGCTGGCGTTCTTCCTGTACGCGCTCGTCGGGCACCGGGTCTCGGGGGCGTTGCAGACCCGCGAGGTCCAGGTCACGGACATGGTCGTCTACCTGGGGCTGGACACCAGCGGCTTGTTCGGGCTGGTCCTGCTGATCGGCGTGACGGTGGTCATCCCGTTCGTCTTCTTCGGCCAGCTGCTGTCCGCATCCGGTGGGGCGAACTTCTTCAATGACCTGTCTCTGGGCCTGATGGGGCGCTTTCGCGGCGGCGCGGCCAAGATCTCCATCCTGGCCTCGTCCCTGTTCGGGTCGATCAACGGTGTCGTGGTGTCGAACATCCTCGCCACCGGTGTCATCACGATCCCGATGATGAAGCGCTCGGGTTTCAAGCCCGAGCAGGCGGCTGCCATCGAGGCCAGTGCGTCCAACGGCGGGCAGCTGATGCCGCCGGTGATGGGCGCGGTGGCTTTCCTGATGGCCGATTTTCTGCAGATCAGCTACGCCGACGTGGCGCTGGCGGCGCTCGTGCCCTCGCTGCTGTACTTCGTGGCGCTGTTCATCCAGGCCGATCTCGAGGCGGCCAAGGGCAAGATCCTGGGTGTGCCGGCCCACGAGATCCCGAGGATGGTGGCGGTCGTCATGAAAGGCTGGCTGTTCCTGCTGCCCTTTGCCGTGCTGGTCTATGCCTTGTTCTGGGAGAACCGGGAGGCGGAGAACGCGGCGATCTTCGCCTGTGTCGCGGTGGCGCTGGTCGGCGCCACGGTGGGGTACGCCGGCCAGCGTCTGACCTTGCGCGAGGTCTGGGCCTGCGTGGTGCGTGCGGGCGTGTCGTCGGCCGACATCATCATGATCGCGGCCGCCGCAGGCTACATCATGGGCATCCTGCAGATCACCGGCCTGGGCTTTGCGCTGACGTTGTCGCTGGTGGAACTCGGTGCGGGCAATGTGTACCTGCTGCTGCTGATCGCCGCGGTGCTGTGCATCGTCCTGGGCATGGGCATGCCCACTCTCGGCGTCTACGTGCTGCTGGCGGTCCTCATCGTGCCGGCGCTGGTGGAGGTGGGCGTCAAGCCGATCGCCGCGCACATGTTCATCCTCTACCTGGGCATGATGTCCTTCGTGACCCCGCCGGTGGCGATCGCCGCCTTCTTTGCGGCCAACCTCGCCCAGGCGGACCCGATGCGCACCGGCTGGGTGGCGATGCGCTTTTCGTGGACGGCCTACATCGTGCCCTTCCTGTTCGTCTTCTCGCCGACCCTGCTGCTGCAGGGTGGCTCCTTGGCGGAGACGCTGCTGACGATCGCCACGGCAGTGGTGGGCGTGTGGTTCGTCTCTGCCGGGATGATCGGCTACGGTCTGCGATCTGTAGGTGCGGCCTTGCGCTTCGCCTCCATCGTCGCGGGATCCCTCCTGCTGCTGCCGCCAAACATGGCCGCCTGGGCCGCGATGGCCAATGTCGCTGGGGCTGTCCTGGCCGTCGGTGTGGTGTCGCTTCAATGGGCCAGCGCACGCCGGCGTTCGCATTGAGCGTCGGTCAACGCTCCCCCTTGCGATAAGGCTTCATCAGCGCCTGCGGGTAGGCCGCGCGCCGGGCCACCAGCACCAGCGCGACGATGGCCATCGCGTAGGGCAGCATCAGGTAGAGCTGGTAGGGCAGCTCGA
>JBMTXX010000160.1:0-8386 GCA_049453935.1 Rubrivivax sp.
CCGACTACTGGACCGCCCGTGCGCAGGCCGCCCCCGGCACGTGAGAAGCTGATCCATGACCGGATCCCGGCCCTGGCGGCCGCGCAGCACGGCCCGAGCCGGCAGGATGTGGAGCCGCAGGCCCGACCCTCAGAGCGCCTGGAGGGCTCCTGACCGAAGAACTGCGCACACTCTTCGGCGGCCAGCTGCCGGGCAGGCCTCGCGTGCGCTTCGTCAGGCAGACGGCGGCGGCGGTGTGGGAAATGCTGGCGGCCTAGGCGCTGACCGCGACACCGTCAGGACAGGGCGTCCCGCCGAACGCGATCTGAACACGGGGCTGGCCTGTCGCATGCAAGCCGGCGCCGCTCAGGTCAGTCCGGGCGAGGGCTCTCCACGCTGGGCACCTCCACGGTGCGGAAGTCACCGGGCATGACGACCTCGAGCAGTTCGACATCGGGGCTGTGCCCCACCTCGCGGTGGCGGATGCCCGGGGGCTGGTGCACGCAGGAGCCGGCCTGCAGCCGCACCACGCCCTGGCCCTCGTACTCGAACTCGATCCAGCCGGCCAGCACGTAGACGAGCTGGAAGGTCGTCTCGTGCTGGTGCGGCTGGCCGGAGAACTCGCCGCCCGCGGCCGCACGGATCACGTGGGCGACGACGCGCCCGCCGGTGGCCTGCCGGATCCCGAGATCGCGGTACTCGAAGAAGCTGCGCAGGCCGCGCTCGAAGACGGCGTCCTGCGCGTGGGTGACGACAAAACCGGCGGCACTCATCGGGGCGTCTCGGTGGAACGGGCGGGCCCGTGCCCGCGCCGGGCTGCTGCGCGCCAGTGCAGGACGTTGGCGGCTGTGAGGAGCACCGGAATGAACAGCGCCATGAACCACCCCTCGCCGAGCGCCGCGGCACACGCCAGACCGATGACCGTGGCCAGGGCACCCCCGGCGAGGATCCAGCCCAGCTTCGGTGCGGATGGGTTGCTTGCGGCCTGGCGGCCACGCCAAGCAGGCGCCGCCTCGGGTCTGGCGGGGCAGGCAGCGGGCGGGTCGGCAGGCGTCGTCATGGACCGGAAGTCTTGGGCGCTAGGTGCATGGCTAGGTGCATGGTATCGCGCACCGTGAAGGCCGGATACCGGCCCAGGGATCGCCCAGGTCCAGCCGCCCGGCGGCCTGTCACCCTGTGCGATGAAGGCGCCTGGCACCACCATCCCGTTCGTCGTCACCGCACGTCAGACGCAGAAGGCCGTCCAACTGCGGGTGCGGGTCACCCGTACCGCTTGCCCTGCGCCAGCAACTCCCCCGTCCCGATCACGTCGTTGAGCTGGTCGAAGTCCAGCATCTGCTCACGCATCGGCGCGGTGGTGCGGTGGGCGTGCAGGCTGGCGTAGTAGCGCTGCAGGGTGTGGGCCACGGCGCGGGCGGTGCCGCCCGGGAAGATGACGATGCGGTAGCCGATGGCGCCGAGTTCGTCGGCGCTCTTCACCGGGGTCTTGCCGCCTTCGACCATGTTGGCCAGCATCGGGATGCGCCGGGCGAAGCGGCCGCAGGCCGTGGCCATCTGCTCGGGGCTGCGCACGGCCTCGACGAACAGCGCGTCGGCGCCGCATTCGAGGTAGGCCTCGGCGCGGTCGAGCGCGGCGTCGAATCCCTCCACCGCCACCGCGTCGGTGCGCGCCAGGATCAGCGTGTCGGGGCTGCGCCGGGCGTCCAGCGCGGCCTTGAGCTTGCCGCACATCTCGGCCACAGGCACCACGCCCTTGCCGTCGAGGTGGCCGCAGCGCTTGGGAAAGGTCTGGTCCTCGAGCTGGATCATGGCCGCGCCGGCACGCTCGAACTCGCGCACCGTGCGCTGGGTGTTCAGCGCGTTGCCGAAGCCGGTGTCGGCGTCGACGATGACGGGCAGGCGCACGCGCTCGGTGATGCGCGCCAGGGTGTCGGCCACCTCGGTGGCCGTGGTCAGGCCGATGTCGGAGCGGCCCAGGCGCGTGTAGGCGATGGAGGCGCCCGACAGGTACAGCGCCTCGAAGCCGGCCTGCTCGGCGATCAGCGCGGTCAGGCCGTCGTAGATGCCGGGGGCGAGCACGGGGGAGGGTTGGGCAAGGCGGGACTTGAAGGACATGGACGTCTGGTGGGGTCGGACAGGGGGGAGGGCTATGCGCTGGGCTTCGACGTGCTCAGCCCGAACGGGTCAGGGGCTCGTTCCAGAAGAGGTGAGGCTCTCGATCGCCCACAGGCCAGGGGATCGATCCCGAACGAGCGGCAGGGCCTGAAGATCGGACGATGACGCGGCTTGTCACGCAAAGCACCGGCCGTTCCGGTGTGGCGGGGTTCGCACCGGACGAGGGCATCAGGCCACCGTGCCGTTGACGCAAAGGCGCGCGGCCGTGCCCCCGGCCAGCCAGCCGCCGCCGACCGCACTCAGCAGACCGTTGCCGGTGAGATAGCCCCAGACCTCGTTGCCAGAGACGCCGCGCGCGGCGCCGCCGGCGGCCAGCAGGTTGGGCAGCGGGGTCCCGTCCTCGCGCACGACGCGGCACTGCGCATCGATGTCCAGGCCCCCCTGGGTGTGGAAGAGCGCGCCGGTGACCTTGACGGCATGGTAGGGCGCCGCCAGACGGCGCTTGAAGGTGCGGCCGAACGCGTCGGTCACGCCGGGCACGATGGCCTGCAGCGTGGCGCGCAGGGCGGCCTCGTCACAGCCGATGAGTGCCGCCAGCGCGGCCTCGTCGGGCAGGGTGCGCATGGCGCCGTTCTTCTGCGCCTCGACGAAATCGGGAAAGCTCTGCAGCAGCGTGTGGATGGGTCCGTCGAAGACGTTCCAGGCGATGCCGCCAGGCTGGGCCAGCACCTCCACCGCGGCCTCGGAGTAGCCATGGTTCTCGTTGTGGAAGCGGCGGCCCTCGACGTTGATCTGCACCGCGCCTTCCATCATCGCGGCCCAGGTCATCAGCGCGCCCTGCGGGATGATCCACGAGCCGTGGCCCTGGTAGCCGCCCAGATCGGCCAGGCGCGCGCCCAAGGCGCGTCCCCAGGCGATGGCGCTGCCGTCGTTGCCCACGTGCCCGCCGAAGGTGGCCTCGGCCATCGCCGGCAGCAGCTCGCGCACCAGGTCCCGATTGCCACCGAAGCCGTTGCAGGCCAGGACGAGCGCGTCGCAACCCAGATGCTCCATCTGGCCGTCAGGGCGCTGGTAGCCCACGCCGATGACACGGTCGGCGTCCGTGGCCTGCCCGCCGGCGCCGTCGGCGACCCAGATCTCGCGCACCAGCGCCTCGGTCAGCACGTCCACGCCCCGCTCCGCGGCGACGCGGCCGAGCGCGGCCAGCAATGCCGCGCCGGTGCGCTCGGGCACGCAGTGGATGCGGCGCACGCTGTGGCCGGGGTAGAGCCAGCCGTCGGCCACCTCGAAGGCGATGCCGTGCGCCTCCAGCGCGTCCACCGCCTCACGCGCGGCTTCGGTGTAGGCCACCACCAGGTGCGGCGCGGCCTGCCCGTGGCTCTTGGCGTCGATCTCGCGGCGGAACAGCTCCTGGGTGTCCGGGATGCCCAGGGACTTCTGCAGCCGCGTCTCGGCCACAGGGATGAACCCCGAGGACAGCGCCGTGGAGCCGGCAGGCATGGCATCGCGCTCGAGCACGACGCAGTCGACGCCGGCATCACGCAGCCGGATGCCGGCCGTCATGCCGCAGGCGCCACCGCCGACGATGACGGCGCTGACCTGCGGGGTGCCTTCGGGCATGGCGGCCGCGCGCACCACGCGGGCCGGGTGGCGGTCGATGGCAGGGCTGTGGCGCACGGTGCCGGCGGAGGCGGCGATGTCATGGGCTTGCATGGGTCTCCTCGAAGATCGTTGTCAGGGCCTGGCCCACCTGCGCTGGGGGGACCGGGCAGGGCCTCAATCCTTGCCCAGCCGCTGACGCAACTGGTTCATCAGGCCGCCAGCCCGCACCATGTCGAGCAGGAAGCCGGGGATGGGCTCGCACGGCAGCGTGCGGCCCTCGGCGGTGGTCACGGTCAGGGCCTGCAGGTCGAGCACGACCTGCTCGCCCTCGGTCAGCATTTCGGCCTGCGGGCAGGTCAGCAGCAGCAGGCCCAGGTTGAAGGCATTGCGGAAGTACAGGCCGCTGAAGGACGGCGCGATCACCGCGCGCACGCCCAGCCGCACCAGCACGCCGGCGGCCTGCTCGCGCGAGGAGCCGATGCCGAAGTTGGGGCCGGCGGCGATCACGTCGCCCGGCCGCACACCGGCTGCGAAATCGGCGCGCACACCTTCCAGGCAGTGCGGCGCGATGCCGTCGATGTCCAGCTTCATGTAGGCGCCAGGGGCGAGCTGGTCGGTGTCGATGTCGGCGCCCAGGCGCCAGACGCGATGCGTCGTGATGGCGGTCATGCCAGCACCTCCCGAGGGTCGCTGATGCGCCCGCGCAGCGCCGAGGCGGCCACGGTGTAGGGCGATGCCAGGTAGACCTGCGCCGTGGCCGCGCCCATGCGGCCCTTGAAGTTGCGCGCCGTCGTGGCGATGACGTGGGCGCCCTCCGGAATCGTGCCGCCGTAGCCGGAGCAGGCGCCGCAGGCCGTGGGCAGCAGTTCGGCCCCCGCCTCGCGCAGCACGGCCATGACGCCTTCGCGCTCAGCCTCCTGCTGGTCTCGCAGGCTGGCCGGCGCCACCATCAGCTGCACGCCGTCGGCCACCCGGTGGCCACGCAGCACCTGGGCAGCGGCGCGCAGGTCCTCGAGCTTGGCACCGGTGCAGGCACCGACATAGGCCACGTGCACCGGCGTGCCGGCCGCGTCGCCCACGTCGCGCGCGTTGGCCGGGCTGTGGGGCAGCGCCACCTGCGGGGCAAGCGTGGCAGCGTCGAAGCGGTGGGTGGTGGCGGGCGCACCCTCGTCGGTGTGCCAGCCCTCGGTCTCGATCTTCTCGTCGGCCACGCCCACGCCGCGCAGCCAGGCGCGCGTGGTGTCGTCCGGGGCGATCAGGCCGGTCTGCGCGCCGAGTTCGGCGCTCATGTTGGACATCGTCATGCGTTCGGGCATCGACAACGCCTGCACCGCCGGGCCGCAGAACTCCACCGCCTGGTAGTCGGCACCGTTCATGCCGAAACGCCCGGTCATCGACAGCATCATGTCCTTGGCCGTCAGGCCAGGTGACAGACGGCCGTCCCACCACATGCGGATGGTCTGCGGCACGCGCACCCAGATCTCACCGGTGACGACCACACCCAGCATCTCGGTGCTGCCGATGCCGAACATATACGCGCCGAAGGCGCCGCCGGTGGGCGAGTGCGAATCCCCGCCGACGCAGAACAGGCCCGGGCGCAGGTGGCCCTGCTGCGGCAGCACGACGTGGCAGATGCCGATGCTGTCGTAGACATGGGGCAGGCGCTGCTCGGCCGCCCAGTCGCGGGCGATGCGCACGATGCGGCGCGAGTCCTCGTCGCGCTCGGGCACGTAGTGGTCCATCACCAGCACGACCCGCGAGCGGTCCCAGATCTGCGCGCCCAGCGCCTCGAGCATGGGCTTCAGACGGCGCGGACCGGAAGAGTCGTGGAACATCGCCAGATCGACCCGGCAGTTGACGATCTCGCCCACGGCCACGTGCGGGCGGCCGCTGGCACGCGCCAGCAGCTTCTGTGCGAGGGTCTGCGGCGGCGCCGCCGCCGAAGGCTCGGACGTACGGTATCGGTTTTCGGTCAAGGCAGGCGCTCCCTTGCCACGACGCGGGCGTCGACGCCGCCCACCTGTGACAGTTCCATTTCGTATTCGTATCGATCGGGCCGGTACAGGCCGCTCAACAGTTGTACCGGGCGGCCATCGGCAGCGTGCACGAGGCGCGTGACCGACAGCAGCGCGGCGCCTACCGGCACTTGCAGCGACGTCGCGACGTCGGTGTCGGCCGCGCGTGCGGTCACGGTCTGGCGCGCGCGGCCCAGTACCGTGCCGCCACGCTGCAGCAGCTGCAGCATCGGATGCTGCTCCAGGTCACGCCGGCCCACGCCACGGGCCAGCGGCTCGGGCACGTGGGTGGTGATCAACGAAACCGGGCCGACGCCGGTGCTGCGCAGACGCACACCACGGCGCACGCGTTCGCCCGGTGACAGGTGCAGCGCCTGCGCCACCGGGACGGAGGCAGGCACGGCGCGCCAGTCCAGCACCTGGACCGTGGTGCCTCGGCTGACCTCGACAATGCTCTCGAGCAAGCCGCTGAGCCGCGCCACCGGGAAAGTGGCCGACGTCGGCGCGCCGGCCGCGCCACCGGCGGGCGGGGCCACCGGGCGTGTGCCTCGCCCGGCCTGGCGCACGATCAGCCCGTCACGCACCAGTTGCTCGAGCGCGCGGCGTACCGTCACGCGCCCGACGCCGAACTGCCGCACCAGCTCCACCTCGGCCGGCAAGCCGTCGGAAAAGCGGCCTTCGGCCAGTTGCTCCCGCAGCACCAGATAGACCTGGTGATACTTGGTCAGCGGCATCGGGGCGTTCATCGGCGTGCCCACAGCGATTCAGTGGAGGACGCCCGCGACGACGTCGCGCGCCTGGACACGGAAGATCTCGTCCAGCGGCGCATCGTGCATCACGTGGTACAGCACGAAGCGCCAGGCCTCGTGCGCGTCGAGCTCGCTGGGCGTGAAGGCGAAGGCCAGGTTGCCGGCAGTGGCCACGCGGCCCGGAAAGCCGTGGTGCAGCAGTTGCTGCTTGAAGACGGCCGCAGCGGTGCGGGCCAGCTCGGTGTCCACAGCGACGAACTCGAGCACCAGCCCCGCCTCGTGCGTGCTGCGCAACGCCGCCGGCAGCGGCCGCACCGCGCCCTGGCCATAGACGCGCGGGTACACCTGCCAGGAGGCGCCGGGCAGCAGTGCACGCACCTTGGCCTCCACCGCCGAGAGCACCTCTGGCAGACAACCCAGCAGCACCGGATCGGCCACACCGGCCAGCAACACCACGCGCGAGCCCACGCGTGCGGCGCCTTCGATCTTCAGCGTCGGCCGCGCTCGCGGCCGGTACACCGCGCCTTCGACCCGGGTGCGGTGGTGATCGACAGCGGTGTAGCGTGCGCCACGCAAGTCCAGCGTGCCGTCAGGCTCTTCGACCTCGAAGGGATCGGCCTGCTCATACAGCGCGTGTGCGGCCACCGAGGCCGGTGTGGCGTGCGCATCCGGGTTCATGCTGTCGAGCTCGAAGCCTTGCGCGTCGAGCGTGGCGAGCATGGCGTCGCGCCCGCCAGGGCTGCAGCACAGCGAGGTGCACTCGACGATCTTCGCCATGTGCAGTGCCGGTCCGGGCGCATAGCCCAGCAGGCCGGGCAGGGCGGCGAAGATGGCGGTGTCGCAAGCCCGGCCAGCCACCACCACGTCGGGGTCGGTGGCCAGCGCGCGCGCCAGCGTCTCGGTGCCGCACTGCCCGACGATGTGGGGGCAGGCCTCGATGTCGGCGTCCGTGGGCTCGGGCATCGGGCCGATGGGCTCGAGCCGACCGGCGCGCCGCGCCTCGCGCACCCGCGCGGCCGGCACGTCGCTGTGCACCGTGGCCAGGCGGAACGACCAGCCATGCTCGCGCGCCACCTCGCACAGCAGACGGACGGTCTCGTCGAGGTGCGGCTGCGCGCCGGCCGTGCCCGCACTGCCGATGAGCAGTGGCACCCCAGCCTCCAGCGCCGCGCCCAGCACCAGCGTCAGGTCGCGCCGCACCATCACGGGCGGGGCGGCCATCCGGCCGGCGCCCAGGTAGTAGGGGCCGGGGTCGATCGAACCCATGTCGCAGCCGATGAAGTGCGGCCGGCGCTCCATGCCGCGACGCAGCGCCGCCTCGGGGATGCCGAAGCCCAGCTGACCCGACGCAGCCAGCACGCGCAGCGGTACGTCCCCGCCGGCGCGGTGGCTCTGGAGCAGGCGTCGTGTGGCGTGCATGGCGGGAAGTCGCGCTGCCTCTGAAGCCGTCACAGCACGAGGCCCCACAGCGGGCCGTGCTGCTGTGCGCCATAGACGTCGCCGTCACCCGGGCTGCCGGCCAGGACGGCGCGGGGAAGGGTGAACTTCATCGCCTGGAGCGACGGCAACTCGTGTCGCACGACGACGCCAGCAGCCAGGCCGTACAGGCCGGCCACGGCCTCGGGGTGCAACGCCGGGCTGGCTGCCGCATGGGCGTAGCCTGCACCATCGCGGAAGAACAGATCCAGTGTGAGCAGGGTGGGCCCCGCATTCTTGCTGCGCACCACGCGAACCAGTTCCGCCAGCGGCACACCGCCAGTGGCAGCGACCAGGTCGGGCACGGCGTCGGCGCAGGCCATGGGCTCAGCGAACCGTGAAGCCGCCGTCAGCGCACAGCACCTGCCCGGTGACGAAAGAAGCGCGCGCCGACAGCAGGAAGGAGATCACCTCGGCAATCTCGTCGGCCCGGCCCAGCCGGCCCATGGG
>JBMTXX010000161.1:0-8379 GCA_049453935.1 Rubrivivax sp.
CGCATCCACCTCGAGGTCAGCGACGCCGAGCTGGCTGCCCGACGCGCCGCCTGGGTCGCGCCACCGGCGCGCTACGAGCGGGGCTACGGCTGGATGTTCGGCCGTCACATCCTGCAGGCCAACGAGGGCTGCGACTTCGACTTCCTCGAAACCGACTTCGGCGCGCCGGTGCCGGAGCCGGCCATCTACTGACCCGCTCAACCCGGTCGGGATCGTCAGTCACTGGGCCCACGCGCGGGGCGACTCCCGCCCGGGAAGGGACACATGAGACACCGCTATCGCCCCATCGTCCACGCCGACCCCTTCGAGTGCCTGCGGCAGGGCTGCGAGCGCCCATGGGAGGTTGCGGTCGAACCCTTCGCCGTGGCCCCAGGCGTGTATTTCGTCGGCAACGGCTGGGTTGGGGCCTACCTGATCGAGACATCGGATGGGCTCATCCTCATCGACGCGACGATGCAGCCCCAGGTCTATCTGGTGCTGGAGTCGATCCGTCGGCTGGGCTTCGACACCGCCGACGTGCGCCTGGTCCTGCTGTCGCACGCGCACTATGACCACTGCGGCGGCATCCGTGCCGTGGTCGAGGAGACCGGCGCGCGCGTGATGGCCGCGCGTGAAGACGTGCAGATGATGCGTGAGCGGCCTGAACTGGTGTTCACGATGGGCTGGCCTTGCGGAACCTTCGAGGTCGACAGCTTCTTCGCCGACGACCAGCCCGTGGTGCTGGGCGACACCTCTATCCGCACCGTGCACACCCCGGGTCACACCCCCGGCACGACCTCGTTCTTCTTTGCCCGCACCGATCCGTCCGGGCGCTCGCTGCTGTGTGGCCTGCACGGCGGCCTGGGGCTGAACACGCTGACCGACGACTTCCTGCAGGCGCACAGCGTGGCGGCGACGGCGCGCGACGACTTCCTGGCCGGGCTGCTGCGCGTGCGCGACCTGCCCGTGGACGTCACGCTCGGATCGCACCCGGGCCAGACCGGCATGTTCGACCTGGCCGAACGCATCACCCCGGAGCTGAATCCTTTCGTCGATCCGACGGTCTGGCCCCGACTGATCGACCAGCGCATCCACATGGTGCGCGCGTTGATGGCGCGTTCAGCCTGATGCAGACGACCACACACCGGAACTCCCCCACGAGGACATGCCTGACATGAAAGAAGCCACCCGAGACCAACTCAAGGGCGTTTCCACCGCCACGCTGTGCACCGCGCTCTACAAGCGCGGGCTGCGCAACCAGTTCATCCAGGACGTGCGTCCGCTGAACCCGACGCTGCCCAACATGGTCGGCGAGGCCTACACGCTGCGCTACATCCCGGCGCGGGAGGACCTGAATCCCGTGTCGGTGTTCCTGGACCGCGCCCACCCGCAGCGCAAGGCCGTCGAGGAGTGCCCGCCGGGCTGCGTCTTCGTCATCGACAGCCGCAAGGACGCGCGCGCGGCCTCGGCCGGGGCCATCCTCGTGACGCGGCTGGCAGTGCGCGGCGTGGCTGGCGTGGTCACCGACGGGGGCTTCCGCGACAGCCCGGAGATCGCGCGGATGTCCATCCCCGCCTATCACCAGCGGCCCAGCGCACCGACCAACATCACGCTGCACCAGGCGCTCGACATCAACGTGCCGATCGGCTGCGGCGACGTGCCGGTGTTCCCGGGCGATGTCGTCGTCGGCGACGCCGAGGGCGTGGTCGTGATCCCGGCACACGTGGCCGACGAGATCGCCGCCGAGGCCGTGGAGATGACCGCCTTCGAGGACTTCGTGACCGAGAAGGTCCAGGAGGGGCGCAGCATCCTCGGCCTGTACCCGCCCACCGACGAGCAAAGCCGCATCGACTTCGCCGCCTGGCGCGCCCTGCACGGGCGTTGAGGCGGCTCGGCCCTCGGCCTGCGGCCGGGTCAAGCGGCGCGGATGTAGAGCGCGCGGAAGTCGTTGACGTTGGTGTAGGTGGGGCCGGGCACCACCAGATCGCCCAGGGCCTCGAAGTAGCTGCAGCAGTCGTTGCGGTCCAGGAAGTCCTGCGCCTTCAGGCCGAGCGCCGCGCCGCGCGCCAGCGTGTCTGGCGTGGCGAGTGCGCCGGCATTGGCCTCGACCCCGTCGATGCCGTCGGTGTCCGCCGCCAGCACGTGCACACCGGGTTGCCCCTGCAACGCGATGGCGCAGCCCAGCAGGAACTCGGTGGCGCGCCCGCCCCGTCCGCCCTGGGCCCGCACCGTCACCGTCGTCTCGCCGCCTGAGAGGATCACGCAGGGCGCGGCGAAGGGCTGGCCGCGCCGCGCCACGGCGCGCGCGAGCGCGGCGTGCACCTTGCCGACCTCGCGGCTCTCGCCCTCGACCTCGTCGGACAGGATGTGCGCCGCCACACCGGCGGCACGCGCGCACTCGGCCGCGGCTTCCAGACTCTGCTGCGGCGTGGCGATCAGGTGCACCTCGTGCCCGTCGAAGACCGCATCGCCCGGCTTCGGCGTCTCGAAGTCGCTGCTGTCCAGCCCGGCGCGCGCGGCCGGCGGCAGCGCGATGCCGTAGCGGCTGCAGATGGCCAGCGCATCGGCACAGGTGGTCTCGTCGGGTACGGTCGGGCCGCTGGCGATCACACCGGGCGCATCGCCCGGCACGTCCGAGATCAGCAGCGTCACCACCCGCGCGGGCGCGCACAGCGCCGCCAGGCGTCCACCCTTGACGGCCGAGAGGTGCTTGCGCACGCAGTTCATCTCGTCGATGGCGGCGCCGCTGCGCAGCAGCGCGCGGTTGACCGCCTGCTTGTCCTCGAGCGTGAGCCCGGCTGCAGGCGCCGACAGCAGCGCCGAGCCGCCGCCCGAGATCAGGCACAGCACCAGATCGTCCGGCCCCAGGCCCTGCACCAGACGCATCAGACGCTGCGTCGCCGCGCGGCCGGCCTCGTCGGGCACGGGGTGCGCCGCCTCGACGACCTCCAGTCGCCCGGGCGCGGCCCGCCAGGCGGGCGGCACGTGGTCGTAGCGCGTGATCACCAGGCCCGACAACGGCGCATCGGCCGGCCACAGCGCATCCACCGCAGCCGCCATCGCCCCCCCGGCCTTGCCCGCACCCACCACCACCGTCCGCCCCTTCGGAGGGGCCGGCAGCCACGGCCCGATGGTGTGCTCAGGCAGCGCCCGGCGGACGGCGGCGTCGTACAGCGCACGCAGGAAGGCGGGGGGGTCGGTGGGGTCGGCTACCGAGGAAATCGAAGTCATGAGATCTCGCGTCACAGGGGTTACAGAGGGCATCGGCCCCACGACAAGGGTGACCACGGCGGCACAAGGCGGCGTTACCGCCCACGGCGTACCTCGTCCCGACAGCTCAAGCCGGCTGCATCACGATCAGGCAGACGATGCCGATCACCGTGTAGTAGCGGAAGGTCGCGTCCTGACCGTTGAAGTCCTTGGACTGCCAGGCGCACCACCACTGGCCGGCGCCGATGACGAAGATCGCGAACCAGACCGTGAAACCCAGGCCCAGGCCCCACAGGGCGATCTCCTTGGCGGCCAGGAACCCGGCGGCGTCCAGACCACGGGCGTCCCACATCGTCCACGCGCCCCACAGGCACAGCACCGCGGTGAGCGCCTCGAGCACGATGATGAACACGTAGGCCGCGTGTTGCAGCACGGGCGAGGTGACACGCCGGCCGGTCAGGCGGCAGTCGGGGAAGATCGTGTCCATGCCCATCACATGGCGCACGAAGCGCAGGTTGGTGCCGTAGTCGGTGACGTTGTTGAGCGCCACAGAGGCAGCGAACAGCCCGATGTAGGCGGTGAACAGGGCTTGCAGGAGGCGCAGGGTTTCCATTGCAGTCTCGCGGTGGGATGCCGCCACGGGCCGCGGCGGTTGAGATTCGACCACAGCAAGACCCGCGCCCGACGAAGGCTTCAACCGATGCCGAGCGGCCAGCGCGGCAGCAGGGTGCAGCTGCCATGGCCAGGCGCGCGGGGCCAGGACGCACTGGCCGCAGGGGCCGCACCGCTCGACTGCAGCCACGCCGCCGCCGCCAGCCAGCCGCCATGGGTGACGACGACGCGTGCCGCACCCGGGTCGAAGCCGCGGACGCGCTCGAGCAGCGTGGCCACCGACTCCCCGCCGCCGGGCGCGTGGTGGACGAAGTCGGCGCACCAGGCATCGACCGCCCCGCGCGGGATGTCGGCCCAGCGCCGCCCGTCCCAGGCGCCGAAGTCGACTTCGGACAGCGCCGGGTCGGTGCGATGCCGCCAGCCCCAGCGCGCGAGCCATCGGCCCACCGCGGCGCTGCGCTGCAAGGGCGAGGTCACCACGTGGCGGGGCAGGCCCCAGCGGCGAGCCTGCGCACGGATGCGGTGCGCCAGCCGCTTCGCGCGGCGCGGGTCCACCGGCAGATCGGTGCGCCCGATGCAGCGCCCGTGCGCCCCGCGCGCCGGCGGATGGCGCCAGGCCACGAGGGCCCCGGCCCGGACGTCCTGATCGGCGCCGCGACTCACACCCACACCGCGACGAAGACCAGCCACACCAGGATCTCGCCGAGTTGCTGGCAGGCCCCGAGCGTGTCGCCGGTGTAGCCGCCCAGGCGCCGTCGCAGCCAGGCCCGCAGCACCGCCAGCAGCACCCACAGGCCTGCGGCAGCCACCGCGACGGCCAGGGCCGCCTGTGCCGCCGACCCCGACGCGGGCCCGACCAGCACGAGCGCCGCCAGGCCCACCACCACCGCCCAGGCCGCATCGGAGCCGCGCACCTCGCGCGCCAGCGGCTTGGCCTTGGCGTGGGCATCGTCACCGCCGTAGGGCAGCGTGGCCATCAGCGCCACGGCACAGGCCCGGCCGGCGGCGTGCCCGGCGACCAGGCACGCAGCGGCCAGCAGCGGGTCGTGACGCAGCATCTGCGCCAACAGCCCGATGCGCAGCAGCAGCGCCACCACCAGCGCGGCCGCACCGTAGGTGCCGATGCGCGAATCCTTCATGATTTCCAGTGCACGGTCGCGTGAGGTCGCCCCGAGCAGGGCGTCGAAGGTGTCGGCCAGGCCGTCCTCGTGGAAGCAGGCCGTCAGCCACAGCGTGACGGCCACGGACAGCGTTGCGGCCACGGGTGCCGGCCACAACAGGGCGGCGGCGCACGCCACCGCGGCGCCGACCGCGCCCACCCCTACGCCGACCAGCGGAAAGTGCCGGACCGAGCGGTTCAGCCATTGCGGCTCGTAGCCCACCCAGGCCGGCACCGGCACGCGCGTGAGGAACTGCAGCGCCACGAGGAGCAGGCGCAGTTCGTGGGTGAGCGCGCGCAGGATCATGAGCCCTCCGGGCCGTGGTCAGGCAGACCAGGTGTGCCAGAGGCGCCAGATGCGCCAGGGATGCCTGACGCGCCCGGGGTGACGTCATGCGTCGCCCCGCTGACACCGGCGCTGTCAAAGCTCGCCATCTCGTCGAGCAGCCGGCAGGCCGAAGCCAGCAAGGGCCAGGCCAGTGCCGCGCCCGAGCCCTCCCCCAGGCGCAGGCCGAGGTCCAGCAGCGGCGCGGCCCCCAGATGGCGCAGCCAGCGCGCATGCCCACCCTCGGCCGAGCAGTGCGAGAACACGCAGCGCTCCAGCACGGTGGGCTGCTCGGCGGCGGCGACTGCGACGGCCGCGGTCGAGATGAAGCCGTCGACGAGGATGACGCGCCGGTCTTCCGCAGCTTGCAGGACCGCGCCGGTCATCGTGGCGATCTCCAGGCCCCCCAGGGCGGCCAGCACCTCGCGCGGTGAGCAGGCCGACGTCGCGTGGCGCTGCAAGGCACGGTCCAGCACCTCGCGCTTGCGCTGCAAGCCTTCGTCGTCCAGCCCGGTGCCGCGGCCGACGCACACCTGCAGCGGCTCGTCGGTCAGGCGCGCCATCAGCAAGGCCGCGGCCGAGGTGTTGCCGATACCCATCTCACCGAGCAGCAGCGCGTTGCCGGGCAGACCGGCCACCAGCCGGCGGCCGTGCGCGATGGCCGCCTCGCACTGCGGTCCGGTCATCGCCGGGCCTTGCGTCGAGTCGGCCGTGCCATGCTCGGCCCCCGAGACCTTCAGCCGCGCCAGGCCGGGCTGCGGCGCGAAGTCGGCGGCCACGCCGCAATCGGCCACCGTCAGCGCCAGGCCGTGCTGACGCGCCAGGACGCTGACCGCCGCGCCACCGGCCAGGAAGTTCAGCACCATCTGGCGCGTCACCTCGCGGGGATAGGCCGACACGCCCTGCGCGGCGATGCCGTGGTCGGCGGCGAAGACCACCAGTTGCGGTTCACGCAGCCGCGCGCGCTCGTCGCGCAGGATCATCGCGCACTGCAGCGCCAGCGCTTCGAGTCGGCCCAGCGCGCCCCGAGGCTTGGTCTTGGCATCGAGCCGCGCCTGCACGCGGCGGCGCAAGACAGGGTCTTCGATCGTCGGCAGGATCACGCCGGGCGGCTGGCACGAAGCGGGCAGGTCCATCGGAAAGGGACGGAAGAGGAGGCCAGGGCGCACGTGGGACGGGCACCAGACCGTTGACAAATGGCGCGAACGGCGCGAACGGCGCAAACGGGGCACACACTGGCCGGTGTGACGATGCACACGGCCATCGAAGATGATACGGGCCGCAGACGCAATGAACGACCAGCCCCCACTCCCCGAGAACCCACCGCCCGCAGCCGTCACGGCGGCGGGGGTGACACCCGCACCGACGGCTGACGCCCGGCCGCGGCGGGCCTTGGGTCGGCGCATCCGCTGGTGGCTGCTGGAGGGCGCGCTGCTGCTGGCCGTCTTCTTCGGCGTTCAGGCCTGGTTCACGCGCGACGTCGTGCGGGGCGCGCTGCCGCCCCTGACGGGTGCCGTGCTCGGCACGTCTGCACCAACGGTGCAGACCTGGCGTGAATCAGCGGGACGCGACGGCTTCGTGCTGTACATCTGGGCGACCTGGTGCGGCGTGTGCCGCGCGATGGAGGACAACGTCGATGCGCTGGCCCGCAGCGGACGGTTGCTCAGTGTGGCCATGCAGTCCGGCGCCAGCGCCGACGTGCAGCGCCACCTGCACGCCCGCGGGCACGACTGGGCCACGGTCAACGACCCGCAAGGCGACATCGCACGCGTGCTCGGGGCCTCTGCCGTGCCGACGATCCTCTTTGTCGACCGGCACGGGCACATCCGCGGCGTCACACGAGGCTACACCACCACCCTGGGCCTGCGCGCGCGTCTGGCCTGGGCCTCTCTTTGGTGACAGGTCTTCAAGGCCTGCATGACATGAACCCGCACGACGAAGCACCCTCCACCAACCCGCCCGGCGCCGGTCGACAACTCTCAGAATCCGACAACACCAGCGGCCCGGCGCCGCTGCCGCTGGCCGGCATCCGCGTGGTCGAGATGACGCACATGGTCATGGGGCCGACCTGCGGCATGGTCCTGGCCGATCTCGGGGCCGAGGTGATCAAGATCGAGCCTCCGGGCGGCGACAGCACGCGGCGCCTGCTGGGCTCGGGTGCCGGCTTCTTCGGCACCTTCAACCGCAACAAGAAGAGTCTGGCGGTGGATGTGAAGCATCCGCGCGGGCGTGAAATCGTCTTGCGCCTGCTGGCCAGCGCCGACATCTTCAGCGAGAACTTCAAGGCCGGCGCGATGGAAGCACTCGGCCTGGGCGCGCCGGTGCTGGAGCGGCTGAACCCGCGCCTGATCTGCGTCTCGCTCAAGGGCTTCCTGCCCGGGCCCTACGAGCACCGCACCGCGCTGGACGAGGTGGTGCAGATGATGGGCGGGCTGGCCTACATGACCGGCCCGGAAGGCCGACCGCTGCGCGCCGGCACCAGCGTCAACGACATCATGGGCGGCCTGTTCGGCGCCATCGGCGCACTCGCGGCGCTGCGCCAGCGCGACGTCACCGGCCGCGGCATGCCGGTGCAGACCGCGCTGTTCGAGAACAACGTGCTGCTGGTGGCGCAGCACATGCTGCAGTTCGCCGTCACCGGCCGCCCCGCCTCGCCCATGCCCAGCCGCATCAGCGCCTGGGGGCTGTACGACGTCTTCACCGTGCGAGACGGCGAACAGATCTTCCTGGCCGCGGTCAGCGACACGCAATGGGCGCAGCTGTGCGACGCCTTCGGCTTCGCCGACCTGAAGGCCGACGTGCGCCTGGCCACCAACAACGCCCGGGTCCAGGCCCGCGACTGGATGATGCCGCTGCTGCGCGAGCGCTTCGCGCCCATGACCGCAGCCGAACTCGCCACGCGCTTCGAGCAGGCAGGCCTGCCTTACGCGCCCATCACGCGCCCGCAGGACCTGTTCGACGACCCCCACCTGAACGCCACGGGCGGCCTGGCACCATCTCGCTGGCCGGCCGATGCCAGCAGCGCCGGACGCGAGATCGACACCCGTGTGCCGCTGCTGCCGCTGACGCTGGACGGCCGGCGGCCCGGGGTGCG
>JBMTXX010000162.1:0-8326 GCA_049453935.1 Rubrivivax sp.
CGTGCAGAAGCACGCGATGGACGAGTACAAGGACGTCAAGCTGCTGGCCATCCACGTCCACGGGCCTGGCGTGATCTTCACCCGCGACAAGCCGGTCAAGACGATGGAAGACCTCAAGGGCATGAAGCTGCGCGGGCCGACGGCCACCATCACCAGCATGCTCCGCACGATGGGCGCGGTGCCGGTGGGCATGCCCGTGCCGCAGGTCCCGGAAGCGCTGTCCAAGGGTGTGATCAGCGGCGCGGTGATCCCCTACGAGGTGGCGCCCGGCCTGAAGGTGCAGGAGCTGACCAAGTTCGCCGCCGAGACCGACCCGAGCTACCCTGCGCTGTACACCACGGTGTTCGTCGTGCCGATGAACAAGGCGCGCTACGAATCGCTGCCGGCGGACCTGAAGGCGGTGATCGACAAGAACTCCGGGCGTGAGTTCTCTGCCACCCTGGCTGCGCAGCAGGCCGGCAACGATGTGCCCGGCCGCAAGATCTTCGCCGCCACCCCTGGCTACACCATCAGCATGATCCCGGGTGCCGAACTGCAGCGCTGGCAGAAGGCCACGGCCGATCTCGACGATGCCTGGGCGGCCGACGTGACCAAGCGCGGCGGCAACGGCAAGGCGCTGCTCGACGACGCCCGGGCGCTGGTCAAGCAGTACTCGAAGTGATGCGGATGCACGCATGACCAGCGAAAGCGGGCTTCGGCCCGCTTTTTCTTGCGCCCCGGGTGCGGTGGTGATCGGTGGCGGACCGGCCGGCCTGATGGCGGCCGAAGTGCTGGCCGAAGGTGGGGTCGAGGTGGACGTCTTCGATGCCATGCCTTCGGTCGGACGCAAGTTCCTCCTGGCCGGAAAAGGCGGCCTGAACCTGACGCACAGCGAGGCCTTGGACGTCTTCATCGGCCGGTATCGTGGGCGTGCCCAGGTGCTGGACCCGGTGGTCCGCGCGTTCGGACCTGCTGCGCTGCGTGACTGGGCCCAGGCGCTGGGCGTGGACACCTTCGTCGGGACGTCCGGGCGGGTGTTCCCGTGTGACATGAAAGCCGCACCGTTGCTGCGCGCCTGGCTGCACCGTCTGCGTCATCGCAGCGTGCGGTTTCACATGCGCCATCGGTGGGGCGGGTGGGACGCGCAGGGGCTCCTGCGCTTCGACACGCCGGCAGGCCAGGCGCTCGTGTCGTCCCGCGCCACCGTGCTGGCACTGGGCGGTGGCAGCTGGTCGCGCCTGGGTTCGGACGGCGCTTGGGTGCCCTGGCTGCGCGCCCGTGGGGTGCCTGTGCGCGATCTGCAGCCTTCTAACTGCGGCTTCGACGTCGGCTGGACCGAGCATTTCGCCAGCCGTCATGCCGGCGCGCCGATGAAGAGCGTGGCCATCACGTGGCGGGATCCAGCGGCCGATGTCGGGTCCCCCGGTGCGTTGCACACCCGCCAGGGCGAGTTCGTCGTCACGGCGGGCGGCATCGAGGGCAGCCTCGTCTACGCCGCCAGTGCCGCGCTGCGAGAGGGCATCGCGCGCCAGGGGCAGGCGAGTCTCACTGTCGACCTGCTGCCCGGGCGTACGCCCGAGGCGGTTGCCGCAGCGCTGGCGCATCCACGCGGGCCCCGGTCGCTGGCCACCCACCTGAAGTCGCGTCTGGGCCTGGATGGCGTCAAGCGTGCCCTGATCCACGAGTGCCTGCCCCGTGAGGTCGTCGGTGATGTGGCGGCGCTGGCCCGGGCCCTCAAGGCGGTACCGGTGACGGTCAGGGCCTGCCGGCCCATCGACGAGGCGATCAGCAGCGCGGGGGGTGTCGGCTTCGAGTCGCTGGACGAACACCTGATGCTGCACACCCTGCCCGGTGTGTTCTGCGCGGGCGAGATGCTGGACTGGGAAGCGCCGACCGGTGGCTATCTCCTCACCGCTTGCATGGCCACCGGGCGCGCGGCGGGCCAAGGCGCGCTGAGGCACCTGCAGAGGACTCGAGATCCTCGGCATTGAGCCGGGGCCGCACAGCGTGACGCGCAGCCCGGGTGCTGGGCTGACCTGGGCCCTCGCTACACTGCCGCGCTTTCTCATCTCCGTGCGGCCGCTTGGTGCCGCTGCTCTGCTTTGGACAAGATCCTCGCCCAGATCGCTACCGAATTGCAGGTCCGGCCCGCTCAGGTGCGTGCTGCCGTCGACCTGCTGGACGGCGGCGCCACCGTGCCCTTCATCGCCCGCTACCGCAAGGAGGCCACCGCCGGGCTTGACGATGCCCAACTGCGTGATCTCGAAACACGCCTGGGTTATCTGCGTGAGCTCGAGGACCGCCGCGCCACCGTGCTGCAGAGCATCGCCGAGCAGGGCAAGCTGACGCCCGAGCTGCAGGCTGCGATCGAAGCGGCGCAGACCAAGCAGGCTCTCGAAGACCTGTACCTGCCCTACAAGCCGCGTCGTCGCACCAAGGGGATGATCGCCCGCGAGGCCGGGATCGAGCCGCTGGCCGACCGCCTGTTCGCGGACCCGACGCTGGAGCCGCTGGCCGAGGCCTCGGCCTTCGTCGCGGTCTATCCCGGCGGTGCCTCGGCGCTGTCGGAAGCGGGCTACGCCGACGCCCACGCCGTCCTGGACGGGGTCAGGGATCTGCTGTCCGAGCGCTGGTCCGAAGATGCCGTCCTGGTCGGGGCGCTGCGCGAGTGGCTGTGGCGCGACGGGGAACTGCGCAGCGCACTGGCCGATGGCAAGAACCCTCAGGACCCGGAGGCGGCGCGCTTTCGCGACTATTTCGAACACGCCGAGCCCATCGCCTCGGTGCCCAGCCACCGCGCGCTGGCGATCTTCCGCGGGCGGACCCAGGGCTGGCTGGACGCCAGGCTCTCGATCGATCCTCCGGCGCCCACGCCTCAGCCCGGGGAGCCGCCACCCCGTGCGGCGGCGCCCGCGCTGGCCGAAGGCCGCATCGCGCAGCACCTGGGCTGGCGCCACGCGCAGCGGCCGGGCGACGACCTGATCCGCCGCACGGTGTCGTGGACCTGGAAGGTCAAGTTGTCGTTGAGTCTGGAGCGCGACCTCTTCGCCCGGGTGCGCGAACAGGCCGAGGCGGTGGCGATCAAGGTCTTCGCCGACAACCTGCGCGACCTGCTGCTGGCTGCACCGGCCGGCAAGCGTGTGGTCATGGGGCTGGATCCGGGCATCCGCACCGGCGTCAAGGTGGCGGTGGTCAGTGACACCGGCAAGGTGCTCGACACCGCCACGGTCTACCCGCACGAGCCGCGCAACGACTGGGAGGGCGCGCTGCACGCGCTGGGCCGCCTGGTCGCCACGCACGGGGTCAGTCTGATCGCCATCGGCAACGGCACGGCCAGCCGCGAGACCGATCGCCTGGCGGCCGACCTGCTGCAGCGTGTCCGTCAGATCGCCCCCGATGTACGGCTTGACAAGGTGGTGGTCAGCGAGGCGGGCGCGTCGGTCTACTCGGCCAGCGCCCTGGCAAGCCAGGAACTGCCGGATCTCGACGTCAGCCTGCGCGGCGCCGTCAGCATCGCCCGGCGCCTGCAGGACCCCCTGGCCGAACTCGTCAAGATCGACCCCAAGAGCATCGGCGTGGGCCAGTACCAGCATGACGTCAACCAGGCCGCGCTGGCGCGCACGCTTGACGCCGTGGTCGAGGATTGCGTCAACGGCGTCGGCGTCGACCTGAACACCGCGTCCGTCCCGTTGCTGGCCCGGGTGGCCGGGCTGTCCACGACGGTGGCTTCCAGCATCGTGCGCTGGCGCGATGCGCATGGCGCCTTCCGCAGCCGCCAGCAACTGCTGCAGGTCACGGGGCTGGGCCCCCGCACCTTCGAGCAGGCCGCAGGTTTTCTGCGCATCCGGGACGGTGACGACCCGCTGGACGCCACCGGGGTCCACCCCGAGACCTACCCCGTCGTGCAGCGCATGCTGGCGCAGACCGGCCGCGACGTCGCCCAGTTGATGGGGCATGCCGACGTGCTGCGCACGCTGAAGCCCGAGGCCTTTGCCGACGAGCGCTTCGGTGCGATCACCGTGCGTGACATCCTCGGCGAGCTCGAGAAGCCCGGCCGCGACCCTCGGCCGGATTTCCAGGTGGCCCGTTTCAACGAAGAGGTGCAGGACCTCCGGGACGTCAAGCCCGGCATGCTGCTGCAGGGCACGGTCAGCAACGTCGCGCAGTTCGGTGCTTTTGTCGATCTGGGCGTGCACCAGGACGGGCTGGTGCACGTCAGCCAGCTCAGCCACAAGTTCGTCCAGGATGCGCGCGAGGTGGTTCGCACGGGTCAGGTCGTCAAGGTGCGAGTGCTGGAGGTCGACCTCGAGAGGAAGCGGATCTCGCTGACGATGAAGCTCGATGCGCCGGCAGGCCAGGGCGGGGCGCGAGGCCCGGGCGCTGCGGCGGGAGACAACCGCTACAGGCCGGCGGCGCCCGGCGAGCGCAGCCGCGCGTCTTCAGCGCGCCCGCAGGGGGCGGCGCCGGCGTCCGAGGGCGCGATGGCGGCCGCGTTTGCGCGGCTGCAGACGCGACGCTGAGCATCGCACCCGCGGGTCACGTCGACCACGGCCCGGGGCACCAGGTTTTCACAGGCCAAGCAAGGACGCTGAGATGGATGCCAAGACCGTACATCCCGAGACCGTGACCGCCCAGGCCCTGGGCTGGATCGACGAGGCCACGCGCGCAATCACGCCGCCCGTGCACGTCTCCTCGACCTACCTGCGGGACCCGGACAACGGCTACCGCAGTGGGCGCATCTACGCGCGTGCCGACAACCCGGCCTACGACCAGGCCGAGGCGGTGCTGGCCCACTTGGAGCAGGGCGCGCGGGCCATGCTCTTCGCCTCCGGCATGGCCGCCGCGACGGCGGTGTTCCAGGCGCTCGACCCGGGTGACCACGTGCTGGCGCCCAAGGTCATGTACTGGTCCTTGCGCAACTGGCTGATGACGTTTGCCACGCGCTGGGGCCTCGAGGTCGAGCTGATCGACATGACCTCACCGGCCGCGGTGCAGGCCGCCGTGCGGCCCGGTCGCACGAAGCTGGTGTGGATCGAGACCCCGGCCAACCCGCTGTGGACGGTGACCGACATCGCCGCCACGGCCGCGATCGCCCACGCCGCGGGCGCCCGGCTGGCCGTGGACTCGACGGTGGCCACGCCGGTGCTGACGCAGCCGCTCGCACTCGGTGCCGATCTGGTGATGCACGCGGCCACCAAGTACCTCAACGGGCATTCCGACCTGATCGCCGGTGCGCTCGTCACCCGGGCCGAGGATGCGTTCTGGACCCGGCTGCGCGCCGTGCGCGCGCAGGTGGGCGGCACGCTGGGGTCGTTCGAGGCCTGGCTGCTGCTGCGGGGCATGCGCACGCTGCACCTGCGCGTGCACGCGGCCAGCGCCGCGGCGCAGCGCATCGCGGCGCACTTCGACGGACATCCCCTCGTCGCCGAGGTGCTCTATCCCGGCCTTGCGCGGGCTCAGGGTCACGATGTGGCCGCGCAGCAGATGCGCGGCGGCTTCGGCGGGATGATGTCGATCCGCGCCGCAGGCGGTGAAGCGGCGGCCATCGGCACGGCAGCGCACACCGCGCTGTGGAAACGTGCCACCTCGCTCGGCGGGGTCGAGAGCCTGATCGAGCACCGCGCCAGCATCGAGGGGGCGGGCACCCCGGCACCGGCCGATCTGCTGCGTCTGTCGGTGGGCATCGAGCATGTCGACGACCTGATCGCCGACCTGGAGCAGGCGCTGCGGCGCGCGCACGGGTGAAGGCGCTGGAGGTTCGCGCGGGCCCGCGTGCCCGCTTGTGGCTGCGCGAGCGGGGCCTGCGCCCGCACGACGTGGGCGTGATCCCCGGTGCGGCGGGCGGCCCCAAGGGCTTGGTGCTGAACCCGCTGGATCGCTTCCTGTTCGGTTCATGGCTGGCCTCGGCGCCGCAGACGCTGCATCTCGTCGGGGCCTCCATCGGTGCCTGGCGCATGGCCTGTGCCTGTCTGCCCGACGCGGCCTCGGCGCTGGCGCAGATGGCAGAGGACTACATCACACAGCGCTATGACCATGCGCCGGGGCGTCCACCCACGCCGCAGACGGTGAGTGCGGCGTTTGGGCGCAAGCTCGACGAACGCCTGATGCCGCGCGCGGCGCAGATCCTGAGCCACCCGACGCGTCGCCTGCACGTCGTCACCAGCCGCGGTCGGCGGCTGTTGGCGCGCGAGGGGCCGTGGCGCACGCCGGCGGGTTATGCCGCGGCCTACGTCGCCAACGCTGTCAGGCGTCAGGCGCTCGGCGCGTGGATCGAGCGTGTGGTCTTCAGCGATCCGCGCGACCCGATGCCGCTGCCGCTGGACGACTTCCGCACCCGGCAGGTGGCTCTGCGAGAGGTGAACCTCGGCACGGCCGTGTTGGCGAGTTGTTCGATCCCCTTCTGGCTGCGTGCCGTCAGCGGCATCCCCGGTGCGCCGCCGGGCGCCTACTGGGACGGCGGCATCACCGACTACCACCTGCACCTGCGCTACAGCGCCATGCAGGAGGGTCTGGTGCTGTACCCGCACTTCCAGCCCACGGTGGTGCCGGGCTGGCTGGACAAGGCCTGGCGAGGCCGCCATCGCGCCACCGCCGCGCTCGACAACGTCGTGCTGCTGTCCCCGAGCCCGCACTGGATCGCCACACTGCCCGGCGGCAAGTTGCCGGATCGCAGCGACTTCAAGGCCTGGGGCGACGACATCGACGGCCGGCAGGCGCAGTGGCGGCGGGCGCTGGCAGAGAGTGAGCGCCTGGCAGACGAGTTCGCGCGGCTGGTGGAGGGCGCGGCGCCGGTGCACGCCCAAGCCCTCGAATGAGCGTTGTTCGGCCTGGGGCTGGAAGCGGTGCAGGCCAGGGGTGCTGCTCGGGTGGCGCGGGCGCGATCGGCCCGCACGGCGCATGCGGCGCATACGGTGCAATCGGCTGCAAGCGTCGTGGCCTTCCACATTAAACTTCGCCCCCAGACGATTGACCCCAGCAAGAGCGAGAAAGGCATTCTGGTTATGACACCGCGGACTACGCCGCCCGCCCGCGTGCATTGACTGCCGGCCGCGCCGTCACGCCCATCCCGGAATCGACCTCTCCCATCGAAGCGCGGCACCTGGCCGCGCTTTTTCTTTTGCAGTTTTCCAAGGTGACCCGATGATCCAGATCACGCTGCCCGACGGCTCGCGCCGCCACTTCGAACAACCCGTGACCGTGGCCGAGGTGGCCACCTCCATCGGCACCGGCCTGGGCAAGGCGGCGCTGGCAGGCAAGGTCGACGGACGGCTGGTCGACACCAGCCATCGCATCGACGCCGACGCCACACTGGCCATCGTCACCGACCGGGATGCCGACGGGCTGGAGGTGATCCGCCACTCCACCGCGCACCTGCTGGCCTACGCCGTCAAGGAGCTCTATCCCGATGCGCAGGTCACCATCGGCCCGGTCATCGAGCACGGCTTCTATTACGACTTCGCCTACAAGCGCCCCTTCACGCCCGAAGATCTGGTGGCGATCGAGCAGCGCATGGCCGAGCTCGCGCGCAAGGACGAGAAGGTCGAGCGGCGTGTGCTGCCGCGCGACGAGGCGGTGGCGTACTTCAAGGGGCTGGGGGAGCACTACAAGGCCGAGATCGTCGGCAGCATCCCCGCAGGCGAAGACGTGTCGCTGTACCGCGAAGGCCGCTTCGAGGACCTGTGCCGCGGCCCGCACGTGCCCAGCACGGGGCGGCTGAAGCATTTCAAGCTGATGAAGGTGGCGGGCGCCTACTGGCGCGGCGACCACCGCAACGAGATGCTGCAGCGCATCTACGGGACGGCCTGGGCGAGCAAGGACGACCTGCAGAAGTACCTGACCATGCTGGAGGAGGCCGAAAAGCGCGACCACCGGCGCCTGGGGCGGGAACTGGACCTCTTCCACGTCGACGACCACGCCCCGGGTGTCGTGTTCTGGCACCCCAAGGGCTGGACGGTGTGGCAGGGGGTGGAGCAGTACATGCGCCAGATCTATCGTGACAACGGCTACCTGGAGGTCAAGGGCCCGCAGATCCTGGACCGTGCGCTGTGGGAGAAGACCGGCCACTGGGACAAGTACCGCGACAACATGTTCATCACCGAGAGCGAGAAGCGCGACTACGCGCTCAAGCCGATGAACTGCCCGGGGCACATCCTGATCTTCAAGCAGGGCATCAAGAGCTATCGTGACCTGCCGCTGCGCTACGGCGAGTTCGGCCAGTGCCACCGCAACGAGCCCACCGGTGGCCTGCACGGCATCATGCGGGTGCGCGGCTTCACGCAGGACGACGGTCATATCTTCTGCACCGAGGACATGATCCTGGACGAGTGCGTGGCCTACACGGCGCTGC
>JBMTXX010000163.1:0-8323 GCA_049453935.1 Rubrivivax sp.
GCGCCCCGAGGCGCCGGACTCAAGGGTGACGGCCGACCTCGGCACGCCGCAGACCTCCGCCACGAAGCCGATCAGGACCTTGTTGGCGGCGCCGTCCACCGGCGGGGCCTTCAGTTGCACCTTGGGCTTGCCGTCGTGCAGCCCCACGCAGCGCGTGTGCTTTGCGCCGGGCTGGCAGTGGACGACGATGCGTCCCATCAGCCAAACAGGAAACGGCCGAGCCGATGGCCGCCGACGGCCGTCACGCCATGGCCTTCACGTCCTGCTGCAGCGCCAGCACCTGCTCGATGCAGGCCTGCAGCTCACGCATCTGGTGCGTGTCCAGGGGCCGCACGCCGTCTCGGCAGCGTGCAGTGGCGAACAGGCCCTCGCGCTGGCGCAGGTGCTTGAAGAAACGGATGCTGACGTCCAGGTGCTGGTTGGAGAAGGCCAGGATGGGCGCCAGGCGACCGTGCAGCGCGCGGGCCTCGGCGTGGTGGCCGGTGGTGAACAGACGGTGGATGGCGACGTAGACGGCGTCCATCGCGGTCGGGATGAAGGCGTGCACACCGCGGTGCAGCGCCTCCATCATCTGGCTGGCGGCCCAGCCGCCGCTCACATGCAGCGAGCCGGCCGTGGCCTCGAGCACGGCGCTGTACTTGGGCCCGGGCAGCGTCACCTCGATCTTCAGGCACTGGAACGCCGGCACCTGTTCGCGCAGCCGCAGGATGTCCTCCATCGGCAGACCGGGCCCGGCGAAGTCCAGGTCCTGCAGCATCAGCACCGGCGGGCCGGCCTCGGCGATCTCCTGCAGGGCCTCGACCAGCGCGGCGCCGTGCAAGCCCTGCGGTGCCTGGCACAGCATCGCAGGCGCACCGAGCGAGCGCGCCATCGCCGCAAGCGCCACGCGCTCTTCCTGCTGCGCGGCGCTGCAGCCCATGATGACCGGCACCCGCCGGGCCACGCGGCGCAGCGTGGCGGAGGCCACGGCCTGCTTTTCCGGCAGGCTCAGGCTGCCGGTCTCGGCGGCCACGGCCAGGATGAGCATGCCGGCGACGCCGGCGTCGATCACCGCGTCGACCGCCCGCTCCACCCCGTCGAGGTCGATGCGGCCGTCATCGAGGAAGGGGGTGTTCATGCTCGGCACGATGCCCAGGAGCTGGGTCATCGGGTTCAGGGGGGTCGCAAGAGTCATGCGGGCTGGCCTCCTCGAGGGCTGCGCGCAGGCAGGCGCGCAAGGGGGGCCGATGATGGCAGAAACGCTTCAGAACGGGGCGCCCGTGGCGCCGCCACCGGTGGGACCCGGCCCGGACATCGCGCGCTCGAAGTAGCGGTCCAGCAGCAGCGGGTCGTCGAAATGGCGCCGGCCGACGAAGGCGGTGGCCTGCCGTCCCCATTGCCGCATCTGCCCGGCACTGGCGATGCCCATGGGCCAGAACAGGAAGCGCTCCAGGCGCTCGCTGCCGGGGATCAGGCCCTGCGGGTCGTAGACGCTGCGATGCGAGGCACGCGGTGACGGCGCTGGCGCCGCCGACGTCGCAGGCCTCCAGGGCAGCGAACGCAGGCTGTCCTCGTCGACCAGGCGGTAGGCCAGGGGTGGCCGCGCCGCGGCGGCTGTCGATGACAGCCCCGCAGACGCCAGCGGGCCCGCCAGCTGCACGCGCTGCAGGTAGTGCGTGCGGGCCTGGACCCGCAGGACGATGCGTGCAGACGTCGGGGCAGATGCTGGGTCCGGCCCGGAAGCGGCCACGCCCGGCACCGCGGCAGGCAAGGCCCCGGGCTGGGGCATGAACAGCCCCTCGTCCAGCCACCCCTGCCCGGCCGGACGCCCGGGCCGCGGGCGCATGCGCTCGGTGGTGAAGAACAGGTGGTAGCAGCCGCAGGCGTGGATGCTGTCGTACAGCAGCGCGTGGCCGTCGTCGTCGAGCGTGACGCGCCAGACCAGGGCGTCGAGCTCACCGCCCAGCAGGTCCAGTGCATGCGCCTTGGGGCGGCGCGGAAACCAGAAGGTGTAGACCAGCTGCCGGTGCAGCCGGCCTGCGAGCAGGGCCTGGGACTGGCGCACATAGGCCACCGGCGCCGCGTCCCGGTCGACTACGACGCGACCGTCGGCAAAGGCCAACGGGCCGACGCGGTCGTGGTCGCCGGTGGTGTCGATCTCGAGGACAGGTGCGTGCTGCTGCAGCAGTGCGCGCAGCGGGGCCGGGGCAAGGCTGGGATCGGCCGCGTCTGCAGGCAGGCCGGCCACGGACCGCAGGCCCGCCGCCGCGTCGGGCGCCGGCCACAGGCGCTGCAAGCCCCCCTCGACCGGCAGCGCGGCCAGCGGCTGCGCGAAGACCTCGCGCGTGCGGTCCTGCCAGGCGCGGATGCCGACGGCAAAGCCCAGCCGGGTCAGCGGGTACAGGCCCAGCGCGCGCCAGGTCGATGCGTAGTCGTCGGGCACACGCGCCGCCGCGCGCAGGGCCTGCTGCGCCGCGGGCGAAGCATCGGCCTGCATCAGCACCTGCCGGCAGGCGTCGGTGTCGCCGGTCACGTCGATGCCGGCATTGCGCGCTTCGACGGCCCGGGCCTGGTGGTCGAGTGCGGACAGTCTTTCGCGCCAGGCCTGCCAGGCACGTGAGGTCGCGAGAGGCGCGTCGACCGCCCGGGCTGCGGCAGCCGGCGCCGCGTCGCCCACTGCGGTGGCGATGACAGCACTCGTGCCGGCAGAAACCTGCGCCGCCGTATCCGCACCGTCGACAGGCGCGGGCAGGGTCGCCTGCCCCAGACGGTCCAGGCGCAGATAGGGAAAGCCCGGGATGACGGTTTCCTGCGCGTCGCGCGTGCCGGCAGCGCGCACGGCCGCGTCCCGCGCCTGCCACTGCCGTGCGCACTCGCCGACGCGGTCGCCGCGCTGCAGGTGCGCGGCCATCGGCTGCACGGCAAACGGGTCGATGGTCGCGCAGCCGCTCAGCAGCGCCAGCGCCGACGCGGCCCAGACCAGGCGGCCGCCCTTCATCTGACGGTTGGCTTCAGGGCGCCGCGGTCGGCCCGCCGTTCGATCTCCTGCGCCATGGCCAGCAACTGCCGGCGCAACACGTAGCGCAGCGCCGGCCCGGCCACCAGCGGGCCGACCAGCGGTGGCAGCGGTTGCGCCAGCGCCATGTCGGCGCGGTAGGTCAGGCGCACCCGCGTGCTGCCGTCGGCCGCGGTCTCACCCGGGTGCAAGTGGTAGGTGCCGACGAAGTCCTTCAGCGCGGCCGAGGGCGCCCCCGGCCGATCAGGCAGCGGCAGCGAGCGCGCCTGCACCTCGCTCGCGCCCAGATGGCGGATGTCGAGCCGCACGCGTGTGGGCATGACGAAGAACATCAGCCGGAACCGGCCCTCGAAATCGGCCACGAGCTGTTCACCGCCCTGCACCGCGCTGCGCGAGGCGATGTCCACACGGTGGATGCCGGGCACGAAGCGCGGCAAGGCGGCGTAGTCGGTCAGCGTGGCCCAGGCCGTGCGCGCGTCGGCACGCATCGAGGCCACGGCCTCGACGTGGAAGCGCTGGCCGTCGCGCTGCACCGACAGGTCCACCTCCGCGCCCCGGGCGGCCGAGGCCGCGGCCACCGCCATCAGAAGCAGCGTCAGCGTGAGCCGGACGCGCCGGCCACCCGCACAGGACACCACCGCCGGTCAGGCGGGCGAAGACCGCAGGCCGTAGCTGCGGTCGCCGACGAACAGGTACTCGACACGCAGGATCGCCTCGCCACGCTCACCGGCGAAGGTGAAACCGACCATCGCGATCTCGTCCCCGGCGCGGATCGGCTGGACACCCCAGGCGTTCATCCGGTGCAGCGGGGCGAGCTCGATCTCCCAGCGGCGGTCACGCCGCGTGGGCAGGACGGCTGCGGCCAGCAGCGCGGGCCCATCCACCGGCGCGGTCTGCGCCGGCAGGCGGCGCTGCGCGAGGTCGGGCGGCAACCGCAGACCCGGGTCGAGCGCGAGCTCGAGCGCGGCGTGCGGGTTGCGCCAGGCCACCCGGGCGGCGCGGCCGGCGAGGTACAGCGGGCGCTGCTGGTCGAAGCTGCTCCAGCCATGGTGGGCCCAGACCGGGCCACACAGCCAGGCGGCGGGGAAGGCAGCAGCCGACAGGGTCAGCAGACGTCGGGCGTGATCGGTCATCGGGGGCTCCCTGGTGATCGGTGATCTCCGTGTCAGCCACGATGATGACGCAGCCCGGCATCCGGGGACAAGCCCAGGGTCAGCGCCGATGCACAGGGACGCACGGGCCGACACCCGCGCAGCGATCGCCGGCGGGCCGCAGGCGGCCGTCACCCGTAGGCGATCCAGCGCCCGGCGCCGAGCACCCCGAGCCACGTCGCGATCGACAGCAGGCTCTGCAGCCGCGCGACCGCGTCGGCACGGCCCAGGCCGTCGCGGGCATGGAAGACCGCGGCGTTCAGGCCCGCCACCATCAGCAAGCCCATCTTCAGCACGAAGGCCCGGCTCGCCAGCAGCTCGCCGGGCTGGGTGGCGAACATCAGCAGGCCGCTGGCCACCACCAGCGCGAAGCCGCCCGCGCCGAGCTTCAGCGCCAGCGCCGCCAGCGCACGCAGCGGCAGGACGGCGCCGGCGCCCCACAGGCGCAGGTCGACCAGGATCAAGGGCCCCAGCAGGCAGGCGATGCCCAGGATGTGCACCGCCTCGAGTGCCGGGTAGGCCCACGGGTGTTCGGCGATCGCGGTCAGGCCGGGCCAGGCCACCGGCGTGAAAGGCGTGAACGGCGGGGAAGGCGCCAGCCCCGCGGCCCAGACGCCGTCCGCGACGGCACCCGCACCCGCGCTCATCGGCGCCGACGGCCGGGGGACGCGACGGCGTCCGCCGACACCGCGGGGGCCGGTGCAGAGGCCCCGGGCGTGGGCATGGGCATGGGCGCCGCTTCGCGGTAGGCCGCGAAGACGTCGCGCAGCGGTGCCGTGGGGGGCGGCCGTGGCGTCAACGAGCGTTCGAGCTCGTCGAGGTGGCGACGCATCTCGGCGGCGCTGCCGGCGGCGCCGGCATCGACCAACGCCTGCAGCATCTCCTGGTGGCGGTGCGCCACGCAGGCCGGGCGCCCGGGCTGCTTGTACAGGGCCATCAACAGCGAGGTGGTGGGCAGCAGTTCGTCGAGCAGACGCACGAACACCGGGTTGCCCGCCAGGCGCGCCAGCGCGCGATGGAACTCGCCCGACAGCCCGATCGCCGCGGCGCTGTCGCCACGCGCCTCGGCCTGGGCCTCGGCCTCGACGATCAGCCGCAGCTCCTCGGCCTGCGCCGCACTCAGCCGCCCGCCCAGACGGCGTGCGATCTCGCCCTCCACCACGCGCCGGGCGTCGAACACCGGTGCCGCATCCTCCAGCCCGGGATGCGGCACCTGCGCGCCACGGTTGTGCCGCAGGTCGACGATCTGGTCCTGC
Organism: Rubrivivax sp.; assembly: GCA_049453935.1. Lineage (GTDB taxonomy): Bacteria > Pseudomonadota > Gammaproteobacteria > Burkholderiales > Burkholderiaceae_C > Rubrivivax. Next base: position 5,403 of record JBMTXX010000163.1, read on the forward strand.
GCCAGCCGCTGCAGCGCCTGCCGCACGACCGTGCGCGAGACGGCGAAGGACTCGGCCAGCTCTTCCTCGCGCAGGCGTGCGCCCGGGGTCAGCCGGTGCTCGACGATGGCGCGGTAGATGCCGTCGTAGACCCGGTCCGTGGCCGTGGGCGGCCGCGGGGTGGCGGTGCGGCGCGTGGTCGCGTTCACGAGCGGAGCCCCCGGCCGGTCCGCCACACGGCAAAACTGCGAAGACCACCTCTCGCGGGTGCCGCGGCGCCTGCACCGAACACGACGATGCCGACGTCATCGCCCGGAGCACCCTTGCACCACACGAATCGCGGACATGGCTTCAAAATTGCATGAACGTCCAGTGCGGTCCGTCGCCGTGCCGCACGGCGCACCAGGACATGACGGCTCGGCGGCCACCCCCGAAGGCCCTGCGGTCCCGCGGGGACGGCGCACGTCGCCGCCTGGGCCCGCCCCGCATGGGACAGGCCCGCCCCCGCCACCAGGAGGTACCCCAGATGCATCCAGATGCCACGCCGGCACCCACGATGGTGTCGCCCGCCCCGCCCGCGCCAGACGGCCTGCGCGTCGACGCCCAGCGCCTGTGGCAACGGCTGATGGCCCTGGCCGAGATCGGCGCCACGCCGCGCGGCGGCGTGTGCCGGCTGGCCCTGACCGAGCTCGACCGCCAGGGGCGCGAACGCTTCATGGACTGGGCCCGCGAGCTCGGCTGCACGCTGCGGCGCGACGCCATCGGCAACCTGTTCGCGCGGCGCGCCGGGCTGGACGACACGCTGCCGGCCGTGGCCACGGGCAGCCACCTCGACACGCAGCCCACCGGGGGGCGCTTCGACGGCAATTACGGGGTGCTGGCGGGATTGGAGGTCTTGCACACCCTGCATGATGCCGGCATTCGCACCCGCGCTCCGCTGGAAGTGTGTGTCTGGACCAACGAAGAGGGCTCGCGCTTCGTGCCGGTGATGATGGGCTCGGGCGTGTACGCCGGCGCTTTCCCGCTGGCGCATGCGCTGCAGGCGCGCGACGGCGCCGGCATCAGCGTGCAGGAGGCCTTGCAGGCCACAGCGCAGGCCGGGCCGGCGCCGGCGTCCGTGGCCGATGGCGCGCCGCGCTTCGGCGCCTACTTCGAGGCCCACATCGAGCAAGGGCCGGTGCTCGAGGACGAAGGCATCACCATCGGCGTGGTCAGCGGCGCCCTCGGCCAGCGCTGGTACGACGTCACCGTGCAGGGCATGGAGGCCCACGCCGGCCCCACGCCCATGGCCCTGCGACGCGACGCGCTGCTGCCGGCCACACGGCTCATGCAGCGCGTCCATGAGATCGCGATGGCCGAACAACCCGACGGCCGCGGCACCGTCGGCCATGTCGACGTGTTCCCGAACTCGCGCAACGTGATCCCGGGCCGGGTGCGCTTCAGCGTGGACTTCCGCCACCTCGACGCCGCCGGGCTCGCGCGGATGGACGCCGCACTGCACGCAGCCGTGGCGCAGGCCGCCACGCCGGGCGTCTCGATCGAGGTGCAGCAGGTGGTGGAGTTCCCACCGCAGCCCTTCGACCCGGCGCTGCGCGCGCTCATCGAGCAAGGGGCGCAGCGGCTGGGCCTGTCGCACCGCGCCCTGCCCAGCGGCGCCGGTCACGATGCCGTCTATGTGGCGCGCACGGCGCCGGCGGCGATGATCTTCGTGCCCTGCAAGGACGGCATCTCGCACAACGAGATCGAGGACGCCCGCCCCGAACACCTGGCCGCCGGGGCCGACGTGCTGCTGCACGCGATGCTGGCGCGCGCGGGCGGCTGACCGCCGGCTCGACACCGGCCCACCGCACGGACTGGCGTCAAAGCGCCTCGGCCAGCCGCACGAGGCTGCGATCGCGGCCGGCCGGGCCCAGCAGCGACAGCCCCAGCGGGGCACCCAGCCGACGCGACAAGGGCAGCGACACCTGTGGCACACCGGCCAGACCCGCCGAGCACAGGATGCGCAGCGCGGCGTTGCGGTAGACGTCCAGCGCCGACTCGTCGTCGCTGCGCAGCGGCGCGATGTCGGGCATGGTCGGCAGCAGCAACACGCCGTCGTCGCCGAGCAGCGCCGACACGTGCGCCCGGAAGCGGGCACGGAAGGCCGTGGCCTGCGCGACCTGCGCATCGGTGACCGCACTCGACCACGCGAAGCGCTCGGCCACGCCCGGGCCCAGCGGCGGCGCGAAGCGACGGATCAGCCCGCCGTCGGTGTTCCAGGCCTCGCGCCCCTGGATGTAGCGGAAGCTCCAGTACATCTCGTCGAAGCTGTCCAACGCCAGCGTCACCGGCGTGGCCGCGCCGAGCACGGCTTCCACGCGTGCCCGGGCCTCGCGGTGCGCCTCGACGACTTCGGGCGCCAGCAGGGCCCAGACATCGGTGGGCAGCAGCAGCCGCGGGCGCGCCGGCAGCGGTGTCGCATCCTCGCCCAGCAGCACATCGGCCACCCGCGCAAAAGTGGGCACGTCACGCGCGAACCAGCCGCAGGTGTCGAGGCTGGGCGCCAGGTCCATGCAGCCGTCCAGGCTGATGCGGCCGTGCGTGGGGCGCAGCCCGACGACACCGCAGTGGCTGGCCGGGCCGCGCACCGACCCGCCGGTGTCGCTGCCCAGCGCAAAGTCCACCAACCCGTTGGACACCGCCGAGGCCGAGCCCGAGGAGGACCCGCCGGTCACGCGGTCCGGCGCGCCCCCGTTGACCGGCGCACCGAAGTGGGCGTTGCTGCCGGTCAGCGAGTAGGCGAGCTCGTCGGTGATGGTCTTGCCGGCGAACACCGCGCCCGCGTCGAGCAGGCGCTGCACCACCGGGGCCGTGCGCGTCTTCACGCCCGACATCGCCAGCACGAACGGCTGGCCGCCGCTGGTGGGGTAGCCGGCGACATCGAACAAGTCCTTCACGCCGAA
>JBMTXX010000164.1:0-8297 GCA_049453935.1 Rubrivivax sp.
GGGCATGCCGATCGCGTGGCGGAGACAATCCAGGGGTGACACCTCTGGCCCTCCCACTTGAAGCCCCGCCCGCAGACACCGAATCGGGGGCCCTGCCTGGATTGCTGGGCGTCGATTTCACCAGCGCACCGTCCGCGCGCAAGCCGATCACCGTGGCGCGCGGCCGCCTGTCGGGTCACGGCCCGGCGCAGGTGCTGCGCCTGGAGCGGATCGACACCTGCGAGAGATTTTCCGAATGGGAAGCGCTTCTCGATCAGCCCGGGCCATGGCTGGGCGCGTTCGATTTTCCTTTCGGCCTGCCGCGGGCCTTCGTGGGGGAGTTGCAACTCGGCGACACGGCCGATGAAGTGATTCGTGCCGTCCTGCAGCGTTGCCCTGATCGCATGGCCTTCCGTGCGCTGGTGGACGCTTGGGGCCAGGGCCGGCCGGCGGGGCAACGTCTGGTCCATCGACGGACCGACCTGTCCTTGCCAGGGCTGCGCTCGACCAGTCCACTGCAGACGCGTTACGTGCCGGTGGGTTTCATGTACTACGAAGGGTTCTCCCGGCTCGTGCGTGCCGGGGTGACCGCGCCCGGGCTGCGCCGCGGCGATGACGCGCGGGTCGCCGTCGAAGGCTATCCCGCGCTGCTCGCACACGAGCTCATCGGTGCGCGGTCCTACAAGAATGCCGACCAGCCGGACCGGCTCATCGCACGCAAGGACATCGTCGAAGCCCTCGAGCAAGGCCGTAGCCGCCTGGGCCTGCGCTTGAAATTCAGCCACGGCCAGCGCGACCAGTTGGTGGCCGACGTCTCCGGCGATCGGCTGGACGCCGTGCTGTGCCTGGCGCAGGCGGCTTGGGCGGCTTCGCGCCCGGGCCACGGTCTGTCGGCCGATGCAGACCCGGTGGAGGGCTGGATCGTCAGCGCTTGATCAGAGACGGCCGGCGGGCGCCATGCCGTGGCGCCGCTTGACGTCGTCGGCGGCTTCCGATGCCGTGAAATCGAGCCACGCCCTTGCGACGTCCGGTGAAGATGCGCTGCGGCAGATGGCGCCGCTGAAGACCGTCATCACCTGCACCGGATCGGGCAAAGGCCCGACGATCTCGATACCGGGCGCACCGAGCAGTTCGCTGAGTTGCTGGAAGCCCAGCTCGACATCGCCCTGCGCGATCAGACGCGCCACAGGCACCCCGGGCGGGGCCTGCACGATCCGCGTGCGGATCTCGTCGAGGACGCCCCACTGCGCGAACAGGCGCAGCAGTTGCGTGCCGCTCGGGCCTGTGGAGTGACCGATGGTGCGTGCGCGCACCACGGCCGCCTTCAAGCGGTCTTCGTTGCTGATGTCCGGGTGGGGGTGGCCCGCCGGCACCGCGACGGCCACGCCTGAGCAGGCCAGCGGCGCCAGGCTGTCCTGACGCACATGCCCCTGCGCGGCCAGTGCCTCCAGGGCATCGGATGCCAGCACGACCGCGTCGAACACCTCGCCAGCGGCCACCCGACGAGCCGCATCCACCCCGCCGACAGCTTCGAGCCGAAATGCGGCGCCTGAGTCGGCTTCCCAGGCAGAACCCAGTTCGGCCAGGATGTGCCGTGTGGCCATCGAGCAGATCACACGGATGCCGGAGGCGGTGTTCAGCATCGCAGGCGACTCATCATGCAAGAAAAGATGGAGAGGAGAGGCTGCAGCCTTGAACGTACCGCCTGCGTTTGGCAGGCTGGGACCGAGCCCGAAGCCGATGGCCGGCAGGGTCCTGGTCGGGGTGAGAGGATTCGAACCTCCGGCCTCTACGTCCCGAACGTAGCGCTCTACCAGGCTAAGCTACACCCCGATGGGCTGACATCTGCGGGGCTTGGAAGCCTGCCTTCAGACACCAGACGGGCGGCACTGTCAGGACGACCTGAAAACCACCCGAGCCGATAATTCTAGCAGGGCATCGCGCGCGCTGCCGCCAGGCACCCTGGAGAGATTTTCACGGGCTCTTGCCGCTTCGGCCAGTGCGACATCCCTCGTGGCCTGCAACGCGCCCGTGTCGCGGACGATCTCGATGATCCTCGGCAACTGCTCGACTTCTCCGCCCCGGATGGCCTCGCGCAACAGGGCGTGGTCTGCGCCCTGGCTGCGCGCGAGGGCTATCAGCACCGGCAGGGTCGGTTTGCCTTCACGCAGGTCATCGCCCACGTTCTTGCCCAGCGCCTGGCTGTCGCCTTCGTAGTCGAGCAGGTCGTCCACCAACTGGAAAGCCGTCCCGATGCACCGCCCATAGTCTGCACAGGCTTCCTCCGTCGAGGCGTCGGCCTCGCCCAGGATGGCACCCAGGCGCGCACTGGCTTCGAACAGCTTGGCGGTCTTGAAGCGGATCACCTGCAGGTAGTCGTCGATGGCGAGGTCGGCGTCGTGCATGTTCATCAACTGCAGCACCTCGCCCTCGGCGATGACATTCGTGGCGTCGGCCAGGACTGGAAGCACGCGCGGACGCCCGATACCCACCATCATCTGGAAAGCGCGCGAGTACAGGAAATCGCCCACCAGTACGCTGGCCGCATTGCCGAACAGCGCGTTGGCCGTCGCCCGACCCCGTCGCAGCGACGACTCGTCGACCACGTCGTCATGCAGCAAGGTGGCCGTGTGGATGAATTCCACCACCGCCGCCAACTCCAGTCGCTCGGGCCCGTGGAAGCCGAAGGCCTGCGCGAAAAGCAGCAGCAGACGGGGCCGGATCCGCTTGCCGCCCGCGCTGACGATGTAGTGGCCGATCTGATCGATCAGCGCCACGCGGGACTGCAGTCGCTGCCGGATGACGTCATCGACCTGCTCCATGGCATGGTCGATGGCACTTGGAGCAGCGGCAGGGGCGAAGGGATCGGTCAAGGCGCGGGACGTGCGGATGGGCGCGCAAGGATGCGCCATGTGTTGGAATTATAGGAACGGGGCCACGCCGGTTTTATCAATTCATGGCCTGTGGATGCCCTTTAGGTGGACATCCGCGGCGGGGCGCGGCAGCCAGTGGGGGCAGGCGCGTGCAGTGCTGCCTGCGCCCGCAGGGCCTACGCGGTATACTCCGAAGCTTCGTTCTTTCCGGACGGGTGGTGTTGCGTCTGCAACGCTGCGCATCGCGGGCGATCAGCGACTTTGATGCGTCGCCGCGCCTTCGACCCGTTCGGTTCATGCAAAGGTCTCACTCACATGTACGCGGTCATAAAAACCGGCGGCAAGCAGTACAAGGTTGCTGCCGGCGAAAAGATCAAGGTAGAACAGATTGCTGCGGACGTGGGCCAGGAGATCACGATCGATCAGGTGCTCGCCGTCGGCAGCGGCGCGGACCTCAAGGTCGGGACTCCCTGGGTCGCGGGTGCGAGCGTGACGGCCACGGTCGTGGCACACGGCAAGCACGACAAGGTTCGCATCTTCAAGATGCGGCGTCGCAAGCACTATCAGCGGCACGGCGGCCATCGCCAGACTTACACCGAACTGCAGATCGCTGCAGTCAACGGCTGATCGATCCAGGAGTTCTGCACCATGGCACAGAAAAAAGGCGGTGGCTCAACCCGCAACGGGCGCGATTCCAAGCCGAAGATGCTGGGCGTGAAGGCCTACGGTGGGGAAGCGGTCTCGGCCGGCTCCATCATCGTGCGTCAACGTGGTACCCGTTTTCATGCCGGCACCAACGTCGGCATCGGGCGTGACCACACATTGTTCGCGCTGGTCGACGGCAAGGTGAGTTTTGCCGTCAAGGGCGCGCAGAATCGGCAGTTCGTCTCGGTGACGGCTGCCTGAAGCGCATCGGTCTGTCTGACGTCGGTGCCGGCCCGGTTGAGGCCTTTGGTTCACTGACGCGCGGGCGTTGACCTCAGGGCGCAGCATGCTGCGTGCGGCATTCCAGCCCCGGCCTCGGCCGGGGCTTGTCATTGGGGCCTCCCTCCCATGAAATTCGTCGACGAAGTCACCATCGATGTCGCTGCGGGCGACGGCGGGGCCGGTTGTGTGAGCTTCCGACGCGAGAAGTTCATCCCGTTCGGCGGCCCCAACGGCGGCGACGGCGGCCGTGGCGGCAGCATCTGGGCCGTTGCCGACGAAGGCCTGAACACGCTGGTCGACTTCCGCTACACGCGACATTTCAATGCGCGCAACGGTGAATCCGGCCGGGGTTCGGACCAATTCGGCGCCGCAGGTGACGATCTGGTCTTGCGCATGCCCGTGGGCACGATCGGCAGCGATGCCGACACCGGAGAGCGCCTGTTCGAACTGTTGTCGCCGGGCGAGCGGGTGCTGATCGTCAAGGGCGGCGACGGCGGCTTCGGCAACCTGCATTTCAAGACCAGCACCAACCGAGCCCCTCGGCAGAAGACGCCGGGCTGGCCGGGGCAGGCGCGCAAGCTGCGGCTGGAATTGCGGGTGCTGGCGGACGTGGGCTTGCTCGGCATGCCCAACGCGGGCAAGTCCACACTGATTGCTGCGATCTCCAATGCCCGGCCGAAGATCGCCGACTACCCCTTCACCACCTTGTATCCCAATCTGGGGGTCGTGCGCGTCGGGCCTGACCAGAGCTTCGTCGTCGCCGACGTGCCTGGCTTGATCGAAGGGGCCTCGGAAGGCGCTGGTCTGGGACACCAGTTCCTGCGCCACCTGCAGCGCACCCAGTTGCTGTGGCACGTCATCGATGTGGCACCTTTCGACGACGCGGTCGATCCTGTGGTGCAGGCCCGCGCCATCGCCAAGGAACTGAAGGCCTACGACGAGACCCTGGCAGCCAAGCCACGGTGGCTGGTGCTGAACAAGATCGACATGCTGCCCGAGGACGTGCGCGAGGCACGAATCCGCGACGTCGTGCGTCGCCTGCGCTGGAAGGGGCCGGTGTTCGCCATCTCGGCGCTGGCACGCCAGGGCCTGGACAGCCTGGTTCGTGACACCTTTGCCCATGTCGCTGCGGCGCGAGGCCTGCCGCGTGTGGGCGAGCCCGACGTCCGTTTCGAGGACGTCGCGCTGTCCGAATGACGCTGGATCCGGAGGCCCGTCTCGTGAATGACACGCCGCTGAGCGCCGCGCGCCGGATCGTCGTCAAGGTCGGCTCGAGCCTGGTCACCGACGAGGGCCGTGGGCTCGACGCGCAGGCCATCGGTCAGTGGACGCGCCAACTGGCTGCGCTGGCGCGTGATGGCCGCGAGGTCGTGATGGTGTCGAGCGGCGCCATTGCCGAGGGCATGAAGCGTCTGGGCTGGACCACGCGGCCGAAGGAACTGCACGAGCTTCAGGCCGCCGCTGCCGTCGGCCAGATGGGCCTCGTCCAGGTCTACGAGACCCAGTTGCGCGCGCTGGGCATGGCCAGTGCCCAGGTGCTGCTCACCCACGCCGATCTGGCCGACCGCGAGCGTTATCTGAATGCGCGCTCGACCCTGCTGACCCTGCTCCAACTGCAGGTCATCCCCGTCATCAACGAGAACGACACCGTCGTCAACGACGAGATCAAGTTCGGCGACAACGACACCCTGGGCGCTCTCGTGGCCAACCTCGTCGAGGCCGATGCGCTGGTCATCCTGACCGATCAGCGCGGTCTGTACACGGCTGACCCCCGCAAGGACCCTGCCGCCCGTTTCGTCGACCGGGCGGTGGCGGGCGACCCCGAACTCGAGCGCATGGCTGGCGGCGCAGGTTCGCACATCGGCCGGGGAGGGATGATCACCAAGATCCTGGCTGCGCGCCGCGCCGCCGGCAGTGGCGCCAGCACGGTCATCGCCTGGGGGCGGGAGCCCGACGTGTTGCTGCGACTCGTCGCCGGTGAGCCGATCGGCACCCTGCTGGTGGCCAGCACGCCGAAGCTTGCCGCGCGCAAGCAGTGGATGGCGGACCACCTCCAGCTGCGCGGTGCCGTGGTGGTGGACGACGGTGCGGTGCGCAAGCTGCGCGAAGAAGGCAAGAGCCTGCTGCCCATCGGCGTGCACCAGGTCACCGGCGAGTTCGCACGTGGTGACGTGATCGCGGTGCGGGCACCCGATGGCTCGGCCGTCGCACGTGGCTTGGCCAATTACTCCAGCGCCGAAGCGCGGCTCATCGCGCGCAAGCCATCGTCACAGATCGCCGGACTGCTGGGCTACGCGAACGAGCCCGAACTGATCCATCGCGACAACATGGTCCTGGGCTGAGCCGTCGGGCGCTCTCGACACCCGAAGCGCAGGCCTCCGTTTCAGCCTGGGTGTGGTCGAGACACGAAGAGGCTTGCGGCGGTGCCTTCAGGGGTGGTGCGCACCGGGCCCGATACGAGCCAACAATGGCACGCGGTCACTGATCCTTCATCTCGGAAGCGGGCGAATGCGGGCTCGTGAACCAGCCATCGGCGCCGCCTGCCGGACGGTGTGCGCCTCGCAAGCCCGCGCCGGCGGGACGTCGTAGTGCCGGCGGCGGAGGCAGGTATCGGGACAACTCGGTCAGTGCCAGTTCGTAGACGCTGCGCTTGAACTCGATGACCATCTCGAGCGGTACCCAATACTCGTTCCAGCGCCAGGCGTCGAACTCCGGGTGGTCGGTCGCGCGCAGATTCATGTCACTGTCGCGACCCAGCAGCCGCAGCAGAAACCAGATCTGCTTCTGTCCGCGGTAGTGCCCGCGTGCATCCTTGCGGATGAAATGCTCCGGCACCTCGTAACGCAGCCAGTCGCGCGTGCGCCCGACGATCTGCACGTGCTCGGGCAGCAACCCCACTTCCTCGTGGAGTTCACGGAACATCGCCTGCTCAGGCGTCTCCCCGTGCTTGATGCCGCCCTGAGGAAACTGCCACGAGTGCGTCCGCAGCCGTTTGCCCCAGAACACCTGGTTGCGCGCATTGAGCAGGACGATGCCGACGTTCGGCCTGAAGCCTTCCCGGTCGAGCATAATCACACCCCGATTTCAAACTTGAAATCATTATTGCACCCCCGGTCCCGGCAGGCGCACACTCGCTTTCCCGGATGCGGCTGAGGTGGTCATCTTCGGCCTGCACTGCGGGCCGATTCGCGCCAGGTCTGGCGCCTCCTGCCCTGACGCCTGCCCATGAAAGCCCGTTCGTTCTTCGTCGCGACGCTGAAAGAGGCGCCTGCGGACGCCGAGGTGGTCAGCCATCGGCTGATGCTGCGCGCCGGCATGATCCGGCGCCTGGCTGCCGGCATCTACAACTACATGCCCATGGGCTTGAGGGTGATCCGCAAGGTCGAGGCCATCATCCGCCAGGAGATGGACCGCGCCGGCGCGGTCGAGTTGCTGATGCCCGTGGTGCAGCCAGCGGAACTCTGGCAGGAAACCGGCCGCTTCGGCAAGATGGGCCCGGAACTGCTGCGCGTGAAGGACCGCCATGAGCGCGACTACGTGATCCAGCCCACCAGCGAGGAGGTGATCACCGACATCGCCCGCCAGGAGCTGCGCAGTTACAAGCAGTTGCCGAAGAATTTCTATCACATCCAGACCAAATTCCGCGACGAGCGCCGCCCCCGCTTCGGTCTGATGCGCGGGCGCGAGTTCACGATGAAGGACGCGTACTCCTTCGATCGCGACCGTGAGGGCGCCGCGCGCAGCTACCAGCAGATGTTCGACGCCTATCGACGCATCTTCGACCGCTTCGGCCTGGAGTACCGGGCGGTGGCCGCCGACACCGGGGCCATCGGCGGGGATCTGTCGCACGAGTTCCAGGTGATTGCCGAGACCGGTGAAGACGCCATCGTCTACTGTCCGGACAGCGACTACGCTGCGAACATCGAGCTCGCCGAAGCGCTGGCGCCACAGACGCCTCGAGCCGCCGCTTCGCAGCCGATGGTCAAGACCCCCACGCCGGGCAAGAGCACCTGCGCCGACGTGGCGGTTTTCCTGGGGTTGCCGCTGTCGTCGACGATCAAGTCGCTGGTGCTCGCCACCGACGACGTCGACGCACAGGGACGGCCGGCCGGTGTCACGGTGTGGCTGTTGCTGCTGCGCGGTGACCACAGCCTCAACGAGGTCAAGGCGGGCAAGGTGCCGGGGCTGAAGGGAGGTTTTCGCTTTGCCACGGTGGCCGAGATCGAGGAGCACTTCGGGTGCAAGCCCGGGTATCTCGGGCCGGTGGGTACGCGTCGCGCGGTGCGCGTGGTGGCCGACCGTACCGTGGCCGCGATGAGCGATTTCGTCTGCGGCGCCAACGACGCCGATTTCCACCTGACCGGCGTGAACTGGGGCCGCGACCTGCCGGAGCCCGACCAGGTGGCCGACCTGCGCAACGTCGTCGAGGGGGACCCTTCACCCGACGGCAAGGGGCTCCTGGCCATCCAGCGTGGCATCGAGGTCGGTCACGTGTTCTACCTCGGCACCAAGTACAGC
>JBMTXX010000165.1:0-8264 GCA_049453935.1 Rubrivivax sp.
CGGCTCGCGCTGAGCCTGTCGAAGCGCCAACGTCCGCTCACGCCGAGCCTGTCGAGGCGCCACCCACCGTTCGCGCTGAGCCCGTCGAAGCGCCAACTGCCGTTCTCGCTGAACGTGTCGACACCCCTCTCACCGTTCGCGCTGAGCCTGTCGAAGCGCCAGCCACGTTTCACGCTGGACGTGTCGACACTCCACCCACCGCTCACGCTGAGCCCGTCGAAGCGCCCGCCACCTTTCGATCTGAACCTGCGAACGCTCCACCCACCGTTCGCGCTGAGCCTGTCGAAGCGCCAACCGCCGTTCGCGCTGAACCTGTCAACACCCCTCCCACCGTTCACGCTGAGCCTGTCGAAGCGCCCGCGCGGTCCCACACCCCGCCTGTCGGGATCCCGACCCAGCAGCCCAGCCCGCCCGCGCCCACCCACCGGAGTGCCCATTGACCTGGTCCGACGGCCTGCCTCCCCTGGACCTGCGCCGCGGGCGGGTGCAGCTCGGCCATGGCAGCGGCGGGCGGCTGGCGCGGCAGTTGGTCGAGCAACTTTTCCTGCCCGCATTGCGCAACCCCGCGCTGTCAGCGCTGGACGATGGGGCCGTGCTCGCGGCGCCAGCCTGGCAGCGGCTGGTCGTGGCCACCGATGGCCACGTCGTCGACCCGCTGTTCTTTCCCGGGGGCGACATCGGCAGCCTGGCGGTGCACGGCACCGTCAATGACGTCGCGATGATGGGCGCCATGCCCGTGGCGCTGACCGCCAGCTTCGTCCTCGAAGAGGGCCTGAAGCTGGCCGACCTGCGTCGCCTCGTCGGCTCCATGGGCCGGGCCGCGCGCGAGGCCGGTGTGCCGGTGGTGGCCGGCGACACCAAGGTCGTCCAGCGTGGCAAGGGCGACGGCGTCTTCATCGCCACCACCGGCCTGGGCACGTTGCCGGCGGGCCGCGAGCTCTCGGCGGCGCGTGTGCGCGCGGGCGACGCGCTGCTGCTGTCGGGCCCGATCGGCCGCCACGGCGCGGCCATCCTGTCGCGCCGCGAGTCGTTGGGCTTCGACACCGACCTGGTGTCCGACTCCGCGCCGCTCCACCACCTGGTGGCCGGACTGCTGGCCGCCGTGCCCGAAGGCGCAGTCCACGCGCTGCGCGACCCCACCCGCGGCGGCCTGGCGGCGCTGCTGCACGAGTTCGCCCGCAGCGCGCGCGTCGGCATCGAGATCGACGAGGCCGCCGTGCCGGTGCCCGAGCCGGTGCGCGCGGCCTGCGAGCTGCTGGGCCTGGAGCCGATGCAGCTCGCCAACGAGGGTGTGCTGGTGGCCGCCGTGGAGCCCAGCCAGGCCGAGGCCGCACTATGCGCGCTGCGCGCCCACCCGCTGGGCCGACAGGCCGCGCGCATCGGCCAGGCCGTCGAGGACCCCGACGGCTTCGTGCAGATGCGCACCGCGCTGGGGGCGATGCGGCTGGTCGACTGGCCGGCGGCCGAAGCGCTGCCGCGGATCTGCTGAACGCCCCGGGCGCCATCCCCATCCGCCGCGGGCAGCATCCCGGGGCCCGACAGCCGCACCGTGCAGGTGTTCGGGCTACGATCCTGCGCATGAGATTGCTGATCGTCGAGGATGACCCGGCACTCGGGCAGGCGCTGGCCGAGGGGCTGAAGCTGCACGGGCACGCCGTGGACGGGTTTCGTGACGGCGCGCAGGCCGACGCCGCGCTGCGCGGCGCCGCCTACGACGCCATGGTGCTGGATCTGGGGCTGCCCGGGGAAGACGGTGTGGTGTGGTTGCGGCGCTGGCGCGCCCGCGGTGTGGACCTGCCCATCCTGGTGCTCACGGCACGCGACGGAACCGATCAACGCATCGACGGGCTGGACCACGGGGCCGACGATTACCTGGTCAAGCCCATCGCCACACCGGAGATCGCCGCGCGGCTGCGGGCCCTGCTGCGCCGCGCCCGCGGTCGCCCGCAACCGGTCTGGACGCATGGCGCGCTGGCCTACGACCCGTCCGGCAAATCGGTGCACTGGCAAGGCAGGCCGGTCGAGCTGACGGGACGCGAACTCGCCCTGCTCGAGGCGCTGCTGATGCAGCCCGAACGCGTGCTGTCGAAAGCGCAGTTGCACGACAAGCTCTACGACTGGGGCGGCACCGAGCCCGAAAGCAACGCGCTCGAGGTGCACGTGCATCACCTGCGTCGCAAGATCGCGCCCGGGATCGTGCGCACCGTCAGGGGCGTCGGCTACGCGCTGGGCGCGGCCCGGGACTTGACATGAGCCTGCAGCGCCGGCTCTTCTGGGTGGTGTTGCTGAGCGCCGCACTGGTGTGGTCGGTCGCCGCCTGGGTGTCGGCCGACCGCGCGCGACACGAGATCGACGAGCTCTTCGACACCGAGATCATCCGGCTGGCCCGCAAGGTGCAGTCCGTCACGGGCGACGTCGTCGACACCGCGCCATCGGCTGCGCAGAACGGCCACGCTCGCGGCGAGGCCGACCTCAGCGACCTGGCCGTCGCCGTCTGGAACGCCGAAGGCCAGCCCATGATGGTCGACCGGGAGGGCTCCCAGTTGCCCTATCGGGCACAGGCCACGGGATTCCTCGAACTGAAGATCGGTCAGGACGACTGGCGCGTCTACTATCTGCACTCCCCTCAGGGTCAGCGTCTGATCGCGGCCGGCCAACGCCTGGACGAGCGGGACGAGGTGGTCATGAACTTCGTGGCGAGCCAGTTGCTGCCCTGGCTGCTCGTGCTGCCGGCACTGCTGATCTCGATGACCTGGGGCCTGCGCAGGGTGCTTGTCCCGGTGCGCAGCCTGACCGAAGAACTCCAGGCGCGCAGCCCCGACGACCTGCATCACCTGCGAACGGCATCGCTGCCCACCGACCTGGTGCCCCTGGTGTCGGCGATGAACGCCCTGTTCGCGCGCATCGACTCGATGCTGGCGCGCGAGCGGCGCTTCACCGCGGACGCGGCGCATGAACTGCGCACCCCTTTGGCGGTGCTGCGCGCGCAGTGGGACGTGCTGCGCGCCGCCGCCGACGGCGCCGCGCGACGCGAGGCCGAGACCCGCATGGAGCAAGGCCTGGCGCGCATGGACCGGCTGGTCACGCAGATGCTGTCGCTGTCGCGGCTGGAAGCCACGCAGACGCTGCGCGACGCCCGGCCCGTGGTCTGGGCCCCGATCGTCGAGCAGGTGATCAGCGACCTGCTGCCCCTGGCCGACCGCCGTCACATCGAGATGGCCATGGAAGGCGAGCCTGCTGCCTTCGCGTTGCAAGGCGATGCAGGCCTGCTGACGGTGCTGCTGCGCAACCTGCTGGACAACGCCGTGCGTTACGCCCCCGAGGGCAGCACGGTCACGCTGCGGTTCATGACGCGTGGCCTGTCGGTGGAGAACGCCGGCCCGCCGCTGACACCGCAGGTGCTGGCCCGCCTGGGCGAGCGCTACTGGCGCGGCGAAGGCCAGGACGAGAGCGGCAGCGGGCTCGGTGTGTCGATCGCCCAGCGTATCGCCTCGCTGCATGGCCTGCGCCTGCGCCACGGCGCCGGCCCCGACGGCGTCGGCGTGGTGGCCACGCTCGGGCCGGCGTGACGAGGCGCTGATGCCGGCGGTGGGCACCGTGCCGGCACGGTCACCGGACGCGGGCCCTCAGCGTATCTTTGCCAGCAAGGCCCGGGCCTCGTCGCGACGGCCGGTGTCGGCGATGTGGCGCCCGGGGCGTGCGGGCGCCTGCAGGGCCTGTTCGAGATACGGCACGGCCTGATCCTTCTGGCCGATCTCGACCAGGTATTCCCCGTAGAAGTAGTTGGCGTCGATGCCCGTGGGGTTCAGCACCAGCGCACTGCGCAGGTGTTCACGCGCCTTGTCCTTGTCGCCGAAGCCCAGCGGCCAGCCGGGCACCTTGTAATACAGCACACCCAGGCTGTTGTGGGCCGATCCGTCCAGCGCCTTGCCGTCGATCTGGATCGCCTGCTCGTACAGCACCTTGGCCTGCTTGACCAGGCTCAGCGCCCCCCATCCGCCCTTCTCGCCGGCCCAGGAGCTGACGATGATGCCCTCCCAGATCAGCGGCTCACTGCGCCCCGGAAAGGATTGCGTGATCTCGTGGGCGCGCGCAGCCAGGGCTTCGAAACGCCGCTCCCGCTCGCCTGCAGGTGTCTGGTAACGGATCACTTCCCAGTCGCCTTGCAGCCGGGCCACGGCATCGTCGACGGGCGCGGCAGCCGCCCAGATCGGCAGCACGGCCCACAGGCCGATGAGTGCTTTCATGTTCTGACACCTTCAGGATGGAAGAGATGACGACGGTGGCGCGCGAAGCTGCCGTCCATGTGCGAGCCGAGTGCGCCGTTCAGCCGCACCGCCAGCCGCTCCGGGAAGCCGATGAAACGCTCGGGCGCCTCGCTTTCGATCAGCCGCAGCAGCGCCAGGGCGACGGTCTGCGGTTCATCGCTTGCGGTGCCGGTGGCCTGCTGCTGGGCCCGCACGGCCGCATCGTTGAAAGCCGTGCGCGTGCTGCGCGGGCCCAGGATCTGCACCTTCACCGAGGTGTCCGCGAGTTCGCGTCGCAAGGCTTCGGCAAAGCCGTGCAGGCCCGCCTTGCTCGCACCGTAGACGCTGAAGCCCGGCACACCGATGCGGCCCAGCGCCGAGCCGACGAAGACGACCTGCGCTTTCGGACACTGCAGCAGGTGCGGCAGCAAGGCCTGGGTGAGCCACATGGGCGCCAGAAGATTGGCCTGCAACACGGCCCCCATGCGCGCCGGCGACATCGCGCCCAGCGCGCCGAACCCCGGCACGCCCGCAGCGTGGACGACGACATCCGCCCCCCAGGCCGCGGCCGAACGGGCCGTCGTCTCCACCCCTTCTTCCGTGGTCAGGTCGGCGCGCACCCAGGGAACACCCCCGACCGCGTCATGGCGGCCCACGCCCAGCACCGCCGCGCCGGCCCGGCGCAAGGTGTCGGCCATCGCCTGACCGATCCCGCCGCTGGCGCCGGTCAGCAGCACGCGCGCCTGGCTGGCTCTCATGCCACGGCCTCCTCGATCGCCGTGTCCTGCGGCATGGGCAGGCTCCGGAAGACGTCCCCATACAGCCGGTAGAAGGCGCGCGCCGCATGCACGATGGCCTGACGGTCGGCCGCGTCGTCGATCTGGTCCATCAGCAGGGCGAAGGACGCCGTGTGCGCCTGGTCCAGCGTGCCGTGGCTGCGCAGATAGGTGAACGCCGAGTTCGGCAAACCCAACGGCGCCTGAATGGCGTCGGCCGCGCGCAAGGCGAGCGACACACTGGTGCCTTCCAGCACGTGCACCATGCCGAAGAAGCCCAGCGGGTGGACGCGGGCGATGGTGTCGTAGGCGTAGGCCACCATCACCTCGGTGGCATGGGCGGGGCGGCCATGCCGCACCGCCAGGTCGTCGGCGCCGCAGGCGCGCAGGTCGTCGAGGATCCACTCGTCGTGACCGGTCTCGTCCTCGATGTACTCGTCCAGCGCCGGGTGAAGCCACGACAGCCTGGCAGGCAGCGCAGCCCGGGTGGCCTGCAGCAAGGGCACCGTGTGACGGACATGGTGGTAGGCCTGCGTCAGGAAGGCCACATAACTCGGCAGAGACACCTGGCCCCGCATCAGCACCCCCTGGATGATCGGGGTGCCCAGCAGGGTCAGGCGCGCTTGTGCGGTCTCATCGACCAGGGTGTTGAAGAAGTTCACGTCACTCCATTTCAGTTGAGTTCAGGGTTGTCGATTCGTCTGCAGGTCGGCGGCATGCAGCGCGTGGATCGCCGCGCGCTGCGGTCGGCCATTGGCCGTGGCCATGCCGGTGGCGGGCTCGAAGGCCGCGCGTGCGACCGTCCAGTTCCCGATGCGGGCGTAGTCGGGCAGGTCGGCGTTCGCCGACTCGACAGCGGCCGCCAGATCCCCACCCGCCACCGTCGGCCAGAGCACCGCGCTGAGCATCACCTGGCCTTCGCCGAAGACGACGGCCTGCGCCACCGCCGGGTGCGATCGCAGCCGGGTTTCGACCCATTCGGGGCTGACGTTGCGACCGAAGGCGGTGATGATGAGGTGGGTCTTGCGCCCCTCGACGTGGACATGGCCGTCGGCATCGATGCGGCCGAGGTCGCCGGTAGGCCACCAGGGGGATGACGGCGCGCCATCCATGCCAGCGGCGGCACCGCCCAGATAGCCCTTGAACAGGCTCCCGGCCACCCACAGTTCTCCGTCGGCTGCCACACGCACCTGGGCATGCGGCAGCGGCCGGCCGACACTGCCCGGCCGGCAATCCCCGGGCAGGTTCAAGGTCTGGACCGAAGCCGCTTCGGACAAGCCATAGCCCTCCATGGCGGGCAGCCCCTTCGCATGCGCGGCCTGCAGCAGCGCGGCGCCGACCGGTGCGCCGCCCA
This sequence comes from Rubrivivax sp., assembly GCA_049453935.1. Lineage (GTDB taxonomy): Bacteria > Pseudomonadota > Gammaproteobacteria > Burkholderiales > Burkholderiaceae_C > Rubrivivax. The sequence goes on from JBMTXX010000165.1 coordinate 6,378, forward strand.
CGGCGACGAGCTTCAGCCCGGCCGGCGCTCGCTGTCCGGTCGCCCCCAGATAGGCCACCCAGGCTCTGAGCATCTGCGGCAGCAGGATCAGGCTGTCGGCGCGGTGCTGGAGCACGGCGGCGTGCAAGCGCGCCGGATCGAACGCCGAAGAGCCCGTCAAGCCCACGTCGGCCAGCGACGGCGAGACCACCTCGACGCCTTGACGGCGCGGCGCGAGCACGCCGGCGATGTTCTCCAGCAGCACCGCAAAGGGCAGGACGTTCAGGTGGCGTGCAATGCCCAGCCCGGCCGTGGCCGTGGCCAGACCATCCGCCACCGCGCGCATCGCGTCTGCGCCCAGGCACACGCCCTTGGGCGTGCCGGTGGTGCCCGAGGTGAAGGTGATCTTGGACGTGCCCGCCGGCAGCGGGACCGGGGCGAAGGGCAGACGCTCGACGCCTGCGGCGGTCACCAGCGTGTCCACGCCGGCGGCCTGCAAGGCGTGCAGGCGCTGGGCTGGCGTGAAGAACAGCGGCAGCGGCACATGGACGATGCCGGCCTCGGCTGCCGCCTCGTCCAGGGCGATGAAGTCCGGCCCGTTGTCCAGCAGCGTGGCGAGCACGCGGGTGTCGCGAGGCAGGCGCGTCACGAGTGGCGCTCCCGACGTGCACGGGCCTGGAGCGCCGGGCCGATCGCGCTGGCCACCACGATGGGGTGGTGCTCGTAGTAGCGGCCCCAGCCCGTGGCTGCATCCCCCAGCCGACCCGGATCGGCGACGCCCAGCGCACGCTGCGCCACGCCCAGCCGCCGGAAGAGATGCCTCAATTCCTCGGTCATCGTGCTGACCGCCCATCGAAAACCGTTGCGCGCCAGCCAGGGGCCCAGTTGCAGGATCAGCCGGCGCCCCTCGCCGGCACGGCAAGCCGCCAGATGGCCGACCTCGACGATCTGCGAGCGGGGCGCGCCCAGCGCGTGCTCGACCGGCGCGTCCAGATAGCGCTCGAGGAACAGCGCGCCTGCGTTCGCCGGTCGGTAGCCCGCCGCCGCCCAAAAGGTGCCGTCCGGCCCCCGGCGTGACACCAGCACGGGTGCAAAGGCAGACACGTCGGCCCCGAACCGGTCGCGGTAGACGGCGGCGACGAAACGCTCGACCGCCTGCCGATCCAGCGAGCCCGGCGCATGGACGGTGAGCCCGTCGGCAGGCATCGATGCAGCGGATGGCTCGGGCACGCCGTCCTCCAGCCCGCCGGCATGGGACGGTGAGGCGAGCGATCGGATCAGGACATCGATCGGTGCGGGCCGGGGATGACCGACGGCAGCGGTGACAGGCATGGGGGCTCCAGACAAGGACCACATCCTCGGCCGGCAGCCTTAAGCGCAGATGAAGCCAGGCCGACGGTGCTCTCCCCCGCACGGTTTCGGGCGCGCCACGCGGATCCGCGCCGGCCGTGTTGGAATCTGCCTGCCCCCAGCGGCGCCGCGCTGTGCACGTCCTCGAGTGCGACCGCCGGCGCCACACCCTCTGCCCCCTCCACAGGAACGACCATGGAACCCACCGCATTCGAACAAGGCCTGAAGACGCGTCGCGAGGTGCTCGGCGCCGAATACGTCGACGCCGCCATCGCCAGCGCCGACGACTTCAACCGCCCGATGCAGGAGCTTGTCACCGAGGCCTGCTGGCACGGCATCTGGAACCGGCCCGGCCTGAGCCGCCGCGACCGCAGCCTGCTGAACCTGGCCATGCTGGCCGTCCTGAACCGGCCGCATGAGCTGAAACTGCACGTCAAGGGCGCACTGAACAACGGCGTCACCCGCGACGAGATCCGCGAGGTGCTGCTGCAGGCAGCCGTCTACGGCGGCATGCCGGCGGGCGTCGACGGCTTTCGGGTGGCGCGCGAGGTGTTCAAG
>JBMTXX010000166.1:0-8221 GCA_049453935.1 Rubrivivax sp.
GCCATCAGGAGGCCCCGCCATGCCCACGCCCCTACGTCCCGCGCAAACGCTGCTGACCCAGTACGCCGCCTATCACCGCGACCGGCGCAACATCCAGACGCATCTCGTGGGAGTGCCCATGATCGTGTTCGGCATCGGGGTGCTGCTGTCACATCCGGTGGTGCACGTGGCGGGTTGGGCGCTCACCCCTGCCTGGATGCTGTACGCGGTCACCGCGTTGTGGTACCTGACCCGTGGCGAATGGGCGCTCCAGGTGGCTGTCACGGGTGTGATGGCCGTGCTGATCGGTGCGGCGCAGTGGCTGGGTCATGCCAGCGCCGCCTGGGTGGGCTGGGGCGTGGGATTGTTCGCGCTGGGATGGCTGATCCAGTTCATCGGCCACTATTACGAGGGCCGCAAGCCTGCCTTCGCCGACGATCTGGTGGGGCTGCTGGTCGGGCCGATGTTCGTGGTGCTGGAAGGGCTGGCCGCGCTTGGCGCCTGCCGTGCCCTGATGCAGCGCATCGAGGCGCAGGTCGGGCCGACCCACCTGCGGGACCTGACGCACAACCCGGGTTGAACACGCGCAGGGGCCCGCAGCGCAGGTCAAGCCTGGGCCTCCTGGGCCGGCGCTTTTCGCCCCCGTGTTCCGCGCCGCGCCGGCGCCTCGGCGGCGCCTCCTGAAGTCGTCCGCGCCACCTCGCGCAGGCAGCCGGCAAAGTCCTGCGCCGCCTCCGACAGTGCTTCGCCGCGACGGCTGAGGATGCCGAAGCTGCGCAACTCCTGGCCGAAGCGCAGCGGCAGCACCGCGATGAGGCCCGCGCGGACGTGGTCGCGCACGACCGACTCCGACACCGCCGCCACCGAGTCCGTCTCCTGGATCAGCTGCAGCACCGCGAAGACCGACGAACACTCGACGACGTTGGCCGGTGAGGCCACGCCGGCCAGCGCCAGCTCGGTCTCGAACAGCTGGCGCGAGGGGCTGCTGGGCGGCTGCAGCACCCAGGGCCAGGGGACGAGCGTCGGCAGGTCCAGCGCCTGGCCGCGCAGCAGCGGGTGCCCTCGGCGCACGGCCAGCACCATCTGTTCGTTGGCCAGCGGCGTGAAACTGAAGTGCCGCAGGTCTTCGGCCCGGGCGGGACGGCCCACGGCGAGCTCGATCTCGCCCTGCTCGAGCAGCTCGACGATCTGGTCGCTCGTCTCGCCGACGATGCGCAGGTGCAGCAGGGGCCGGCGTGCCTTGAGCTGCGCCACGGCCTGCGCCAGCACGTCTGGTGCCGAGCCCATGATGGCGCCCACGACCAGCCTGCCCCCTCCGCCACGACGCCGGTTGTCCAGGTCTTCGACGAAGGCTGTGGTCATGCGACGCACGGCCCGCGCGTAATCGACCACCTGCTGGCCCAGCGGCGTGGCCCGCAAGCCGCGCGCATGGCGCTCGAACAGCGCAAAGCCGAAGGTGGTCTCCAGATCGGCCAGCATCTTGGTCGTGGCCGGCTGCGACACGTTGAGTTGTTTCGCGGCGACGTGCAGCACCGGGGTGTCACCCAGCAGCGCCAGCAGCTCCAGGTGCTTCAGCCGCAGACGGTTGACGAGGCGAGCGACGCCCGGTGTCAGCAGTTCAGGGGCTTCAGGGAATTCCATATGGTTATCGGTGATCGACAAAGTGTGATTGGAATCGTATCGCGCGCCGGCATACATTCAGCGCAGGAGACAAGGAGAGAACATCCACATGAGCTCGAGCCCTGCGCTGGCAGAGGCCTCGGCCGCGCTCGGTCCTGACCGGGACGCCGTCGCAACTTCTGGCCCATCGGACGATCTGCACGGCCGCTGCAAGGTCCAGGGGTTGGCCGTGCCGCAAGCCTGCCTGGGGGTCCTGCGTGACAGCGCGCAGGCGCTCGGCGAGCCTGACACCCTGGCCACCCGGCTGCGGGACGAGGGCTATCTGTACCTGCGGGGCGTCCTCGACACGGATATCGTCGATGCGGCCAGAAGTGAGGTGTTCGGCCGTCTGGCCTCGGTGGGCGAACTGCTCGAGCCGGCCGAGCTCGGCATCTTCTCCGGCCGCAGCCGGCGTGACGAACTGGTGTCGAGCCGAGGCGCGTTCTGGCAGTCCGTCAGCGAAGGCCCGGCCCTGCGCCGGCTGACGCACGGGCCGGCCATGCACGCCGTGATGCGCCAGGTCATCGGTCAGGCGCCGCGCCCGCACGACTACATGTTCCTGCGTGCCGGCGTGCGCGGGCGCGCCACGGGCCTGCACTACGACTACCCCTTCTTCACCCGCGCACACGACCAGGTCTACACCGTGTGGATGGCCATCGGGGACGTGCCGGTGGAGCAGGGGCCGCTGTTCATCGTCGAGGGCTCGCACCGCTTCCAGGACCTGATCGAGCCCATGATCGGCTTCGATGTCGCGCAAGACACCTCGCGCAAGGCCACGCTGTCGCAGGACGCGCTGTCCTTCGCTCAAGCGCGCGGCTGCCGGCTGCTGACCACCGACTTCGGTCGGGGGGACCTCGTCGTGTTCGGCATGTACACGCTGCACGGCGCCCTCGAGAACCACTGCGAGCGTCAGCGGGTGCGTCTGTCTTGTGACGTGCGCTGGCAGGCGCAGGCTCTGCCGGTGGACGAGCGCTACGTCGGCTCACCCCCCGGCGGCACCACCGGGGCCAGCTACGGCGAGCTCGCCGGCGCCAAGCCCCTGACCGAGGCGTGGCATGTGCGCTGAACGCCATCGCAGGCCTCAGACCTTGAACCCGAACCAGACCCAAGGAGACACACGATGACCCTCAATCGACGCACTTTCGCTGCCGCCGCCGCTGGCGCCGTGGTCGCCGCGCCCTATGTCGCGCGCGCCCAGGCCGGCGCGATCAAGCTGGTCTTCTCGCACCACATGCCCACCAGCCACATCGGCCACAAGGCGGCGGTGAGCTTCGCCGACGGCGTGAAGGCGCAGACCAACGGGCAGGTGACGGTGGACATCAAGCCGGCATCCCAACTTTTCAACCTGCGCACGTCGGCCGAGGCGCTGCAACTGGGCACGCTCGACATGTGCTGGAGTGACCTGGGCACGCTGGCGAACTGGACGCCGCCCATGGGCTTCGTCTCAATGCCCTTCCTCTTCAACGATTTCGACCACGTCAGCCGGGTGCTCTACGGCTCCACGGGCCAGCAGGTCAGCGCCATGGCCAAGGACGCGCTGGGGGTGGAGATCCTGTGCCTGGGGGCCTCGGGTTTCCGCGTCTTCCTGGGGCGCAAGGCCATTCACAAAGCCGACGACGTGCGCGGCATCCGGCTGCGTGTGCCAGAGATCCCGACCTGGGTGGAGATGGCCCGTGCGATGGGCGCCAACCCCACGCCCATTCCTGCCGGCGAGATCTACACCGCGCTGCAGACCGGCGTGGTGGACGCCATCGAGGTGCCGGCCGACTACATCGTCTCGGCCAAGATCTACGAGGTCGCGGGCTTTGCGTGCAAGACGCACCACATCTTCACCGAGGTGTCGATGATGGCCAGCGCCAAGCGCATGGCCGGCCTGCCGGCCGATGTGCAGAAGATCATCCGAGACAACGCCGTGCGCGCGGTGCAGAAGGAGATGTGGGCCGACAACCTGACCGCGCAGACCGACGCCTGGAACGAACTGGCACGCCGCGTCAAGGCCAACGACAAGCCCGACATCGCCAGCTTCCGCAGCAAGATGGGCCCGGTACTGGACAACTTCGTGCGCAAGTCCGGCCCCAAGGGCAAGGCCCTGATCGAAGCCGTCCAAGCCGCCGCCAGGGCCTGACGCCCGCGCATGACCGGGCCCGCCGCCGCCTCACCGCCCCCGACAGGGGCGGTGCATGCCCTTCATCCGCGCCTGGCGCCGCTGGTGCGCGCCCTGCAGGGCGGCACACAGGCGCTGGCAGTGGCCATGCTGGTGGTGTACTTCTCCCTGGTGCTGCTGCAGATCTTCTTCCGCTTCGTACTCAACGAGTCGCTGTTCTGGGCCGAGGAACTGGTGCGCGGCCTGATGGTGTGGGGTGTGATGATGGCCTCGGTCCTGGTGGGCCGGGCGCGCGGGCACATCCGCGTCGAGGGCATCGAGCTGCTGCTGGGCGGGCGCGGCCGGCGCGTGCTGTTCCAGCTGTGTGATGCCGTGTGCATCGCCTTCTGCGTACTGCTGGCGGTGGCCTGCGTGCAGCTGATGGACCGCGTGTGGCACCAGATGTCACCGATGCTCGAGATCCCGAAGTGGACGGTCTACCTGGCGGTGGCCGTCGGCCCGGCGCTGGAGGCGCTGATCGTCCTGCTGACCTGGGGACAGGGCCCGGAGGCGGGCACCTCCACGGGGGACAAGCTGTGAGCCTCGGCTGGATGCTGGCGGTGTTCGCGTTGCTGATGGCCATGGGAGTGCCCATCGGCTTCTGCCTGGCGCTGTCGGCCATTCTGAAGATCCTGCTCGACGGGCAGCTGCCGATGCTGATCCTGGCGCAGCAGTACTACGAGGCGCTGGACAACTTCTCGCTGCTGGCGGTGCCGCTGTTCGTGCTGGCCGGCGAGCTCATGGGGGTGTCGGGCATCACCGAGCGCCTGGTTCGGGTGTCGCGCGCGCTGATCGGTCATGTCCGTGGCGGCCTGGCGCAGGCCAACATCCTGACCAACATGTTCATGGGCGCCATCTCGGGCTCGGCGCTGGCCGACTTGACGGCCATCGGCTCGATGATGATCCCGGCGATGAAGCGCGAGGGCTACCGGCCTGACTTCGCGGTGGCCGTGACCTCCTGCGCCTCGATGGTGGCGCCCATCATCCCGCCGAGCATCATCGCGGTGATCTACGGCTCGGTCACCGGCGTGTCCATCGGCGACCTGTTCCTGGGGGGCGTCGTGCCGGGTGCGCTCGCCGGTCTGGCGATGCTCGCACTGGTGTGGTTCCTCGCGCCGCGTGTGGGTGCGGCACCCACCCCGCCGGCCGACTGGGGCGAGCGCGGCCGTGCGGTGTCCAGCGCCGTGCCGGCGCTGGTGATGCCGCTGATCATCATCGGCGGCATCCTGTCGGGGGTGTTCACACCCACCGAGGCCGGGGCTGTGGCGGCGCTTTACGCGCTGCTCTTCGGGCTGTTCGGGCGTCGGCACTCGGCCGGCTCGCTCTACCGCAACTTCTCGTCAGCCGCCTTCATGACGGGCAGCGCGCTCGTCACGCTGGCCGGTGCGGGGCTGTTCAGCTGGGTGCTGAGCCGCGCCGGCGCCGGGCAGGCGGCGCTGCAACTGGTGTTGTCGATCACCTCAGACCCGCACTGGGCGATGCTGCTGCTGATCGGCTTCTTCTTCGCGCTGGGCATCTTCCTCGAGCCGGTGCCGGCGCTGATCATCGTCGTGCCCATCATGGCGCCGATGATCGCCCACCTGGGTTACGACCCGGTGCACTTCGGTATCGTCACCATCATGCTGCTGGTGCTGGGCGCGGTGACGCCGCCGGTGGGCATCCTGGCGATGGTGGCCTGCCGCATCGCCGGTATCGGCTACGCGCAGTCCTTCCGCATGCTGCTGCCCTTCATCGGCGTGTGGTTGGCGGTGATCCTGCTGGTGGCCTACGTGCCCGATCTCGTGCTGTGGTTGCCACGACTGGTCCAGGGCGGTTGATCGCCTTCGGGCCCCTCGGGTCGGCTTCGATCGGCGTGCGGCCAGAGGAGACAACCGCGGCCGCCGGTGCCGGGCCTGGGAGACGGGCGACAGGGGCGAGAAGGGCGGGAAGGGTGCAGAGCCTCTCAGGGCGTCACGCTGCCGCCGTTGACCTCCAGCACCTGCCCGGTGACATAGCCCGAGAGCCGGGCGCTGGCCAGGAAGAGCATGGCGCCGGTGCACTCGTCGGCCGTGCCCAGGCGCTGCATCGGGATCGTCTGGCGCAACTGCTCGAGCAAGGCCGGGCTGGTGTGCTGCTCGTGGATGGGCGTGAGGATGACGCCTGGCGAGACGGCGTTGACGCGGATGCCTTCGGGCGCCAGCTCGCGCGCCATCGCGCGCGTCAGCGTGTTGAGGTAGCCCTTGCTCGAGGCGTACAGCCCGGCACCTGCGGAGCCACCGCCGCGTGCCGACTGCGAACTCAGATGGATGATGCTGCCGCCACCCCCCTGGCGCCGCATCTGCGCCACGGCCTGCTGGCTCAGCAGCAGCGCCGAGCGCGCATTGACCTGGAAAACGCGGTCGATGAGCTCCAGCGGCGCGTCCATCAGCGCGGCGCGCACGATGAAGCCACCGGCGTTGTTGATCAGCACGTCGATGCGGCCGAAACGCTCGACCACGGCTTGCGCCAGGGTGCGCACCTGCGCCGGGTCGGCGACGTCGGCCTGGAAGGCCTCGGCGTCGGCGCCCGTGGCCGTCAGGCTGGCCGCCACCGCGCGGGCCGCCGCCATCTGCGTGTGGCCGTGCACGGCCACGCGTGCCCCATGCGCCGCGAAAGCCTGGGCCGCGGCGGCGCCGATGCCCGAGCTCGACCCGGTGATCAGCACCACCTTGCCTTGAAGATCATCCATCGGCTGTTTATACAGCGGCCGCAGGGTGGCCACAGACGGCCTGACGTGCCTGCGCAGGCCCACGAAACGACATGGAGGACAGCCCGATGAGCCGCATGCCCACGATACGTCACGTGCGCGCCCTCACCGTGCGCGGTGGAGGCGCCGATTACCACGACCAGGGCACTGAGCACTGGATCGACGACCACGTCGCCACGCCGATGGCGCGCTACCCCGAGTACCGCCAGAGCCGGCAGGCCTTCGGCCTGAACGTGCTGGGCACACTGGTCGTCGAGATCGAGGCCAGCGACGGCACCGTCGGCCTGGGCGTGACGACGGCCGGCGAGATCGGCGCCTTCATCGTCGAGAAGCACCTGGCGCGCTTCATCGAGGGCCGGCCCGTCACCGAGATCGAGCGCATCTGGGACCAGATGTACCACGCCACCCTGTTCTACGGCCGCAAGGGACTGGTCACCAATGTCATCTCGGCCGTGGATCTGGCGTTGTGGGACCTGCTGGCCAAGGTGCGCGGCGAGCCGGTGCACGCGCTGCTGGGCGGGCCGGTGCGGGATGAGCTGATCTTCTATGCCACCGGCCCGCGGCCCGATCTGGCACAGCAGATGGGCTTCATTGGCGGCAAGATGCCGCTGCACCACGGGCCGGCCGAGGGGGAGGAAGGCCTGCGGCGCAACCTGGCGGCGCTGCAGCAGATGCGCGAGCGCGTCGGCCCCGACTTCTGGCTGATGTGGGACTGCTGGATGAGCCTGGACGTGCCCTACGCGACCCGGTTGATGCACGGCGCGCGCGAGCACGGCCTCAAATGGCTGGAAGAGCCGCTGCCGCCCGACGACTACTGGGGCTGTGCCGAACTGCGCCGCCGCGCCCCGCCGGGCATGATGGTCACCACCGGCGAGCACGAGGCCACGCGCTGGGGCTTCCGGCTGCTGCTGGAGATGGGTTGCTGCGACCTGATCCAGCCCGACGTCGGCTGGTGCGGCGGGCTGACCGAGCTGATCCGCATCAGCGCGCTGGCCGACGCGCACCACGTGATGGTCGTGCCGCACGGCTCGTCGGTCTACAGCTACCACTTCGTCGTCACCCGGCCCAACAGCCCCTTTGCCGAGTTCCTGATGATGGCGCCGGCCGGCGACCGGGTGGTGCCGATGTTCACGCCGCTGCTGCTGGACGAGCCGGTGCCGGTCGGCGGCCGGCTGAAGGCCAGTGCGCTGGACCGCCCCGGCTTCGGCGTGCGCCTGAACCCGGACCTGCCGATGTCCCGGCCCTACCCGCGCTGAGAGGCTGACAGGCCGGCGTGCGGTCAGGCCCTCAGCCGGCGACCGCCGGCCAGGCGCTCAGCTCGCCACCGGGGGCTGGCTCTCAGGCCGCCACCGGCGGCAATCCGATGCCCACGCACAGCCCGGCATCGCCGAGTGCGAAGAAGTCCGGGTTGCGCAGCGCGCGCGCCGGGCCGTAGCGCAGCGGCCGGCCGGCACGGTCGACGACCTGGCCGCCGGCGGCTTCCAGCACGCACTGGCCGGCGGCGGTGTCCCAGGCACTGGTCGGTCCGAAGCGCGGGTACAGGTCGGCACGCCCCTCGGCGATGCGGCAGAACTTCAGCGAGCTGCCGGCGGCCTCGCACTGCAGCGGCAGTGGCAGCGCCTGCAGCCAGCGCTGCAACGCCGGTTCCAGGTGCGAGCGGCTGTGCAGCACACGCAGCGCACCGCCCGCGCCCGAGGGCGCGGCCCCGGGGCCCC
>JBMTXX010000167.1:0-8207 GCA_049453935.1 Rubrivivax sp.
GCACGGCCTGCATGGCCGCCGCCAGGCCGTAGTGGATGAAGGTGTCCATGTGCCGGGCTTCCTTGGCGGGGATGTAATCCTCGATGCGGAAGCCCTTGACCTCACCGGCAAACCGGCATGAAAAAGCCGAGGCGTCAAAGCGGGTGATCGGGGCGATGCCCGAACGGCCGGCCAGCAGGGCCGACCAACCGTCTGCCACGGTGTTGCCCACCGGGCTGACCAGCCCGAGGCCGGTCACGACGACGCGTCTCCTGTTCAATGGACGATCCTCCAGTGATGGCGCAGGCCCTGGCCACCGACAGCGGGCCCGGGCCTTTCGACCTTCAAGCCTTTTGGTGCGACTTGGCGTAGTCGATGGCGAGTTGCACGGTGGTGATCTTCTCGGCGTCCTCGTCGGGGATCTCGATGCCGAACTCGTCCTCGAGCGCCATCACCAGTTCAACGGTGTCGAGCGAATCGGCGCCCAGGTCGGCCACGAAGGCCTTTTCGTTCGTGACGTCGCCTTCAGGCACACCCAGTTGTTCTGCGATGATCTTCTTGACGCGTGCTTCGATGTCGCTCATGACGTCTCCAGAGGGAGAAAGTAAATCATTGTCGGGATTCTACCGGCCGGCGTGCGAGCCAACGGGCAGGGTTGAACGGCGGGCCTGACCGGCCCGCGCGCGCCGGGATTCAATGCATGAACATCCCGCCGTTGATGTGCAACTGCTCGCCGGTGATGTAGCCGGCCAGCGGCGAGGCCAGGAAAGCCACGGCGTGGGCCACCTCTTCCGCCGCACCCAGGCGGCCGAGCGGGATCTGCTGCAGCAGCGCCTGCTTCTGGGCCTCGGGGAGCACCTCGGTCATGTCGGTGGCGATGAAACCCGGCGCGATGCAGTTGACCGTGATCTGGCGACTGCCGACCTCGCGGGCGAGCGAGCGCGTGAGGCCGGCCACACCGGCCTTCGCGGCGGCGTAGTTGACCTGCCCGGCATTGCCGCTGGCCCCGACGACCGAGGTGATGTTGATGATGCGTCCGTGACGCTGCTTCATCATCGGACGCAGCACGGCCCGGCTGAGCCGGAACACCGCCTTCAGGTTGGTGTCGAGCACGGCATCCCAGTCCTCGTCCTTCATGCGCAGCGCCAGCGTGTCACGCGTGATGCCGGCGTTGTTGACCAGCACGTGCAGGCCGCCGTCGGCCTTGACGATGGCATCGACCGCCGCGTCGACGGCGGCCGCGTCGTTGACATCCAGCACGATGCCGCGTCCGCCCAGCGGCGCAAGCAGTGCATCGACCGCCTGCGCGCCTGCAGGCGTCGTGGCCGTACCCACCACACGCAGCCCCTGCTGGGCCAGCGTCTGCGCGATGGCCCGGCCGATGCCGCGGCTGGCGCCGGTGACGAGGGCGATGCGGGGCGGGGGCGAGGTCTCGCTCATGGGGTCAGGCTCCGGGCGGCGGTGTGTGTGGGGTCGCGGAAAGCGTTGTCTCGCAAGGCGGCGGCGGGAGCCGGCAGGTCGGTCGAATGACGGCCTCGGTCAAATCAGACGAGCATCTCGCGCGCCTGCGCCAGCGAAGGCGGGTCGAACACCGTCACGCTGGCCAGGGCCGGGTCGATGCGCTTGACCAGGCCGGACAGCACCTTGCCCGGGCCGCACTCGAGCACATGCTCGAGCCCGCGCGAGCGCAGCGCATGCACCACGTCCACCCAGCGCACCGGCCCGGCCGCCTGGCGGAACAGCGCGTCGCGCAAGGCCTGCGGATCGGGATGCGCCGCCGCGTCGATGTTGTGGATGACCGGGATGTCGGGCGTGCGGATCTGCACCTCGGCCAGACGCTCGCGCAGCCGCTGCGCGGCCGGTGCCATCAGGGCGCAGTGGAACGGCGCCGACACCGGCAGCAGCAGAGCCCGCTTGGCCCCTGCGGCCTTCAGGATCTCGCAGGCCTTGTCGACCCCGGCCTTCGTGCCGGCGATCACGACCTGCTTCGGGTCGTTGAAGTTGGCCGCCGACACGACTTCACCCGTCGCCGCGGCGGCCTGTGCACAGCCGTCGACCACGGCCTGCGCCTCGAGGCCCAGCACGGCAGCCATCGCCCCGACGCCCACCGGCACCGCATCCTGCATGGCCTGCGCGCGCAGGCGCACCAGCGGCACGGCGTCGGCCAGCGTCAGCGCACCCGCGGCCACGAGCGCGCTGTACTCGCCCAGCGAATGACCGGCCACCGCCGCCGGGGCCGCACCACCTTCGGCCAGCCAGGCCCGGTAGCAGGCCACCGCCGCGGTCAGCATCACCGGCTGCGTGTTCGTGGTCAGGTCCAGCGCCTCCTTCGGGCCCTCGCGCATCAGGCGCGCAAGATCCTCACCCAACGCGGCAGAGGCTTCCTGCACGGTCTCGCGCACCGCGGGATGGTCGCCCCAGGCGTCGAGCATGCCCACGGATTGGGAACCCTGGCCGGGAAAGACGAAAGCGAAAGGCTTCATGGCGTGACAGGCATCGGATGAAGGGTCTGCGCGGCCTGCACGTTGGCGCAGGCCATCGCTGTGGCGAGGCATCGGCGTGTGGACGTCCTCTCAGAAATCCAGCAGCACGGCGCCCCAGGTGAAGCCACCGCCCACGCCCTCGAGCATGACGGTATGGCCCGCCCGGATACGGCCGTCGCGCACGGCCACGTCCAGCGCCAGCGGAACGGACGCCGCCGAGGTGTTGCCGTGCTCGTCGACGGTCACGACCACCTTGTCGTGGGGCAGGCCGAGCCGTCGCGCGGTGCTCTGCATGATGCGGATGTTGGCCTGGTGCGGAATCAGCCAGTCGACATCGACGATCTGCCGACCGGCCTTGTCCAGCACGGCACGTGCCACCGCGTCGAGCGCGGAAACCGCGAGCTTGAACACGGCCTGGCCGTCCATCTTCAGCAGCGGATCGCCGCGCACCTGGCCACCGGCGACGGTGCCCGGCACACACAGGATGCCGACGTGGCGACCGTCGGCGTGCAGTTCGCTGGCCAGGATGCCCGGCGTGGGGCTGGCCTCGACCACGACGGCGCCCGCGCCGTCGCCGAACAGCACGCAGGTCGTGCGGTCGTCGAAGTCGAGCAGTCTGGAGAAGACCTCTGCACCGATCACCAGCGCGCAGCGGGCGCTGCCGCTGCGCACCATCGCATCGACCACGGACAGCGCGTAGACGAAACCGGAACACACGGCCTGCAGGTCGAAGGCCGGGCATCCGACCACGCCAAGCTTGTGCTGGACGATGGTGGCGGTGGAAGGGAACACCATGTCCGGTGTCGACGTGGCCACGACGATCAGGTCGACCTCGTCCGGGCGCCGGCCCGCGGCGTCGAGCGCCCGCCGCGCCGCTTCGACCGCCAAATCGCTGGCCTGCACGCCGTCGTCGACGAAATGACGGGCCCGGATGCCCGTGCGCTCGACGATCCAGGCATCGCTGGTCTCGAGCCCACGCTGCGCGAGCAGCGCGGCCATGTCGTCGTTGGACAGCCGCCGCGGTGGCAGGAAGCCCCCGGTGCCGGTGATGCGCGCGTACGGACGAGAGTCGGACATGGTGAGAGGCGATCCGGTCCGGGTAGGGAGATCGAGGTGAGGTCAGACCGCAGGCGACGCGGCCGACGGGGGCTGAGAAGGCGACGTTTGCGCGGCGGGGGCGCCGAGCGTCTGCGCGATGCGTGTGCGCACGCGCTGCAGCAACTGGTTGCGCGCAGCCTCGTAGGCGCGATCAAGCGCGTTCTCGAAGGCGAAGGCATCGGCCGAGCCGTGGCTCTTGAAGACCAGACCCCGAAGGCCCAGCAGCGCCGCACCGTTGTAGCGGCGATGATCGACCCGTGCCTTGAAGCGACGCAGCACAGGCAGCGCCACCACGGCAGCCAGACGCCCGTAAACCCCGCGGCCGAACTCCTGCCGGATGAACTCGCCCAGCATCGAGGCCAGGCCTTCCGACGTCTTCAGCAGCACGTTGCCGACGAAGCCATCGCAAACCACGATGTCGGTCGTGCCCTTGAAGATGTCGTTGCCTTCGACGTTGCCGTGGAAGCGGATCCGGCCGGCTGCACCGGCCTCGCGCAGCAACTCGGCCGCCCGCTTGATCGTCTCGCTGCCCTTGATCGCCTCTTCGCCGATGTTGAGCAGGCCGACCGTCGGCTCGGGCTTGCCGTCGACCGCGCTGACCAGCGCGCTGCCCAGCAGCGCGAACTGCAGCAGATGCTCGGCACTGCAGTCGACATTGGCGCCCAGATCGAGCACGGTGGTGTACCGGCCCTCGCGGTTGGGCATGACGGTGGCGATCGCCGGACGGTCGATGCCGTCGACGGTCTTGAGCACGTGCCGCGCTACCGCCATCAGCGCACCGGTATTGCCGGCCGACACGCAGGCGTCGGCGGCGCAGGCGCCACCCTCATCGGGCTTGACCTGTGAGATCGCCACACGCATCGAGGAATCGCGCTTGCGTCGCAACGCCACCTCGACCGGATCATCCATCCGGACGACCTCACTGGCAGGAACGACCGTGCATCCAGGCCAGGCGGCCGCTCCACCCAGCACCTGAGGGTCCCCGACCAGCACCAGGCGCACATCCGGGTGCCGGGCGGCGAAGGACTGGCAGGCAGGGAGGGTGACCGACGGCCCGTGGTCACCACCCATGCAATCGACGGCGATCCGCACCGGCATGCCCGGAGCGCAGACCACCGTGTCAGACCGTGCGTCGATACTGCCCATCACGCGCAGGTGCCTGGCGCCCGTATGCCACGATCGTCATCGAAACCAGGACACCGCGGGTGAGGCCCGACAGCGTCGAAGGCTCCGGTCAGGCGTCGGCCTTGGTCTTGACGACCTTGCGGCCGCGGTAAAAACCCGTCGGGCTGATGTGATGACGCAGGTGGATCTCGCCAGTGGTGGGCTCGACCGCGATGCCCGGAGTGCTCAGCGCATTGTGCGAGCGGTGCATGCCGCGCTTGGAAGGCGACTTCTTGTTCTGCTGAACAGCCATGACGAAACTCCTCGGGGGCACATGCCGGACGCGGCGCGGCCGTGCGAATGAACATCCGGCCTGACCGGGACTGTCCGCATGAACGCGCTTGCGCTCAAAACGTACCCGACAGGCGAAAAGCCCAGCATTCTAGCGTCCCAGCGGAGGTTTGCGCCGGCCTGCCCCGCGCCGTCCATGAGGAAGGCTCGGCGTCCAAGCGCTCTTCCTGCGGGCAGGGCCGCCGCGCCCGAAGCGTCAGTCCTTGGTCTTGAGGGCCGCGAGCGCGGCAAAAGGATGTGCCGGCGCGGCAGCGGCGTCGTCTTCGAGCTCCGGGCCAGCCGACCATGGCAGGGATTGCGGACAGGTCTCGTGCCGCGGCACCAGCGGCAAGGCCATGATCAATTCATCCTCGAGCAAGCCGACCAGATCGAACGCGCGCGACGAGGCCAGCACGTCTTCGTCGTCGCGCTCTTCGTCCAGGCGCGCGGCCTCGTCCTCACCGTCGACAAAGCACAGGGTCCGGTCGACCTCCAGTGGCACAGCCATCGGCTGCAGGCAGCGCTGACAGGTCATCCAGACCCGGGGGCGGGCTTGCAGGTGGATGCGGGCGCGGGCCTGCACATCGCCCGGCGCGCGCGACCAGGCGCCCTGGGCGCTCCACACGACGGGCTCGGCCGCCGCATCCACGGGCACCGCCAGGCCCTCGGACAAACGGGGCAGGGACGCCAGCGGCAGCGTCTGATCGATCCGGGCGCCACCCTTGGCGAACGCCTCGACATCGAGCCGGTGGGGGGCCCAGGGGGTCTTGCGCATGTGGCGGAGTGTAGCCAGCCCTGGCGCCGCGCCGACAGCACACCACGGACGAACACCGTCGCGCAGGGCACGCCTGCACCCCGACAATCCGGCGGGGTGCGGCGTTTGCCGCACCGGCAGACACACCCCTGTGGCGACCGGCGGGCAAGCCCCTCCCCCGCATCGCCCTGCTTCCTGACCCAGGCTGACCTCGACGTGCACTCCTGTCCAGACACCCCGCCACCCCTCATCCTTGCGTCGACCTCGCGTTACCGACGCGAACTGCTGCAACGCCTGCGGCTGCCCTTCAGCGTCGAGCCGCCCGGCGTGGACGAGACACCGCTGGCCGCGGAGACGCCGTCAGCGCTCGCGCGACGGCTCGCGCTGGAGAAGGCGCATGCGGTCGCGCGTCGCCACCCCCATGCGGTGGTGATCGGCTCGGACCAGGTGGCCGACCTCGACGGGCAGGCCATCGGCAAGCCTGGCGACCACGCGCGGGCACGCGCACAACTCCAGCGCATGAGCGGTCGTGTCGTGGTGTTCCAGACGGCACTGGCCGTCGTGCGCAGCGACACCGGCTTCGAGGCGGTGGATCTTGCCGCGGTCCGGGTGCGCTTTCGCGCGCTGGACGAGGCACGCATCGAGCACTACCTGCGCACAGAGCAGCCTTATGACTGCGCGGGCAGCGCGCGCAGCGAGGCGCTGGGCATCGCGCTGCTCGAATCGATCGAGTCCGACGACCCGACCGCCCTGATCGGTCTGCCGCTGATCCGCACCTGCACCCTGCTGGCCGCCGCGGGGCTGGACCCGCTGAGCCCGACGAGCCCGACAGGTCCGGCCGACTGATCGTCGTTGCAGCGCGGGCGGGCCTGCCGAACCGAGGCGACCGCGCCCCATCTGTCGACCACGACCACAGACGCCCCATCACCGCACGATCACAGGCCACTCGATGACGACCCCTCCCTTTCCAGCCGGCGACAGCCGATGGCCGGCCGGCCTGTACCTGGTGCCCAACACCCTGGACCTTGCCGCCGAGCCGGTGGACATCCGTGAAGTGCTCCCGGAGGGCGTGCTGCGCCTGGCGGCAACCCTGCGCCACTGGGTGGCAGAGGACGCACGCAGCACCCGTGCATTCCTGAAGCGGGTGGCCGCGGTGCACCCCTTGGCGTGTGCCTTGCAGGACATCGCGATCGCGGAGCTGCCCCGTCCGCGCAAGGGCAGGTCGGCCGGGGTGGAGCCGGGCGCGTGGCTCGCGCTGCTGGAGCCGGCGTTCGACGGCCATCCCCTGGGGCTGATCTCGGAGGCCGGCCTGCCCGCCGTGGCCGACCCGGGCGCCCGGCTGGTGGCCGCGGCGCACCAGGCCGGGATCCCGGTCAGGCCCCTGCCCGGCCCGAGCTCGCTGCTGCTGGCACTGGCGGCCAGCGGCCTGGACGGACAGCACTTCGCCTTCGTCGGCTACCTGCCCCAGGACGCGCCGGCACGCGTGGCACGGATCCGCGAACTCGAGGCGACTTCGCGCCGGCTGCACCAGACCCAGGTGCTGATCGAGACACCTTATCGCAACCCGGCGATGCTGCAGGCGCTGCTGGACACACTCGCCCCCGGCACCCGTCTGGCCGTGAGCATCGGGCTGACCCTGCCCGAGGGCTGCAGCCGCACCGACACCGTGGCCGGCTGGCGCGCCCGTCCGATGGCGCTGAACCCGAGGCTGCCCGCCGTGTACTGCCTGGCGGGCTGAACAACCGGGCGGATCAAGGATCAGGTCAGAACGGTGCCGGGCTGCAGAAGTCGACCCGGCGGCCGTCCAGCGGATGCGGCAGGGACAGGGCCGTGGCGTGCAGGCACATCCTGGGGGCCGAGGGCGCCTCATCGGCAGGCCCGTACAGCGGATCCCCGACGATGGGATGACCAATGGCCGCCAGGTGCACGCGCAATTGATGCGAGCGACCGGTGACGGGCTGCAGGGACAGCCGCGCCCGCCCATCTCCCGCGGTCAACACGGTCCAGTGCGTCAAGGCCGCGCGTCCGGACACCGGATCGACGATCTGGCGCGGACGCCTGGGCCAGTCGGCACGCAAGGGCAGGTCGATCGATCCGCAGGCCTGCGCCGGACAGCCGTGCACCAGCGCCTCGTAGCGCTTGTCGGTGCGACGCTGCTCGAAGGCCAGTGACAAGGCGCGCTGCGCCGGCAGGCCCAGCGCCATCACCATCAGGCCGGAGGTGTCCATGTCCAGGCGGTGGACGACGCGCGCGTCCGGAAACAACGCCTGCACCCGGGCCGCCACGCAATCCTGCAGGCCGGGCGCGCGGCCGGGCACGGAAGGCAGACCCGGCGGCTTGTCGACGACGACGAAGGCAGGATCGGCGTGGATGACAACGAGGGACGACATCATGGAGTTGGAGGTCCGGCATCCGGCATCCGGCATCCGGCATCCGGCATCCGGCATCCGGCATCCGGC
>JBMTXX010000168.1:0-8190 GCA_049453935.1 Rubrivivax sp.
GGCCGTCGACGGCACCGCCTGCCGAGAACGGCACGATCAAGCGGATGGAGCGGCTTGGATAGTCGCCAGCCTGGGCATGTGCCGCAGAAGCCGCCGCGAGCGCGAGCGCACCAGCCGCCATCGATGCCAGGAAGCTGCGTCGTTGTCGGATCATGTGGGGTCTCCTTTGAAGGTTCAGGGTCGGGACAGGGATCATCAGTGATCGAAACCGCAGCGCTGTCGCAACTGCGCAGTGTCGGGGGCGGTCAACATCCGGACGAATTCAAGGGCTCTTGCGGGATGGGCGGCCCGCAGGGGGACCGCGGCGGTGTAGGTCGTCGCCAGTTCGAACTCGGGCGGCAGCAGGGCAGCCAGGCTCACCCCCGGCGTGAACAGAATCTCGGTGACCTGCGTCAGGCCGATAGCCATGGGCGCACCCGACTGTGCAAGATGTCGCATGGAAGTGGCCCCGTTGGGGAAGGTCCTGAACCGTGCCGACAACTCGTCGTGCAGGCCGAGAGATCGCAGCACCTTGGCGACATGGATGCCGGCCGTGGCCCGCACCGGGTCCGGGAAGTAAATCTCGTCAGCCGCTCTCAGCGCCGCGGCCAACGCCGCCGGTGTCGACACATCGGGCGCCGCCTGACCCTGCCTGAGGGCAACACCGGTACGCACGACACCGAGCGGGGCCACGCTGTCCGCAAGAACCTCTCCGGCGGCGACCATCTCTTCGATCATCTGCTGCGTCAGAACCACAAGGTCGCAAGGCTCTCCTGCCACCCAGGCCTCCTTCATCGCGCCCACGGCGCCGAAACGGCCAGCACACACCGCACCGTACTCCGAACTCAGACGCGGCTGGAGCGCTGAAATGAGGCCTTGGGAGGCTCCGGCACACAGCAGGTGCAGCGTCGTCGGGGCAGTCTCATCGGTCATACCGGTTCCTTGTGTCATGCAGCCGTCTGCCGGTTGGGGCATCGCCTCTGGTCATACGTCCATCGCGCCGACGATGCGCTGCGCTGTCAGCGGCAGATCACGCACGCGCACGCCCATCGCATCGAACAGCGCATTGCCGATGGCGGCAGCAACCGGACCACAGGCCGCTTCGCCCGCGCCAAGCGGTGGCTCCGACGTCTCGACCAGGTGAACGTCGATGTCCGGCACATTGCCGAATCCGAGGATCGGGTAGTCCGTCCATTCGCCAGGGGCCACGGCTCCCTGTGCGTCGGCGGAGACAGACTCCTGCAGGGTCCAGCTCACCGCCTGCACGGCGCCTCCCTCCAGTTGCTGGAGAACACCTTGCCTGTGCACGGGCCGCCCCACGTCGGCAACGATGGTCAGGCGCAACACCCTCAGCTGTGCCTCGGCACGTACTTCGGCCACCACGGCGCACCAGGCACCGGTATTCTTGTAGCGTGCATAGGCCAGTCCCAGGCCTGCGCCCTCGACATGTCGCAACGCCTCACGTCGGACGTCCCAGTCACTGCGGATCCGTGCCAGGCGCAGGACGGCGCAGCCCCTCGCATCATGGGAGAGCGCGTCAAGCCGAATCGCCCACGGGCATTGCCCAGCGGACCGAGCCACCTCATCGAGCATGTTCTCGACGGCATAGACGTTGAGGTGGGCTCCGAGAGAGCGAAGAGCCGAGGACCGCCAAGACGTCGTGACGCGGTGAGCGAGCACCTGCCAGGCGGGCCAGTCATACCCGGGAACCGCATTGCGCTCCGCTCCCCCGCCCGAGGCCAAGGGCATGTCGATCGCCGCCGGAAGCGGCGCGCCGTCGGCTCGCAAGGCGTTGCCGAGCAGCGAGGGCGTCGCGCTGCGGCCGGGCCGGCTGCTGTGCCCAGGGCTCCAGATTTCGTGACGCCACTCGACGATGCGTCCGTCGCTGTCCAGTGCAGCCTGCAGGGCCACCCGCATGGCCGGCCCGAGCGGCGCACTGCGCCATTCCTGCTCGCGCAGCCACTCCACGCAAACCACCCGACCGCAGACGCTGCGCGCCAGCCAACTCGCGTCAAACGCCACATCGTCCGCGCCGTTGTGGCCGTAGCATCCGGCACCGGGGGCATGGCGCACCGTCACCGCCTGCTCGTCCATCCCCCATGCCAGCGCAAGGTCTCGACGCAGGTTGAAGATGCTCTGGCTGTGCGTCCAGACCTCGAGCGAACGACCGTCCAGCGACCACCGGGCCAACGCGCAGGAGGGGCCGATCGACGCGTGCGCAAGCCACCCACGGGTGAACTCCGCCTGCACCGCCCGGCCTCCAGGCGGAACGCCCAAACCGACCAAGCGCAAGTCGTCGGCCGAAACGGCATGTCCTTCGGCACGGGGCGGATGGAGGGCCACGATCCGCGCTGGCCCTGCATGCCTGGCCCAGCTCGACGGGTCGCAGGGATCCGGCCTTCGCGAACGCGGGCGCAGACGTTCGTCTTCTTCGTCGGCGAGACGGTGAGTGTCCAGCAGTTGCCTCGCCGCTCTCTCAGCCCGACCGGCACCATCGGCCAGAACCCCGGTCAAGACGCCATCGACGATGACATCGCACACGCCAGGCATGGCCCGGACTTTTTCCAGGAGATCGTCCGCCACAGGCCTTGGCGACGCATCGGCATGCCCGGCACGGCCATGCAGCACGCGCCCATGCAGCATTCCCGGGAAACGCAGGTCATGGATGAAATGTCCGCCCAGACGCAAGGGCCGCGCCAGCAGGGCCCGCCGCGCTGCGAGGCAGGCGTCGTCGAGGGCCCCGACGCCCCCGCCTGTGCCGGGATCGGTCATTGGTGGCTGCGCGGCATCCCACTCCGCAGCCGACACCGGTTCGGCAAGCGCGGCGCGGGCCTGTTCAAGGGTGATGCGTTCCTGTCGCGAGTGGCCCTGTCCACACAGCACCCCGTCGCTCAAACGGATGGCGCGCGCATCCATCCCCCATCGCGACGCAGCATCCATCGTCAAGCGCCGGCGCACGACCCGGGCCACGCCGGCCAGGGTGCGCCCGCTGTCCTGCATCGACAAACTGCCCGAGGTGACACCGGCGTCGGGGCTGGCATCGGTGGCCGGCGCGGCCACTCGCACCTGCGAGACCGGCCAGCCGAGTTCATGAGCGACCCAGCCGGCAAGTGCGGCATCCAGCGCCTGACCGATCTCGACCTTGCCGCTGTGGATGTCAACCCAGCCGTCGTCGCCGAAACGCAACCACTGCCCAGGCAGAGGGTACTTGACGAGCAAAGGCGTCATGTGACGCCTCCATCAGACTGCGCCCGCGCAGGCTGGCTCGGGCGCGCCAGCGCGTCGATGCCGACCGGCGCAGCCATGGCACGCGCAGCACGCAGCACGGCCTGCTCCACCCGGGCATGCACACCGCATCGGCACAGGTGGCCGGCCAGGGCGGCCCTGACCTGTTCAAGGGCAGGCACGGCGCAGACGGCGAGCAGGCCCTGGGCGGCCGCCATCATCCCGGGGATGCAGTAGCCGCACTGAGCCGCGCCCTCTTCGATGAAGGCATCCGCCAAGCGAGGATCCAGGCCCTCGAGCGTGACCACCTGCCGCCCGTCGACCGCTGTGGCGGGCAAGTCGCAGGACGCCAGAGCCCGGCCGTCGACCAAGACGTGGCAGGCACCGCAGGCACCCTGGCGGCACCCGGCGCGGGTCCCGGTCAGACCCAGACCGTCGCGCAGGACATCGAGCAAAGTGTCGCCCGGGAGCACCTCGACATCGGCCTGCTGACCATTGACCATGACCGACACCTTGCTTGCACGCATGGTTCAGCGCCGACAGGACGGATGGTGGAGAGATTGGTCAGGAACGACTTCGGGGCGTGCCTCAATCGACCTTGATGCCAGCCTTCTTCACCACATCGGCCCACTTGGCGATGTCGCCGCGCAGGAAGGTGTCGAACTCCCTGACCGACATCGTCACCGCGTCGGTACCCTGCTTGGCCCAGGCACTCTGAACTTGCGCGTCACGGGTGATCTTCGCGATTTCCGTGTTGAGCTTGTCCACGACTGCCTGCGGCGTGCCCTTGGGAGCCATCACACCAAGCCAGATCGTGGCCGTGTAGCCGGGCACACCAGCCTGGTCCACGGTAGGCACGCCGGGAAGGATCGGCGACGCCACCTTGCCGGAGACGGCAACCGCCTTGACCTTGCCCGAGGCCACATGAGCGCTCATCGTCGGGATCGCGTCGAACATCATGTCGACCTGACCGCCCAGCACATCGGTACGAGCACCCGCGCTTCCCTTGTACGGCACATGCACGATCGACACACCAGCCATCGCCTTGAGCAGTTCACCGGCCATGTGATACGGCGTACCAGGACCGGAAGATGCGTAGGTCATGCCGTCAGGCTTGGCCTTGGCGGCCTTGAGGATGTCGCCGATGGTCGAGGCCGGCAGGTCCTTGCGTGCCACCAGCACCAGGTCAGACGAGGTCAGCGGGGCCACTGCGACGAAGTCGTCCATCAGCTTGAAGGGCTTCTTCGGCAGCAGCGTCTCGTTGACGGTGTGGGTGTTGGACATCACCAGAAGGGTGTGGCCGTCAGGCGCGCTCTTGGCCACGGCGTCGGTGCCGATGACCGAGCCGCCACCGGCCTTGTTCTCGACGACGAAGTTCTGGCCCAGCGCCGATTGCAGCCGCTCGGCGACGAAGCGCCCGTACACATCGGCCGACCCGCCTGGCGCAAAGGGGATGACGACACGCACCGGCCTCGACGGCCAGTCCTGGGCGAACGCAGATCCTGACGCGAAAGTCAGGCCGGCCACGCCCGCGATGAGGGTCGAGCGGAGAACGCGGCGGCGATTTGCTGAAGAGGTCATGTCAGGCTCCACGGGAAAGACAACGAACGGGGTCAAGCCCGGCAAGCGCCGCGCAGAAGACCAACCGAGCTCGACACGCCAGGAACGTATCCCGAAAACGCAAGCTGAAGGCCTGACAGCGGCGATTGGGCGACACATTGGGCTGAAATTCAGGGGCCAATGGGTGGGCTCAGTCGGACCGCGATTGTGCAGTCATTCCGACCAGACTGCATCAGCATACGCATGGGTGAAATCCCGGACGGCCACACCCCGCCATCGCCGTGACGACCGGCTCAAGACCCCAGCATGTTGGCACGCACACGCAACAGATGCTCGACACAGCAGGCACGGGCGCGGTCGACATCGCGTTGCCGAAGTGCCTCGGCCAACGCGCGATGGTCCTTCTGGTACTCGATGCGCCGCTGCGGCGTGACGCTGCGGCGCTTCAGGGCGCCCCATGCGGCCTGTCCCCGGACGTCGTTCATCAAACGCAGCACGCGCGCGACGAACCCGTTGTGCGCTGCCTTGGCCACGGCTTCGTGGAACCTCGCGTCCCACAGCTCGAAATCCTCCAAGGCTTGCGCCGCCTCAGCGCGATCATTGCACTCGTCCATCAGCGCGAAGTCCACCGCCGTCGCATTCGCCACGACCATCTCCAGCAGCGCAGGCTCGATCGCCAGGCGTGCGGCCATCAACTCGGCCGGGCTGACGTCCACAGCCCCGGACGTCGCATGGTCTGTGCTACGCAGACCACCCTCTTCCAGAGCGTCGACAGCCATTCGCAGGCCCGCCTCTTCGGCCACAAACGTCCCTCGACCCACCACCTGGACGATCAGGCGCCGGCGCTTGTAGTCCTCAAGCACACGACGCACGACGGCCCGCCCGAGGCCGAAGCGCTGGCCGAGCGCCCGCTCGGTGGGCAGACGCAATCCGGGCTGCGAAGAGATGCTCCGCTCGAGTTCATCGCGCAGTGCGCGCTCGGCGTCCGCATCTCGCGGCTGGACTCGGGGCAGGGAGGAATCGGCGGCCATCACAGCACCTCAACGACGCCGAGCGTCATGTCATGGACCGGAACCGTACGGTCCGCACCAGAATACCAATTTGGGCTGAAATGGTAGCATCCCGTGGGTCTGCACCAACCAAATCCCGGAGTCATACTCGACCATGCGCCTTGCCACGTTTTCACTTCATGCGCGTCGCCATGTCGGCGTCGTGGATCCGCACACGGGCACCGTGTCTCCACTGCGCTTCGACCCACACGACGACGGTGTCGCCTCGCTGGTGCGTCATCTGGCCGGTGGCGCGTCCATGCCCGAGCAGACCGGTCAGACGCTGCACCTGGATCAGGTACAGCTGGAAGCCCCGGTGCCCCGACCGCGCCGCAACATCTGGTGCGTCGGCCGCAACTACCACGCGCACGCCAAGGAGCTGCGCGAGACCGTGTTCAAGAACAGCAACGCCGACCCGCAGGCCTGGCCCATCGTCTTCACCAAGGTGCCGGAGTGTGTCGTCGCCAACGGGGACGACGTGCGCCTGCCGGGCGCTGCGGTGTCGTCACAGATCGACTACGAGGCCGAACTTGCCGTGGTCATCGGCCGAGGCGGGCGCAACATCTCGCGCGCCGAAGCGCTGAGCCACATCTTCGGCTACACCATCGTCAACGACGTCACCGCGCGTGACGTGCAGATGCGCCACCAGCAGTGGGATCTGGGCAAGAGCTTCGACACCTTCTGCCCCATGGGCCCGTGGGTCGTCACCGCCGACGAGCTTGACGGCACCGACACCCGTGTGCGCTGCTGGGTCAATGGCGAGTTGCGCCAGGACGCCCGCACGCAGGACCTGATCTTCGACATCCCCACGCTGATCGAGACCTGCTCGCGCGGCATCACGCTGATGCCGGGGGACATCATCGCCACCGGCACCCCGGCCGGGGTCGGCATGGGCATGACCCCGCCGTCGTGGCTGAAACATGGCGACGTGGTGCGCATCGAGATCGATGGCATCGGCACGCTCAGCAACCGCTTCGTCGACCTCTGACACCTGCGGGACGGTCCGGCAGCATGCCGGTCCCGGCCCCGCCCTCGCTCACCCTCCCCCCACCCCGAGACCCAGGAGATCCTGATGCAACGCAGACAACTCGTCCTGAGCGCCGCCGTCACCGCGGCGGCCGCCCTGTCCACGCCACTGGCCGCGCTTGCGCAGGGCGACTGGCCCGCCAAGCCGATCACGATGATCGTCCCCTTCCCGCCGGGCGGGGTGGCCGACACCGTGGCGCGCCCCATCGCGGAAGCGCTGGGACGTGAGCTGAAGCAGACGGTGTTGGTGGAGAACAAGGCCGGCGCGGGCGGCGGCCTGGGCATCGCCGCCGCCTCGCGTGCGGCGGCCGACGGCTACACCGTGCTGCTGAGCCTGTCGTCGATTTCGATCCTGCCGGCAGCGGACACACTGCTGGGACGCAAGCCGGCTTTCACCCTCGATCAGTTCAAGCCCATCGCCCGCTTCACCGCCGACCCCACGGTGCTGGTGGTGCGCGCCGATCTGCCCTACAAGACGCTGGACGAGTTCATCCAGGCGGCCCGCGCCAAGTCTGGCGGCTTCAACTACGGCAGTTCGGGCAACTACGGCACCATGCACGTGCCGATGGAGATGCTGCGCGCCAGCGCGAACTTCCCGATGACCCACGTGCCTTTCACGGGCGCCGGCCCGGCCATGGTGGCCCTGCTGGGCGGACAGATCGACGCCGCCGCCAGCGGCCCGTCCACCGTCGCGCAGCACATCCGCTCGGGCAAGCTGCGCGCGCTGGCGCACTGGGGCGACAAGCCCCTGCAGTCGCTGCCAGACGTGCCGAGCCTGACCCAGTTGGGCCAGCCGGTGAAGTTCGCACAGTGGTCAGGGCTGTTCGTGCCGACGGGCACGCCGGATGCCGTGATCCAGAAGCTGCGCGCCGCCGCACGCAAGGCCGCGGCCGACCCCGCCGTCATCGCCACCATCGGCAAGGCCGGCAGCCCGATCGAGTATCTGGACGCGCCCGACTTCCAGGCCTACTGGGACGCCGATGCCAAGGGAATGGCCGCGGCCGTCCAGCGCATCGGCAAGGTCGACTGAGGCGAGGTCAATCCTTCAAACCCTGGGCCGCGCGCACCTCGGCGCGGACACACTCCGTCAGCTCGGCCTTCAGGCTGGTGAAGGCAGGTGTGGTCTTGACCGAGTAGTGCCGCGGGTGCGGCAGCTCGACCGCACGGTCGAGCTTGATGCGGCCCGGGCGCGCGCTCATCACGACGACGCGGCTGGCCATGAAGACGGCCTCGTCGATGTCGTGCGTGACGAAGAGCACGGTCTTGCGCTCGGACTCCCAGATCTCGAGCAGCAGTTCCTGCATCAGCTCGCGGGTCTGGTGGTCCAGCGCGCCGAAGGGCTCGTCCATCA
>JBMTXX010000169.1:0-8179 GCA_049453935.1 Rubrivivax sp.
AAGGACGTGCGCGTGCTCGTGCTCAGCGGCGAGGGCGATCACTTCTGCGCCGGGCTCGACCTGTCCGAGGTGAGCGAGCGCAGCGTGGCCGAGGGCATCCACCACTCGCGCTCGTGGCACGCATGCTTTGACGACATCCAGTTCGGCCCGGTGCCGGTGATCGCGGTGCTGCACGGCGCGGTGGTCGGCGGCGGGCTCGAGCTGGCCTCGGCCGCCCACCTGCGCGTGGCCGAGGACAGCGCCTTCTACGGCCTTCCCGAAGGCACGCGCGGCATCTTCGTGGGCGGCGGCGGCTCGGTGCGCATCTCGCGCCTGCTGGGTGTGTCGCGCATGACCGACATGATGCTGACCGGCCGCGTCTTCGACGCCGACGAGGGCCAGGCCTTCGGCGTGTCGAACTACCGCGTGCCCGACGGCCAGGGCCTGGCCAAGGCGCTGGCGCTGGCGCACAGGATCGCCGGCAACGCGCCGCTGTCGAACTACGCGATCACGCAGGCGCTGCCGCGCATCGCCGACCTGTCGGCCGCCGACGGCCTGTTCGTCGAGTCGCTGATGGCGTCCATCGCCCAGGGCGACGAGGCGGCCAAGGAGCGCGTGCGCGCCTTCCTGGAAAAGCGCGCCGCCAAGGTCGCGAAGGCCTGAGGCCTCGGCGCCCGCACCCGCCACGTCCTCCGACCCGTCCGAGCCTTCGACATGAGCGCCGACACCGACCGCACCGCCGCGTCGCCGCCCGCCTTCACGTCGCGCGTGCACGTGCACCGCGTGGATGTGCACTTCGGCGACTGCGACCCGGCGGGCATCGTGTTCTTCCCGAACTTCAGCCGATGGATGGACGAAGCCTCGCTGGCCTTCTTCATGGCCTGCGGCATCCCGCCCTGGCGCGAGCTGGTCAAGACGCGTGGCATCGTCGGCACGCCGCTGCTCGAGATCCACACCCGCTTCCTCAAGACCGCCACCTACGGCGAGACGATCGAAGTCCACACCAGTGTCGAGCACTGGGCGGCCAAGACCTTCCGCCACCGGCACGTGGTGCGGCGTGGCGACACCGTGCTGTGCGAAGGCACCGAGGTGCGCGCCTTCGTCGTGCGCGACCCCGACAACCCCGACCGCATCCGCGCCATCCCCGTGCCCGAGGACATCAAGGCGGCGTGCACGCTGCCCGATGCCGGCATCCGGGCCGACACGCATTGACGTGCCAGCACCGCGGCCTGACGCTATACCCCCGCTTTCTCAACCCCCAACCACCCAGGAGACACGCGATGAAACTCACCCTGAAGACCACCGTGGCCGCCGCGGCCGCCTTGCTGGCCAGTGCGGCCGCGCTGGCCGACGTCAAGATCGGCATCACCTTGTCGCTCACCGGCCCGGCCTCGGGCCTGGGCATCCCGGTGGGCAACCAGTTCAAGCTCTGGCCGCAGACCATCGCCGGCGAGAAGGTGCAGTTGATCGTCCTGGACGATGCGTCCGACCCGGGCAAGGGCGTGACCAACGCGCGCCGCTTCGTCACCGACGAGAAGGTGGACATCCTCTTCGGCGGCTCGATCACGACCGTCTCGGCGGCCGTCGCCCCGGTGGCGGCCGAGGCGAAGACCACGCAGATCTCCATCGCCCCGGTGGGCGTGCCGCCGGCGCAGGAGCCCTGGGTCTTCCGCCTGCCGCAGGGCTTTTCGGTGATGGCCTTTCCGATCATCGAGCACATGAAGAAGTCCGGCGTCAAGACGGTGGGCTTCCTCGGCTACACCGACGCCTACGGCGAGAGCTGGCTCAAGGAGTTCGTCGCCCAGGGTGAGAAGGCGGGCATCAAGGTGGTGGCCACCGAGCGCTTCGCGCGCAGCGACACCAGCGTGACGCCGCAGGCGCTGAAGCTGGTGTCGGCGCGGCCCGACGCGATGCTGGTCGTGGCCTCGGGCTCGGGCGCGGCCATGCCGCACAAGACGCTGGTCGAGCGCGGCTTCAAGGGCAAGATCTACCAGACCCACGCGGCGGCCACGCCGGATCTGGTGCGCATCGGCGGCCGTGACGTCGAAGGCGGGCTGGTCGTCTCCGGCCCCGCGGTGGTGGCCGAGCAGCTTGCCGACAGCCACCCGTCCAAGGCCGTGGCCGTGGACTTCGTGACGAAGTACGAGGCCGCCTACGGCAAGGGCTCGCGCAACCAGTTCGCCGGCCATGCCTACGACGCGCAGATCATGCTGGAGAAGGTGCTGCCGGTGGCCCTGAAGAAGGGCAAGCCCGGCACGCCGGAGTTCCGCGCCGCGCTGCGCGACGCCGTCGAGGGCATGGGCCGCACCATCTTCTCGCACGGCGTGATGAACTGGACCAAGGACGACCACTGGGGCTACACCAACGAGACGGGGGTGATGCTCAAGGTGGTGAACGGCCAGTTCGTCGTCGAGAAGTGAGACCGCACGCGCCGGGGCGGCATCTGCCGGCCCGGCGTGGCGGCCTCTCGCGGACGGCGCTTGCGCCTGTCCTTCCCGACCCACCGAGCCTGACCTGACGAAAGACCCGCATGGACGTGACCATCGCCAGCATCCTGGCCCTGGACGGCCTGACCAACGGCGCGATCTACGCGCTGCTGGCGCTGGCCACGGTACTGGTGTTCGCCGTCACCCGGGTGATCTTCATCCCGCAGGGCGAGTTCGTCGCCTTCGGGGCGCTGACGCTGGCGCTGCTGCAGGCCGGCAAGGTGCCGGGCACGGTGTGGTTCCTGCTGGCCGTGGCGCTGGCGGTGGCGCTGCAGGACGTGCTGCGCGGCCTGCGCCACCGCGCTCCGCCGGCACGCCTGGCGCGCCAGGCGCTGGCCACGCTGGCCTACCCGGTGGCGATCTCGCTGCTGGCGCTGTGGGCGGCCCCGCGCGGCTGGCCGATGCTGGCGCAGGCGGCGCTGGCCGTGGCGCTGGTCACGCCCTTCGGGTCGCTGCTGTACCGGCTGGCTTATGAATCGCTGGCCGACGCGAGCGTGCTGACGCTGCTGATCGTCTCGGTCGGCGTGCACTTCGCGCTCGTCGGGCTGGGCCTGTACTTCTTCGGCGCCGAGGGCTTCCGCAACCCGAGTTTCTGGGACGAGCGCTTCAGCATCGGGGACCTGATGCTGTCGGGCCAGACCATCATCATCTTCGCCGCCTCGCTCGCCTTGATCGTCGGGCTGTGGCTGTTCTTCGAGCGCTCGCTCGCCGGCAAGGCGCTGCGGGCCACCGCGGTCAACCGCCTCGGCGCGCGCCTGATGGGCATCTCCAGCAGCGCGGCCGGGCGCCTGAGCTTCACGATGGCCGCCTTCATCGGCGCGCTGTCGGGGCTGTTGATCGGCCCGACGACGACGGTCTTCTACGACAGCGGCTTCCTGATCGGCCTGAAGGGCTTCGTCGCCGCGGTCTTCGCCGGGCTGGCGAGCTACCCGCTGGCGCTCGTGGGCGCCCTCGGCGTGGGGCTGCTGGAGAGCTTCGGCTCCTTCTGGGCCAGCGCCTACAAGGAGGTGATCGTCTTCAGCGCCATCCTGCCGGTGCTGCTGTGGCGCTCGCTGCGTGATCCGCACGGTGAGGAGCACTGAGATGCGCCTGCATGGCATGCCGCCGGCCGTCCTCGTCCCGCAGGGAGCGCGCTGAGATGTCGTCCGTCCGACGCTGGGGTTTCCCTGCCTTCGCCGCCCTGATGCTGCTGCTGCCGCTGCTGCCGGTGCCCGACTTCTGGATCACGCAGAGCATCTACATCGGCCTGTATGCGATGGTGGCGCTCGGCCTCGTGCTGCTGACCGGCGTGGCCGGGCTCACGTCCTTCGGGCAGGCGGCCTTTGTCGGGGTGGGGGCCTACACGGCCGCCTTTCTCGCGGTCAAGGTGGGCGTGGCGCCGGGCTGGACGCTGCTGATCGGTGTGGCGCTGGCGGTGGCCGCGGCCTTGCTGCTGGGCGCGCTGACGCTGCGCATGTCGGGCCACTACCTGCCGCTGGCCACCATCGCCTGGGGCCTGGCGCTGAACTACACGATGGCCAACATGGAGTGGCTGGGCAAGTACGACGGCCTGCTGGGCATCCCGACGCTGAAGCTGGCGGGGCTGGACCTGGGCAGCGGCCGGCTGCTGCACCCGCTGGTGTGGGCCATTGCCCTGCTGGCCGCTCTGGCGGTGATCCGTCTGCTGGACTCGCGCCCGGGCCGCGCGATCCGCGCGCTCAAGAGCGGCGCCACCATGGCCGAGGCCATGGGCATCTCGACCTTCCGCTACAAGCTGACGGCCTTCGTCATTGCCGCGCTGCTCGCGGCCGTCTCGGGCTGGCTGTTCGCGCATTTCCAGCGCAGCGTCAGCCCCTCGCCCTTCGGCATCCACAAGGGCATCGAGTACCTGTTCATGGCCGTACTGGGCGGGGTGGGGCAGGTGTGGGGCGCCTTCCTGGGGGCGGCCGTGGTGCGCGTGGTCGAGGACGAACTCCAGGTGCTGCTGCCGCAGCTGATCGGCACCAGCGGCAACTTCGAGATCATCGTCTTCGGCATCGTGCTGGTGGCGGTGCTGAAGTTCGCGCCCGACGGGCTGTGGTCCATCGCCGGGCGCTGGGCCCGCCCGCGCGCCCGGCCGCGCGACTGGGGCGGCGCCGCGCCGCTGCCCGCCCGCGACAAGCCCGCCCCCGGCGAGCTGCTGCTGGACGTGCAGGCCGTGCGCAAGGAATTCGGCGGCCTGGTGGCCGTCAACGACGTCAGCTTCCAGGTGCGCGCCGGCGACATCTTCGGGCTGATCGGCCCCAACGGCGCCGGCAAGTCCACCACCTTCAACCTGGTCTCCGGGCTGCTGCCGCTGACGCGCGGTGCGGTGCACTTCCGCGGGCAGCCGGTGAGCGGGCTGCCCTCGCGCGAGATCGCGCGCCGCGGCCTGTCGCGCACCTTCCAGCACGTGAAGATGATCCCCGACATGACCGTGCTCGAGAACGTGGCCCTGGGCGGCCACCTGCGCGGGCGCAACGGCAGCGTGCGCGCCATGCT
The DNA here is from genome assembly GCA_049453935.1 of Rubrivivax sp. Lineage (GTDB taxonomy): Bacteria > Pseudomonadota > Gammaproteobacteria > Burkholderiales > Burkholderiaceae_C > Rubrivivax. Next base: position 4,965 of record JBMTXX010000169.1, read on the forward strand.
GCGCCTGGACCGCGACGAGGAGCGCCGCCTGTTCGCCGAGGCCGAGCGCCAGTTGCAGCGCATCGGCATGGCCGACCGCATGCACGAGCTGGCGGGCAACCTGGCGCTGGGCCCGCAGCGGCTGATGGAGATCGCGCGCGCGCTGTGCAGCGACCCCGCGCTGCTGCTGCTGGACGAGCCCGCGGCCGGCCTGCGCCACAAGGAAAAGCGCGCGCTGGCCGAGGTGCTGCGGCAGCTCAAGGCCGAGGGCCTGAGCATCCTGCTGGTGGAGCACGACATGGAGTTCGTGATGGGCCTGACCGACCGCATCGTGGTGATGGAGTTCGGCACCCGGCTGATGGAAGGCACGCCGGCCGAGGTGCAGGCCAGCCCCGCGGTGCGTGCCGCCTACCTGGGCACGGAGCACTGAAGGCCATGGCATCCACCACGCCCACGTCGAAGGCTGCGCCGGCGCCATCGCTGCTGCAGGTGCGCGGCCTGCACGCCGGCTACGGCCGCGCCGAGGTCCTGAGCGGGCTGGAGTTCGATCTGCGCCAGGGCCAGGTCGTCACCGTCATCGGCCCCAACGGCGCTGGCAAGTCGACGACGCTGAACGCGCTGATCGGCGCGCTGCCCGCGCGCGGGCGCATCGTCTTCGACGGCCAGGACCTGGCCGACGCCACGCTCGAGGAACGCGTGATGCTCGGCCTGGCGCTCGTGCCCGAGAAGCGCGAGCTCTTCGGCACCATGCCGGTGGAGGACAACCTGCTGCTCGGCGGCTTTCGCCCGATGAAGCTGCGCGTGCCGAACTGGCGCAGCGAGCTCGAGCGCGTGTACGCGCTGTTTCCGCGGCTGAAGGAGCGACGGGCCCAGCTCGCCGGCACGCTGTCGGGTGGCGAGCGCCAGATGCTGGCCCTGGGCCGGGCGCTGATGGCCCGCCCCAAGCTGCTGATGCTCGACGAGCCCAGCCTGGGGCTGGCACCGCTGATCGTGCGCGACATCTTCCGCACCATCGAGCGCCTGCGCGAGGAGGGCACCTCGATCCTGCTGATCGAGCAGAACGCGCGCGCCGCGCTCGAGGTGGCCGACCACGGCTACGTGCTCGAGACCGGTCGCATCGTGCTCGACGGCCCGGCGCGTGAACTGGCCGGCGACGCGCGTGTCATCGACACCTATCTGGGCCGCCACGTCGGTCAGGAGCAAGACGAATGAAGATCGAGGGGCAGGCGGCGCTGGTCACCGGCGGCGGCTCGGGGCTGGGCGAGGCGGTGGCGCGCGAACTGGCGCGCGCCGGGGCGAAGGTGGCGGTGATCGACGTCAACCTCGCGGGCGCGCAGCGCGTGGCCGGCGAGATCGGCGGCTTGGCGCTGGCGGCCGACATCGCCGACGGCGCCAGCCTGGGCGCCGCGCTGGATGCGGCGCAGGCCGCGCACGGCCCGGCGCGCATCGTGATGAACATCGCCGGCATCGGCACCGCGCGGCGCGTCATCGGCAAGGACGGCAACCCGGCGCCGCTGGAGGACTTCGAGCGCGTCATCCGCGTCAACCTGGTGGGCACCTACAACGTGGTGCGCCTGGCCGCCGCGCGCATCGCCCGGCTCGAGCCGCTGGCCGACGGCGAGCGCGGCGTGATGGTGATGACGGCCTCGGTGGCGGCCTACGACGGGCAGGTCGGGCAGGAGGCCTACTCGGCCAGCAAGGGCGGGCTGGTGTCGATGACGCTGCCGCTGGCGCGCGACCTGGCGCAGCACGGCATCCGTGTGTGCACCATCGCGCCCGGGTTGTTCGAGACGCCGCTGATGAAGACCTTGCCCGAGTCGGTGCAGCAGTCGCTCGCGGCGTCCATCCCCTTCCCGTCGCGCCTGGGCCGGCCTGAGGAGTTCGCGGCGCTGGCCGCGCACATCGTCACCAACGTGCACCTGAACGGCGAGACCATCCGCCTGGACGGCGCGCTGCGGATGGCGCCGCGCTGACGCGGGGACCGTCATGGCCTGGGATTACGTCGCACCGCTGGACGACATGCGTTTCGTGCTCGGGCGCGTGCTCGACGCACCGGCCTCGTGGGCGCGCTGCGCGCTCTTTGCCGATCTGGACCTCGACACCGCGGGCGCCGTGCTCGAGGAGGCGGCGAAGTTTGCCGCCGGCGTGCTGCTGCCGATCAACGCCAGCGGCGACGCCGCAGGCTGCGTGCGCAACGCCTCGGGCGACGTGCGCACGCCGCCGGGTTACCGCGAGGCCTACCGCGCCTTTGTCGAGGGTGGCTGGCCTTCGCTGCCCTGCGACCCGGCATGGGGCGGGCAGGGCCTGCCGCTGCTGGTGGACGCGGCCACGCGCGAGATGTTCGTCGCCTGCAACCACGGGTGGGTCATGTACCCCGACCTGCTGCATGGCGCCTACGAGACGATCAAGGCGCATGCGAGCGACGATCTGAAGGCCCGCTACCTGCAGGACGTGGCCACCGGCCGCACCCTGGCCGCGATGGCGCTGACCGAGCCCCAGGCCGGCAGTGACCTGGGCCTGCTGCGCACCCGTGCCGAGCCCCAGCCCGACGGCAGCGTGCGTGTGCACGGCAGCAAGATCTTCATCTCCGGCGGCGAGCACGACCTGACCGAGCAGATCGTGCACCTGGTGCTGTGCCGCCTGCCGGACGCGCCTGCCGGCTCGCGCGGGCTGTCGCTGGCGTTGGTGCCGAAGTGGCTGTCCGACGGCGCGCGCAACGCGATGCACTGCGACGGGCTCGAACACAAGACGGGCATCCATGGCAGCGCCACCTGCCAGATGCGGTATGAGGGCGCCACCGGCTGGCTGGTGGGCGAGCCGAACCGCGGCCTGGCGGCGATGTTCCTGATGATGAACTCGGCGCGGCTGCACGTGGGCCTGCAGGGCCTGGGCCACCAGGAGATGGCCGCGCAGAACGCGCTGCGCTACGCGCATGAGCGTGCGCAGGGCCGGGCGCTTGCGGGAGGTGGTTCGGGAAGTGGTACCGGTGCGGTAGCAACCGCCGATCCGATCGCCCACCACCCGGCGATGCGCCACGCGCTGCTGCGCCTGCAGGCGCTGGTGGAAGGCCAGCGCGTGATCGCCTACCGCGCCGCGCTGGCGCTGGACGAGGCCGCGCACCACGCCGACGCCGCTGCGCGCGCGCAGGCGGCGCCGCTGGCCGCGCTGATGACGCCGGTGGTCAAGGCCTTCTGCACCCACCAGGGCTTCCACGGTGCCAGCGCCGCGCTGCAGGT
>JBMTXX010000170.1:0-8172 GCA_049453935.1 Rubrivivax sp.
TCGCCTGTGGCGTAGCCCAGCAGCATGCGGCGCAGACCGAAGGCCCAGGTGTTCTGCTCGCCGGCCTCGCCCAGGCCCAGGCTCGCGCGGTGCGCGGCGTCCAGCCCCCAGCGCACGCCGGCGCCGTCGATCCACCGCGCCAGCAGTGACAGGTCCTGCGGGTCGAGTTCGAGGCGGGCGGCCACGGCGGGCACGTCCAGCAGATCCAGCACCTCACTGGCGCCGAAGCGCTGCTGCGGCGCTCGCAGCAGCCAGTCCAGGGCGCGCAGGACGGGATGGCGGCCACGGTCTTTCTGGTCGGCCAGGCCCCAGGGAATGTGTCGGGGGTCGTCCGTCGGGTGCTGGCCGAAGACGCTGCGCACGGCCGGCGCGTAGAGATCGATGTCCGGCACCATCACGACGATGTCGCGCGGCGCCAGCGGCCGATCAGCGGCCGGGTGGGCCAGCAGGTGCAGCAGCTGGTCGTGCAGGATCTCGACCTCGCGCTGCGCGCTGTGCGCGACGTGGAAGACGATGGAGCGGTCTGTCGGGTCGGCCGGCTGCCTTGGGTGCTCGGCCTGCGGCGTGAGGTCACGCACGGCGGCTTGCACCTGCTCCAGCAGCGTTCGCGGCGGCGTCTCGTCGAAGAGGTCGAGCCGGGGCAGCGCAAAGCGCTGGCGCGCGGCCTCGGCATCGTCGAAGGCATCGAGCTGCCGCACGAAATCGCGGCTCTGGCGCCCCCAGGCCGACAGCAGCGGGTGGCCATGCGCGTGCATCTGCTCGAGCGGCACCTCGGCGAGGTCCACGCCCTTGCGCGGTGCGTGCCGCCGGTGCTGCAGCCGCAGCAGCTCGCGCCCGTCCAGCGTGTCGGCCCAGTGGTGGCGACAGGGGTTGGGCACGGCCATCAGCACCTGGCAGTGCCCGGCCAGCGCCGCGATCGCCTCCAGCGTCTGCAGCGGCACGTGGGTGGTGCCGAAGAGCACGACACGCCGCGGCAGCCCGGGGAAGAGGCGGGTGGTGCCGTTGCCGTCATGCCCCGCGTCGGCCGGGCGCAGAGCCTGAACGAAGCGGCGGTGCAGCGCCGGCCGCGAGGCGGCCAGCGCGTCCTCGTCCAGCGTCTGCCGCAGCGCGCGCCACAACGCGGCCTGCCAGCGCTGGGCGGGCGGCATCGGCTCCGTGCCGGTGCGCTCGGGGGTGCGGCGCAGCACGTCCTGCCCGTGCGCCCAGTCGTCCAGCCAGTCGCTGCGATGCACCTGGTACTGGTCGTACAGGTCGGCCAGACGCTGCGCCAATTGCAGCCGCCGCCCCGCATCGGCGTCGTCGGCGCCGAGGAAGGCGCGCAGCGGTTCATATCCCGGCTCGCGCGACAGCGTCGGCAGCAGCGCCATCAGGCGCCAGGTCAGCGGCCCCTTGTCCAGTGCCGATGCCGAAGGCACCGCTGCCGCCCCGAGCACCGCCCGGTACGCCCGCCACAGAAAACGCGCAGGCAGTTCCACCGACGTCGCCGCGCAGATGCCGTGGCGTGAGGCCAGCGCCATCTTCAGCCACTCGCCCATGCCGTTGCTCTGCACGAGCAAGGTCTCGGTCTCCAGCGGCGCCAGCGGGTGCCGCCCCAGCCACTCGCACACGGCCTGCGCCAGCAACTCCAGGCGGTCGCCGTGCAGGATCAGCAGTCCGGTGGGCAGGGCAGGGGGCATCGGGCAGATTGTGGCGGGCTTGGGGGCAAGTGTTTCCGAGGGCGATGACAGAAACCGTCATGGCCCCTGATGCGCACAGAGTCGATGGCCACGCCCGTGCGCTCACGCCTGCGCACAGGTATCCCGCCAGGGGCGGCCGGTCGGTCGATCCGTACCCACCCACGACAACTTTTGACATCCCCGCCCGGGACACTGGCGGCTCGCCGGGCCGGTGTCGTCATGGTCGTCGCGCCGAGCCCTCCAACCGCCTCCACCGGAGAAGTTCATGTCCGTGCCCGTCTACAAGTGGTCCATCATCGTCCGCCTCGGCGGCGGCAAGCTCGTCTACAGCGCCATCTACGCCAACAACCTGTTGGAGGCGAAGGACCTGGCCGAGCAGCAATACGGCATCGGCCGGGTTCAGGTGCTGCACAAGCTGTGACGGCAATCCGGGCCGGCCTACCGCAGGTGCCGGGCAGGGCGGCCCGGCCTCAGCGCTGGCGCGCTCGGCCGCTGCGCCGCGTCGGGGTGCTGCCTCGCGCGGGCGGCCGGTCGGCCATCGCCCACGCCCGGCGGCGGCGGGACATCGCCTGCAGCGTCTGCGCCACGTGGTGGTGCACCGTGCCTTCGGCCACCGCGCCGCGCGTGTCGGGGGTGCCGGCAGGCACGCCGGTGAGCAGCGCGATGGCCTCGTCGGCGTCGTCGACCGGCCAGACGTGGAAGCGGGACTGCGCCGCCGCCTCGACCACGTCGTCTCGCAGCATCAGGTGCTGCACGTTGGCCCGCGGGATGATGACGCCGTGGTTGCCGTCCAACCCGCGCTCGCGGCACAGGTCGAAGTAGCCCTCGATCTTCTCGTGGATGCCGCCGACGGCCTGCACGCGGCCGAACTGGTTGATCGAGCCGGTCACCGCCAGCGCCTGGCGCAGCGGCAGGCCCGACAGCGCCGACAGCAGCGCGCACAGTTCGGCCAGCGAGGCGCTGTCCCCCTCCACCGGGCCATAGCTCTGCTCGAAGACCAGGCTCGCGCTGAGCGACAGCGGTGCGGTGCGCCCATGGCGGGCGGCCAGGCAGGCCGCCAGGATCATCACACCCTTGGAGTGGATGGGGCCGCCGAGCGTGGACTCGCGCTCGATGTCGACCAGGTCGCCGTCACCCAGCCGCACCGTCGCGGTCAGGCGCACCGGGTGGCCGAAGCGGAAGGCGCCCACCTGCGTCACGGCCAGGCCGTTGACCTGCCCGACATGCCGGCCCTCGGTGGCCACCAGCAGGGTCTGGCGCATCAGGGCGTCCTGCAGCCGCTCGCGCACACGGTCGGCGCGCCGCACACGTGCGGCCTGCGCCTGCGCCACGTCTTCGCAGGTGACGACGGCGTGGCCGGCCCAGGCGGCCTGCGCGTCGGCTTCGTGCAGCAGGTCGGCCAGCGTGCGCGTGTGGGTCGACAGCCGGGCGCCGTCCTCGGCCAGGCGTGCGGCGTGGTCGATCACGCGTGCGACGGCGGCGCGGTCCAGGGGGCGCAGTTGTTGCGCTCGCGCGGTGGCGGCCAGCGCGTGCGCGAGTTGCCGCACCTGCGCCGGCCCACGCGCGACGTCGTCCTCGAAGTCGGCGGCGATCTTGAACAGCTCGTTGAACTCCGGGTCCAGCGCCTGGAGCAGACCGTGGTGCTCGCGCTGGCCGAACAGCACGATCTTGATGTCCAGCGGCACCGGCTCCGGCTCCAGCGGCAGCGTATTGACCCACCCCAGCGCCTGGGGCAGGGATTCGATGACCACGCGTGCCGATTTCAGCGCCCGCTTCAGTCCTGCCCAGGCCATGGGCTCGGCCAGCACCTTCACGGCGTCCAGCATCAGCACGCCGCCGTTGGCGCGGTGCAGCGCACCCGGCCGGATCAACGTGAAATTGGTCAGCAACGTGCCCAGGTGCGCGATGTGGTCGATACGCCCGACGAGGTTGGCGTAGCTTGGGTGTTCGCACTCGCGCACCGGCGCGTGGTCATCGTGTGCAGCGTCGCCGTCGGCGCCGCGGCCGACCAGCAGGTTCACCTGGTAGCGGTGCAGCAGGAGATCGCCGCTGAAGCGCGTGGGCTCGTCCTCGTCACCCCCGGCACCGGGCTGCGCGCGCAATTGCTCGCCCGCTTCGACGATGTCGCGCCGCACCTCTTCCAGGAAGTCGACCACCTTCGGCTGCGTGGCGAAGCCCGACTTCAGTTCGTCGACCAGGTGCCCCGCCGCCTGCCCCATGGCGTCGCGGGTGGCGTCGCGCACGCGCTGCTGCATCTCGCGGCGCTGCCGCGGCAGCTCGTGGAGCAGGCGCTGCAGCTGCGCACCCGAGTCCTCGATCACGAGTCTGAGCCGCTCGCGCTCGGCGGGGTCGAGCTTCTCGAAATCCTGCGCAGGCATCGGCGCGCCCTTGCGCATCGGCGCGAAGGCAAAGCCCTGCGGGGTGCGCAGCAGGGCCACGCCCTGCGCTGCGGCGCGGTCGCCCAGCGCCTGCAAGGCGCCGTCCTCCCGCGACTTGGCTTCCTTCTGGATGGCGTCCAGGCGTGAGCGGTATTCCTCGCTGTCGAGCGCGGCGGTCACGGCCTTGGACAGCTCGCCGACGAAGCCGCGCATCGCCTCGCGCAGCCGCAGCCCGACGCCGGGCGGCAGACGCAGCACGCGGGGGCGGTTGGGCTCGGCGAAGTTGTAGACGTAGCACCAGTCCAGCGGCGCCGGCCGGCTGCGCGCATGCGCCTGCAGCAGGCGCCGCACCACCGCATGGCGATCGACGCCGGGCGTGCCCAGCACGAAAGGGTTGTAGCCCGCGCCCGGCACCGCCAGCGCCAGCCGCAGCGCCTGCACCGCGCGGTCCTGCCCGAAGGCCAGCGCCTCGTCGTCGGCGTCGACGAGCTCGGCCGTGGTCTCGAAGCCGAGGGTGGCCGGGTCGCAGCGCGTGGCCAGCGCGCCCGCCGGCAGCGCGCCCGGCGGTCCACCGTCTCCAGCCGGACGGCGCACCGACGCATCCGGTCCAGGTGAAAGACCGGCGGATGCGGGCGGCGGGTTGGCCGCTACGACCCCTCCCGGCGGCGGCACCGGGGCGCCGCCTTCAGTGCACCGCCAGCTTCTTCTGGGCGCTGCCCGACTTCTTGGGCAGCTTCAGCTCCAGGATGCCGTTCTCGTACTTGGCATCGGCACGCGTGTCGTCCACCGGGGTGGCCAGGGTGAAGCTGCGGCTCGCGTAGCCATATTGGCGCTCGCAGCGCAGCAGCCGCTCACCGGACTTCTCCTCCCACTCCTTGCGCTTTTCGGCACTGATGGTCACGAGGTTGCCCTCGATGCGCACATCGATGTCCTCCCTGCGCGCGCCGGGGATCTCGGCGCGGACGTGGTAGCTGCCGTCCTGTTCGGCCAGGTCGATGCGGATGCGCGGCGGCGACTCGGTGGTCTCCATCCGCCAGGGGCGCATCATGCTGCGCACCGCGTCCTCGAAGGGGTCGATCGCGAAGGGATCGAGCAGTCTCATCTCGTTCATGTCGTGGGTCCTTTGCTTCGTTTGATGAGGATGACCGGTGCACATCCGCCGCAGGCGGCCGGACAGGCAGCCGGCAGGAGCGGTGGATGTTGCGGCGCCGGTGCCGCCCCGCGCTTGAGGGCACGCAAGGCCGTTGGCGGCCCCGCATCCGCTTGCGTCGGCTCACCCGCCGACCCGAAGGCGCGGGCTACTGTCGAGGCGATGTGCCACTTGCCTACCGAGCGAGCCCACCATGGCCGAATTCGTGCTGCTGACCCGCATTTCCCCCCAGGCGCTGCACCAGCCGCGCACCTACGCGACGCTGGAGCGTCACGTGGCGGAACAGGTGCGTCATCACTGCCCAGAGGTGAAATGGCTGCACAGCTGGGCCGTGCTCGGCCCGTGGGACTACATCGACGTCATCGACGCGCCCGATCTGGCGGCGGCCACCCGCGTGTCGGTGCTGGTGCGCAGCTTCGGGCACACCCGCACCGAGATCTGGCCGGCCATGGCCTGGCCGCAGTTCAAGTCGCTGGTCCAGGACCTGTCGGCGACCTGACCGCGAACGGATCAAGATGGACACCGCCACCCGCGCAGACCGTCCCTGGCTGGAGCACTACCCGCCAGGCCTGCCCGCCGAGATCGAGCCGTCCGGTGACGCCACGCTGAAGGACCTGCTGCGTCAGGGCGTGGAGCGTTACGGCGCCTTGCCGGCGCTGCACAGCATGGGGGTGTCGCTGACGTGGCGAGAGCTCGACCGCCTCAGCGCCGACTTCGGCGCCTGGCTGCAGCACGCGCTGGCGCTGGTGCCGGGGGACCGGGTGGCGCTGATGCTGCCCAACCTGCTGCAGTACCCGGTGGCGATGTTCGGCGTGCTGCGCGCCGGGCTGGTGGTGGTCAACGTCAACCCGCAGTACACCGCCGACGAACTCGAACGGCAACTGCGCGACAGCGGCGCACGCGCCATCGTCGTGCTGGAGAACTTCGCCCACACCTTGCAGGAGGTGCTGGAGCGCAACCCGGCCATGCATCCGGCCGTGGTGGTGACGGCCGTGGGCGACCTCTTCCCGCCGGTGCGGGAGGTGCTGACCCATGTGGTGGTCCGGCACCTGCGGCGCATGGTGCCGCCCTGGCAACTGCCGCAGGCCCACACCCTCGAACACGCGCTCGACGTCGGCGCGCGCCACCTGCTGGACGATCGGCGCTTGACAGGGCAGGACCTCGCCTTCCTGCAATACACCGGCGGCACCACCGGCACGCCCAAGGGCGCGGTGCTGACCCACGGCATGGTCATGGCCAACGTGCTGCAGCTGTCTGCGTGGATCTCGCGCGATCTGCGCCCCGGCAAGGAGACCGCACTGATCGCGCTGCCGCTGTTCCACGTCTACGCGCTGACCTGCGCGCTGACCTTCCTGCACATCGGCGCAGGGCTGGTGCTGGTGGCCGACCCGCGGGACCTGAAGGACCTGACGGCGCAGATGCGCAAGGCCGGGGTCACGGCGATGATCGGCGTGAACACGCTGTACCGGGCGCTGCTGGACGCCCCCGGGCTGGACGACGCGGCCTTCGCCCACCTGAAGCTGTGCGCCGCAGGGGGCATGGCGGTGCAACGCGCCGTCGCGCAGCGCTGGAAAGCCCGCACCGGCCGCCCCATCGTCGAGGGCTGGGGCCTGACCGAGGCCTCGCCGGTGCTGACCTCGAACCGGCTCGACATCGAGGACTGGACCGGCACCGTGGGCTTCCCGCTGCCATCCACCGAGATCCAGGTGCGCGACGCCCAGGGCCAGCGCCTGCCCGCCGGCGCCATCGGCGAGTTGTGCGCGCGCGGTCCGCAGGTGATGCGCGAGTACTGGCGCCAGCCCCAGGAAACGGCGCAGGCCTTCACCGCCGACGGCTGGCTGCGCACGGGCGATCTCGGCTACATCGACGCGCAGGGCCGGGTGACGATGACCGACCGGCTCAAGGACGTCATCGTGGTCTCGGGCTTCAAGGTCTTCCCCAGCGAGGTCGAGGAGGTCGTCTGCGCCCACCCGGGCGTGCACGAAGCGGCCGCCATCGGCATCCCCGCCGCCTCGGGGGAGGCGGTCAAGATCATCGTCGTCGCCAGCGACCCGGCCTTGACCGAAGACGTGCTGATCGCCCACTGCCGCCGCCACCTGACGGCTTACAAGGTGCCCAGCGTGGTGGTCTTTCGCAGCATGCCCTTGCCGCGCTCGGGCTTGGGCAAGGTGCTGCATCGGGCCTTGCGGCAGGCGTGATGCCCTGGCTCATCACTTGGCGCAATCCGGTGCCTGACGGGCAGGCACCGAAGCGTCGTGCCCCCCGCGCCCCCGGGCGCCCTGTCATCCCGTGACGCTGCAGAGCATGGACGAGCTTGTGCGGCGGGCCGCAGCGCACACGCCCGGACACCGCCCGCTCACACCGCCGCCAGCGCCTGGTCCAGGTCTTCCTTCAGGTCGTCGATGTGCTCGATGCCGATGGACAGGCGCACCGTGTCCTCGCTGACGCCGGCCTTGGCCAGTTCCTCGGGGTTGAGCTGGCGGTGCGTGGTCGATGCAGGGTGGCAGGCCAGCGAGCGCGCGTCGCCGATGTTGACCAGTCGCGTGAACAGCTTCAGCGCGTCCTGGAAGCGCGCGCCGCCTTCGCGACCGCCGGCCACGCCGAAGGTCAGGATGCCCGAGGCGCGACCACCCATGTAGCGCTGCGCCAGCGCGTGGCCCGGGTCGCCGGGCAGGCCGGCGTAGCGCACCCACTTCACCTTTGGGTGGGCCTGCAGGTGCTGCGCCACGGCCAGCGCGTTGTCGCAGATGCGGTCCATGCGCAGCGGCAGCGTCTCGATGCCCTGCAGGATCATGAAGGCGTTGAAGGGGCTGATGGCCGCGCCCATGTTGCGCAGCGGCACCACGCGGGCGCGGGCGATGTAGGCCGCGGGGCCCAGCGCCTCGGTGTAGACCACGCCGTGGTAGGAGACGTCGGGCTCGTTCAGGCGCTTGAACTTGGCCTTGTGCTCGGCCCAGGGGAACTTGCC
>JBMTXX010000171.1:0-8127 GCA_049453935.1 Rubrivivax sp.
TGTGGTTTGCGCCTCGATCCAGGGCGTTTGGACGCGCCTTTCGGGCACGGCGGAAGAACTCTCAGCCTCTGAGGAGCAATCGAGATGCTGGATCTGAGAATCGACCATGGCGTGGTCATCTCCATGGATGGCCGCAGGCGGGTGATCGCCGACGGCTCGGTGGCCATCGCCAAGGACCGGATCGTGGCGGTCGGCCCCACCGAGGCCTTGCAACAGTCACACCCGGCCAGGAAAGTGATCGATGCCACTCGCAAGGCGGTCATCCCCGGCCTCATCGATGCCCATGCGCACGCCGGGCACGGTCTGGTCAAGACCATGGGTGCGGGCCGCAGCGATCTCTGGTACGAGGCCTGCCATGTCATCTACAAGACCGCCTCGCCGGCTTCGTTCTGGCATGCCGAGGCACAACTGGCGGCGCTCGAGCGGCTGCGCTTCGGGGTGACGACGGGTGTCTCGCTGCTGGGCGGCGGGGACTCCGTCATGCGCACCGACGAGCCCGAGTACGCCGACGCGCACTTCGAGGGCGTGCGCGAGGTGGGCACGCGCAGCGTGGTGGCCATCGGCCCGACCCGCCCGCCGCACCCGGCGGCGTATGCCCGCATCGAGGGCGGGCGCCGCAAGCGCCTGCAAGTGAGTTTCGAGCAGCAGATGGACACCTGCCGGACGCTGATCGAGCGCTGGCATGGCCGGCACGGACGGCGTCTGAACGTGGCGATGCTGACGCCCACGCTGCGCGACGAGCACCGTGCGTCGATGGCCGCCGACCTGTTCGAGGAAGCCGTCCGCCAGGCACGGATCGCCCGCGAGCTGTCTCGTCAGACAGGTGTGATCTTCACCCAGGACGGGCATCAGAAAGGGTCGGTGTCGCTGGCCCATGAACTGGGCTTGCTCGGTCCCGACGCTCTGTTGTCGCATTCCACCGATCTCACAACCGAGGAGATCGATCTCTGCGCTCGCACGTCCACCCGGATTGCACACAACCCTTCGGCGATCGCGTCCGTCTATGGCCGTTGCCCCGCGCCGGAACTGATCGACGCTGGCGTCGTGGTCGCGCTCGGTTCCGATGGCACGGCGCCCGATCGCTCGGGCGACATGTTCCGCCACATGCAGCAGTGCATGCACTACCACCGGCGTCACTTCCGGGACGCGAGCCTGATGCCGCCGGGCAAGGTGCTGGAGATGGCCACCATCGACGCCGCGGTGGCGCTCGGCATGGCCGACGACATCGGGTCGCTCGAGCCGGGCAAGAAGGCCGATGTGGTCCTGGTGGACCTGGCCAAGCCGCACCTGTACCCCTTCAACATGCCTGTGTTCAGGCTCGTGTGCTTTGCCCAGGGCGCCGACGTCGATACCGTCATCGTCGACGGGCGCGTGGCCCTCAAAGGCGGCAAGCCTGCTTTCGTCAAGCAGGACAAGGTGTTGGAGGCGGCGCAGCGCGAGACTGAGCAGATGCTCGACAGGGCGCGCCTGCGGGCCCTGACGCGCGAGCCTTCGAGCATCTGGGGCGCGACGCGGTACCAGACCGGCAAGGCCTGAGAATAGAGCGGTCGCGGCTCGCTGGCGACTTGTGTCGCCCGAGACCCGCCCGTTGCGCCCCATGACCGACATCGTCCACACGCCCCGACATCACAGCCGCCTGGCCGATCTGCAAGCCCTGGTCGGGCAGTGCATCGGGGTCAGTCCCTGGGTCGTCGTCGATCAGGCGCGCATCGACGCCTTCGCGCATTGCACCGGTGATCGGCAGTGGATCCACGTCGACCCGGCGCGCGCCGCCACCGGGCCGTTTGGCACCACGATCGCGCACGGCTTCCTGACGCTGAGCCTGCTGCCGGAGTTCATGGCCGGGGCGATGCACATCGCCGACGTGCGCATGGGGGTCAACTACGGGCTGAACCGCGTGCGTTTTCCCGCGCCGGTGCCGGTGGACAGTCGGCTGCGCGGGCATCTGGTGCTTCAAGGCTACAAGCCGCTGCCCGGCGGGGCCGAGATCGTGCTGCAGGTGACGGTCGAGCGCGAGGGTCACGCCAAGCCGGTGTGTGTGGCCGAGTCGGTCACGCGCCGCTACGTCGAGCCACCGCTGGCCCTGGACTGACGTCCTGCAGCGCCCTGCGGCAATTTGGCGCGTCGACCATGGGGATCTTTGCGTCCCGTCGTGGAGGCATCGAGGCCGGGGCGGCCGCGTCCTCGCGTCGTCGTGTCGTCGTGTCGTTGTGTCGTCGTGTCGGCTTCCGGCCCGGCGGGAGGCGGGTTCGCCCTTCCATAAAGGCTGACAATCCTGCGCCATGAACTTCGAGCCCGCAATCGATCCCCTGCAGCCCGCCACCGACACGGCCTGGCACCTCGTCTTCGTCGACGGCAAGCTGCTGCTGCCCGAGGACGAGTCGGTGCTGCTGCAGCCCGTCCCGGTGCGCGCCTTCGACGCGCCGCAGGCGCCGCGGCACTTCCTCGGCCGGCTGGACGCGCTGGATTGCTGGGCGCTGCGCCTGCCTGAGGTGCCGGCCGGCTACCGCCCGGTGCCGCTGCGCGCGGCGATGATGCAGTTCCCGGCGCCGCTGATGGGGCTGGCCGGGCGCGCCGCGCAGGTGCTGGAGTGGGACCGCACGCACCGCCACTGTGGCGTGTGCGGCACGGCCACGGTGCTGCAGCCGGGTGAGCGCGCGCGGCGTTGCCCGGCCTGCGGGCACTCGTCCTATCCACGGCTGAGTCCGGCGATGATGGCGCTGGTGTGGCGCACCGACCGGGGCCACCCCGAGTTGCTGCTGGCGCGCGCGCCGCACTTCGCCCCAGGCATGTACAGCGCGCTGGCCGGCTTCGTCGAGGCCGGCGAATCACTCGAGGACTGCGTGCACCGCGAGGTGGCCGAGGAAGTGGGCGTGACCGTCACCGGCCTGCGCTACTACGGCAGCCAGAGTTGGCCCTTCCCGCACAGCCTGATGGTGGCCTTCAGCGCGCAGTGGACAGGAGGCGACATCGTGCCCCAGGCCGGCGAGATCGAGGACGCACAGTGGTTCCCTCTGGACGCGCTGCCGGCCATCCCGCCGCGCTTTTCGATCTCCGGGCATCTGATCCGGGACACCGCGCAGGCGCTGGTCGACGCCGGCCGACTGGATCGATGAGCGGCGCCGCACCCGCGAAGGAGAAATCCTTCCTCACCCGGGTGCGCAACGCGCTGCCCACGCTGCACCCCGCAGAGCGTCGACTGGGCGAGTTCGTGTGCGATTTCCCCGGCGAGCTGGCCAGCTACTCCGGCTCGGAGCTGGCCGAACTGGCGCAGGTGTCGAAGGCCACGGTCTCGCGCTTCGTCAAGCGGCTGGGCTATGACAGCTACGAGTCGGCGCGGCGTGATGCGCGTGCCGAGCGCCAGACGGGCTCGCGGCTGTTCCTCGACACGGCCACTGCCGACGGTGCGGGCCGATCGGTGCAGGCCCAGGTCGCGCAGAGCGTGCTGAACCTCGAAGCGACGTTTGCCGGCATCCCGGAGGCTCAGATCGACGCCGTCGCCCAGGCGGTGCTGGCCGCGCGCAAGGTCTGGGTCATCGGCTTTCGCAGCAGCCACGCCTTCGCCAGCTACCTGCAGTGGCAGATGACGCAGGTGGTCGAGCAGATCGTGGCCATCCCGGGCGCCGGCCAGACCCTGGGTGAGCACCTGGTGAGCGTGCAGCCGCGCGATCTGGTCATCGTCTTCGGGCTGCGCCGCCGTGTGGCCGTGATGGAGGCCATGCTGCGTGAGATCCAGCGCACACGGGCCCCGCTGCTGTACATCACCGACGAGGGGGTGCAGGCCCACGCGGGCGCGACCTGGCATTTCCGCTGCCATTCGCAGGCGCCGGGCCCGCTGTTCAACCACGTGGCCGTGGCGGCGGTGTGTCATCTGCTCGCCACCCGGGTCATCGAGCGATCCGGCCGCGGCGGGCGTGCGCGGCTGCGCGAGATTGAGACGTTGAACGACAGCCTCGAGGAGCTCTGAGCCGAGTGCGGCCGGTCGGGCCGTCGGGCACGGCGGGCGAACGTTCAGGCCCCGTGCTTTTCCGTCCCGGCGCGGTCACGCCGGGGATCGTGGATGACCCGAGCCGGTGCGGCGCGCACCGTTGTGGCGCGTCGTGCGTGGCTGTTCGCCCCCGACACCCTTGCTGTGGAAAACCCTCGTCACCATCAGGCACCGTTTCGGTGAAACTCCAGTTTCTCGTGTGTTGGCAAGAAACTTGCGTTTCTTCTTCGGTCGGTCCTCGCCATCCCTGTCGCCCGACGCGTCGCAACGAAAGGAGTTCCCATGTTCCGTCGTCTCTGGTGTGCAGCCGCGGCTGCATTCGCGCTGGGTGCTGTCCACGCCCAGCCCATGACCCTGAAGGTGCTCGGACAGCCCGTCGGCTCGGGCCTGATCCAGAAGAACAAGGAGCAGCCCTTCTTCGAGAAGCTGGCTGCCACCACCGGCTTGAACGTCAACGTGCAGTACGTGCCCGTCGACGTCTCCGGCATCCCCGACACCGACGGCCTGCGCGTGCTGCGCTCGGGCCTGTTCAACATCGTGTCGATCCGCGGCCCGCAGGTCAGCCGCGACGAGCCGACCATCCTGGGCTTCGATCTGGTCGGGCTCAACCCTTCGTACGAGGCCGGGCGCAAGAACACCGCGGCCTACTTCGCCACGGTCGACAAGCGGCTGCAGGCGCAGTTCAACACCAAGCTGCTGGGCGTCTGGCCGGCCGGCCCGCAGGTGATCTTCTGCAAGCCGCGCATCAAGGGGCTGGCCGACCTGAAGGGCCTGAAGATCCGCGTCGGTGACCAGAACAGCGCCAACTTCGTCGCCGGGCTGGGCGCCACGGGGGTGCCGATGCCCTTCGGCGAAGTGCAGCAGTCGCTGGCGCGCGGCGTGGTCGACTGCGCGATCACCGGTCCGGCCTCGGCCAACTCCGGCGGCTGGCCCGAGGCCACGACGACGGTGATGCCGCTGGCGCTGCAACTGGCCATCAATGGCTACGCCATCAACCTGAACACCTGGCGCCAGATGTCACCGGCCGATCAGGCCAAACTCCAGGCGGCCATCGACACCCTCGTCAAGGACATCTGGGCCTACTCGGCCGAGCTGTACGAGGACGCGATGCGCTGCAACGTCGGCGCCAGCCCTTGCACCCTGGGCAAGCCTTACAAGCTCGAGACCGTGCCGGTGACCGCGGCCGATCTCGCCACGGTCAAGAGCGCGCTGACCGAGCGCTCGCTGCCGGTGTGGGCGCGGCAGTGCAACGCCGTCAACCCGAGCTGCGAGGCCGACTGGAAGGCCACCGTCGGCGCCGGGCTCTGACAGCCGCTCGTCCTCGACGGTCAAGCCCATGGAAGCGGTCGCGCGTCTGTCCAGCCTGGTCTTCGGCGTCTCGATGCTGCTGCTGTCGGTGGCAGTGGCCGTCGAGACGGTCTTGCGCAAGGCCTTTTCGATCTCGCTCGGCGGGGTGGACGAGCTGTCCGGCTACGCGATTGCCATCGGCGCGCCGCTGGCCTTCGCGGTCGCGCTGGTCGAGCGCTCGCACATCCGCATCAACCTGCTGTACGTGCGGCTGGGCCCGCGCTGGCGCGCGTTGGCCGATGCGGCCGCGGCGCTGTCGCTGTCGGCGATCGCGCTGTTCCTGGCCGTGTTCGCCTGGCGCACCTGGGACGAGACGCGCACCTACCAGTCGCTGGCGCAGACGCCCTGGGCCACACCGCTGGTGTACCCGCAGGCGCTGTGGCTTGCCACGCTGGGCGTCTTCCTCCTGGTCGCGCTGGTGCTGGCGGTGCGGGTGCTGGCCCGACTGTGGCGCCGGGACTGGGCAGGCTTGGCGGCGGTGGCCGGTCCCGGCAGCGTCGAGGAGGAACTGCGCGCCGAGCTCGAGGACTTGAAGCGGCGATGACAACCCGTCCGATCCTGATCTCAGCGGAGCGCGTGCCGTGAGCATGACCGTCCTGGGCATCGGCTTTGCCGCGATGCTCGCCCTGATGTTCCTCAGCCTGCCGGTGGCCTTCGCCATCCTGTTCGTGGGCACGCTGGGCGGCTACCTTGCCTTTGGCATGCCGCTGGTCGAGATGATGGGCGGTGTCGTCTGGGGCACGCTGAACAACCCGGTGATGACGGCGATCCCGCTGTTCATGCTGCTGGGCGAGCTGCTGCTGCGTGGCGGCATCGCCGACCGGATGTTCGACGTGCTGGCCGCCTGGCTGGGGCGGCTGCCGGGTGGGTTGCTGCACAGCAACATCGGCACCTGCGCGCTGTTCTCGGCCACCTCCGGCTCGTCGGTGGCCACCGCCGCCACGGTCGGCACGATCGCGCTGCCGGCACTGGGCGCCCGTGGCTATCCGATGCCGGCGGCGCTCGGATCGCTGGCCGCGGGCGGCACGCTGGGCATCCTGATCCCGCCGAGTGTCAACCTGCTGGTCTATGGCTCGCTGGCCAACGTCTCGGTCGGGCAACTGTTCATCGCCGGCGTGCTGCCCGGCCTGCTGCTGACCGGCCTGTTTTCTCTGTATATCCTGTTCGCCCACCGGGACGCCGGCGCGCGCGACCCGGCCACCCGACTGCCGCTGCGCGACAGGGTGGCGCTGTTGCGCTACCTGGTGCCGCCGGGCGTGATCTTCCTGGTGGTGATGGGCAGCATCTATGGCGGCCTGGCCACGCCGACCGAGTCGGCCGCGCTGGGCGTGATCGCCGCGCTGTACTTCGTATGGCGGCAGCGGCGCCTGAGCCTGGCGCTGCTCGAGCACTGCTTCCGGCAGGCCGCACGCACCACGGGCATGGTCATCCTGGTGATCGTCTGCGCGCTGCTGCTGAACGTGACGCTGTCGATGCTGGGCACGACGCAGGCGGTGACGCAGTGGGTGGGCTCGCTCGGGCTGGACGCCTACCTGCTGCTGGCGCTGCTGGTGGCTTTCTACGTCGTGCTCGGCATGTTCATGGACGCGATGTCGATGCTGGTGCTGACCGTGCCGGTGGCGGTGCCCATGGTCGTGGCGGTGGGGGTGGACCCGGTGTGGTTCGGCATCTTCATCGTCGTCATGTGCGAGATCGCGCTGATCACGCCGCCGGTGGGCATGAACCTGTTCGTGGTCCAGGGCCTGCGACGCGACGGCGGCAGTTTTGCCGACGTGGTGCGCGGCTCGCTGCCCTATGTCTTCATCATGCTGGCCTTCGTCGCGATGCTGATCGTCTGGCCGCAGATCGCGCTGTGGCTGCCGCAGACCATGTCGGGATGACGAGCGCCCTCGTTCAGGCCGCTGCGGCGTCGACCGGTGACCCCGCAGCGCTGCGGGTGCGCCGCGTGCTCGTGGTCAATCCCAACACCAACCCGGCCGTGACGGCGCTGGTGGCGCAGGCGTGTGCGCCCCATGCCGGTGAGCACCTGCATTTCGACGTGGTCAACCCGTCCCAGGGGCCGTTCTCGATCGAGAACGCCGCCCAGCGCGACGCGGCCGAGCGCCAGGTGCTGGCGCTGGTCGAGCAGCGCCGTCGGCTCGAGCATCACGATGCCTACGTCACCGCCTGCTTCGACGATCTGGCACTGGCCGCGCTGCGCGCGCGCGTGGACGTGCCCGTGATCGGCACCTGCGAGGCCGGCATCACGGCCGTGCGCGCCCTCACGCCGCGTTTCGTGATCGTCACCACCGTGCCAGACGCGGTGGCCGGCATCGGCGTCATGATGCGGCGTTACGGGGCGGGCGCGCTCGCCACCGTGCGCGCGGCCGGCCTCGGTGTGGCCCAGGCGGCGGCGGCCGACGCACACAGCCTGGACCGACTGGTCGACACCGTGATGGCGGCCGTGCGCGAAGACGGGGCCTGTGCGGTGCTGCTGGCCTCCGGCGGCCTGACCGGCCGCGCCGATGCGCTGTCACGTGCCACGGGCCTGCCGGTGGTCGACGGCGTGGGCGCGGCGGTCGCGCAGGCCGCCGCGCATCTGCGCAGCGTCAGTGGTGCACCTGTGCCGCGGCAGCAGGCCGGTGTCACGGACGCGGATGAGCGTGGCTTGCGGGCCGCGTCAGAGATGCGCGATTGATGCGAGATCGACGTGGCTTGCAGCCGAGCGACGCCGCTGGCAGTGCCCCGTCTCAGCCTCTCAGGCACGCCGACTGCGCAGGTTGTGCACGTGCACGTGATCGCCCGCCTGCACG
>JBMTXX010000172.1:0-8068 GCA_049453935.1 Rubrivivax sp.
TACCCTCAGTTGACCGATCAGGCGGGCGAGGCGCTGTATCGCGAAGGCACGACGATCGATCCCGCCGCCCGCGACTGGGTCCGCAACTTCCTGATCGAGAACTACAAGGTCAAGTTCTGAGTCCAAGGCGTCCGGGGCGCACCAGCGCTCTGGCGCTATGGCAGTCTGCGATTTGCCGCAGATGTCGCGGATACGGCCCGTTTGCCTGCAGCCGATGGAACCCTGATCGATCGTCCAAGTTCGGGGGCGTCGGGTTTCATCGTCAGACGACCAGCCCTCGCCCAGCTCCGACAATGCCGCGGGCGCGACTTCGGGTCGATGCAGCGGGCCGTCACTGATTCATACGGGCTGTCTCTTTGCGGGCACCAGCGGTTCGCCTCCGGCCGAACGCTCCACACGCCAGCCCCAGAAGGTTCGACATGATCGAAGCGATGCAATCCGCGCTGGTCGGGCTGCTGCAGGTCCAGCACCTGACCTACATGTTGCTGGGGGTGCTGGTCGGCCTGAGCATCGGCTTCCTGCCCGGGCTGGGCGGCATCTCGGGCATGTCGCTGCTGATTCCCTTCGTCTACGGCATGGACCAGACTTCGGCCGTGGCGATGCTGATCGGGATGATCGCCGTCATCCCCACGGGCGACACCTTCACGTCGATCTTGATGGGCATCCCGGGCTCGAGCGCCAGCCAGGCCACTGTCGTCGACGGCTACCCCTTGGCACGCCAGGGTCAGGCTGCGCGTGCGCTGAGCGCCGCGTTCTCGGCATCGATGCTCGGCGGGGTCTTCGGTGCCGTGTTGCTGACCTTCTTCGTCTTCATCGCCAAGCCGATCATTCTGACCTTCTCGTCGGCCGAATTGTTCATGCTGGCGGTGCTGGGCCTGTCGATGGTCGGCGTGCTGTCCGGCAACAGCATCGTGCGCGGACTGGGTGCCTGCGGTCTGGGGGCGATGTTCGGCGCCATCGGGACGGCGCCGGCCACCGGCGAGAACCGATTCGACCTCGGCATCGCGTATCTGTCCGACGGCGTGCCCCTGGTCATCGTCGGACTGGGCATGTTCGCCCTGCCCGAGCTTGCGGAACTGATCCGTCGGGCTCGGCCGATCGCCACGCGCAACGACATGGGCAGCGGTTGGCTGCAAGGCGTGCGGGACACCCTCAGACACTGGATGCTGGTGTTGCGATCGTCGACGATCGGCACCTTCATCGGCGCCCTGCCGGGCCTGGGAGGCGGGGTGGTCGACTGGATCACCTACGGCATCACGGTCCAGACCTCCAAGGACCGGTCGCAATTCGGCAAGGGCGACATCCGAGGCGTGATCGCGCCGGAATCCGCCAACAACGCCCTGCAGGGCGGGGCGCTGATGCCGACATTGCTTTTCGGCATCCCGGGCTCGGGCAGCATGGCAGTGTTCCTGGGCGGCATGGTGCTGCTGGGCATCGAGGCGGGCCCGAGCATGGTCACCACCGACTTGAACGTGACCTACACCATCGCATGGACACTGGCGCTGGCCAGCGTGCTCGGCGCGTTGATCTGCTTCCTGTTCGCTTACCCGATCTCCCGGCTGACCTTCATCCCGTTCAATTTCATCGCGCCTTTCGTGTTGATGATCATCTGCTTCGCGGCGTTCCAGACGCGGCGCAATCTGATGGATCTGGTGCTGCTCTTCGCGATCGGGATCCTCGGCGTCTTCATGCGGCGGTTCGGCTGGTCGCGGCCGGCCTTCCTGATCGGCTTCGTGCTTGCCGATCCGATCGAAAACTATCTCTATCAGGCGGTGCAGTTCAACGGATGGGGCTTCCTGACACGGCCTGGGGTGCTGATCATCGCGGGGCTGCTCGTCGTGTCCTTGATCGCGGGCATGCGGATCAAGGTGGGCGAGCAAGCGCCCGCAGCGCCTGGCGCGGCGGACGGTGCCACTTCAGCCGTGCTGAGACCTGCGGCAGAGCATGGCGCGAATCTCGACCTGCGCGCGAGGCTGCCGCAACTGCTGTTCGCCCTGCTGCTGCTCCTGGTCTTCATCTATGGCATCCAGAGCAGCATGGGGCTGAACTTCATCGGCGCCATCTTCCCCGTGGCGACCTCGACGCTGATGCTGGCCGTCGTCGGTCTGGGGGTTTGGCGCCTGGTCCGGCCCGCCGGCTCAAGCACGGCCTGCTTTGATCAGGAACTCGCCGACCGTCAAGCCGGCGCGGCAGACGGCACGAGCATCTGGCCGGCGATGTCCTGGTTCGTCGTGCTGTTCGTGCTCACCGCCTTGCTGGGCTTCGTCCTCGCGCTGGCCGTGTTCATCGTGGCTTTCATGAGAATGCGCGCACGCGCCACGGTCTGGGTCAGCCTGGTCTACTGCGCATGCAGCATCGGATTCATGGTCTTCCTCGGCCACATGCTGACCCTGGATTTCCCCGCCGGGCTGCTGCAGCAATACACAGACCTGCCCTGGCCTCTGCGCTGATCCCGTACCCGCGACTGCACATCCGGCTCCCACCCCAGAATCTCGATGTCCTCCATGACGAGACAGACCCCGATCCCTTTCCTGTTCATGCGCGGCGGCACGTCGCGCGGACCGTACTTCCTGCGGTCCGACCTTCCCAGCGATCTCGACAAACTCTCCGAGGTGCTGATCGCCGTGGTCGGCGCCGGCCACGAGATCAACATCGACGGCATCGGGGGCGGTGTGGCCGTGACGACGAAGGTCGCGATGATCAGCCGCTCGGAAGTGCCTGGCGTGGACATCGACTACTTCTTCGCGCAGGTCGGCGTGACCGAGCGCCTGGTCGACTACAAGCCGACCTGCGGGAACATGCTCGCCGGCGTCGGGCCTGCCGCGCTGGAGATGGGCTTGCTGCCGATCAGAGGCGACGAGACACGTGTGGTGATACGCAGCGTCAACACCGGCGCCACGGTCGAGGCAGTGATCCAGACACCCGACGGCGCCGTCAACTACGCTGGAAGCGCAGCCATTGCGGGGGTTCCGGGGACGGCAGCACCGATCGCGCTGAACTTCATGGACGTCGTGGGGTCGAGTTGCGGCAGCCTGTTCCCGACGGGTCGATGTGTCGATCGCATCGACGGCGTCGACGTGACCTGCATGGACGTGGCCATGCCCGTGGTCATGGCACGGGCCAGCGATTTCGGGCTCACCGGCCGTGAATCCGTGGAGCAACTGGACGCCGACACCGATTTCTTCAAGCGCATCGAAGCGATCCGTCTGCAGGCCGGAGAACGCATGGGCATGGGCGATGTCAGGCAATCGGTCGTGCCGAAGTTCGCCGTGCTCGCGCCACCCTCCGCGCCGGGATCTGCCATCACCGCACGCTACTTCATGCCCTGGAAGACCCATCCGTCGATGGCGGTCACCGGCGCGCAGTGCATTGCGGCCTGCGCCGTCCACCCTGGCACCGTCGCAGACGGCCTGTCAGTCCTGGGCGGGGAAGCCCCGTTGAACGTCGTGATCGAACATCCCTCAGGTTCGATCGACGTGCTGATGGACTTCGCTGTCGGTGCGGACGGCGGCTTCTCGCTCAAGTCCGCGGGCCTGCTGCGCACGGCGCGCCTGCTGGCCAAGGGCGACCTGATGGTGCCGGCGGGACTGATCTGAACCTGAGGCGCGGGGCACCGGCGGCTTGCAGTCGGTATCCGGTTGCCGGGGTCAAGGCCCGGCTTGGCGGACGGTGTCCGGCCGTTTCGGCGCCGCCAACGGCGCACCCAGGATGATCAGCACGATGCGCACCAGATGGTGCGCCACGACGTAACCCAGGTCCGCCCCGACGACGATCGCCAGCACCGCCATCTCGGCCTGCCCCGCGGGCGCGTAGGCCAGGAAGATCGAGACCGGGTCGCCCAGTCGCAGCCAGGTCAGCGTGGCCACGAAGGCGGCACTCAGCAGGGCCAGCAGCACGACATACCCCAGTCCCTTGAAGATGTCACCGGCCAGTTCGCGCCAGGTGACCCCGGAATAGTGCACGCTGATGCCGATGCCGACGAAGATCTGGGCGAACAGAATGGCCTCCTGCGGCGGCCGAGAGTGAAGCACGTCGCCCAGCGAGGCGACGGCGGCGAGCAGCATGGGGCCGAGGATCGAGGCGCCGAACAGGCCGATACGTCGACCCCCCCACCACCCGGCCAGGGCCAGGACCAGCATCAGCGCCAGTTCGGCCTTCGGCAGTTCATTCGCAGGAGCACCGACCGGGTTGTACAGCGACGCGCCGTAAACGTGGGTGAGGACGAAAGGCGCCACGGTCACGAAGGCCAGCAAGCGGGTGGCCTGGATCAGCGAGATCGTCCGCGTGCGTCCACCGGCCTCCTTGCCGAACAACACCATGTCCTGCAGGCCCCCCGGCATCGCACAGTAATAGGCCGTGACAGGATCGAAGCGGCAGACCCTGCGGAAATAGGGCACTCCCACCAGACCGGTCAGCACGATGAACAGCGGGATCAGCGTCACCGTGATCGCCATCGCTGGGAGTTGCGACACCATCGCCGGCGTGATCGACGCGCCGATGGCGACCCCCAGGATGGCGCGCGCGCCCTCCGACACCGGGCCGACGCCTTTCAACGGCAACCGGCACAACGCCGCCAGCAGCAATGCTGCCATCGGGCCGAACAGAAATGGCAACGGCAGACCGAGCCACGAAAACGCCGCCACCCCCGCCAGGGCCACGGCCAGCGTGCGCAACCTCAGGACCATGGTCTCCATCCGACGGCCGCCGCCGAGACGACGCCGTCGAGCGGCGGGTCAGACTCTGTGTCGGCAGCCAGCCGATGCGCGTGCAGCAAGCCGCTGCGACGCGCACGCATCAACGCTGCGCCAACGGCTTGACTTCACGCACCGGCGAGCCGATGAACAGCTGGCGCGGGCGGCCGATCTTGTACTCCGGGTCGCCGATCATCTCGTTGAGCTGCGCGATCCAGCCGATCGTGCGGGCCAGGGCGAAGATGGCGGTGAACAGGCTCACCGGGATGCCGATGGCCCGCTGGACGATGCCGGAGTAGAAGTCGACGTTCGGATAGAGCTTGCGCGCGACGAAGTACTCGTCCTCGAGCGCGATCTTCTCCAGGGCCATGGCCAGCTTGAACAGCGGATCGTCGTGCAAACCCAGCGCGTTGAGCACCTCGTGGCAGGTCTCGCGCATCAGCTTGGCGCGCGGGTCGTAGTTCTTGTAGACGCGGTGGCCGAAGCCCATCAGCTTGACGCTGGAGCTCTTGTCCTTGACCTGGCGGATGAACTCGCCGATCTTCTCGACGCCACCGTTGCGCTGGATCTCCTCGAGCATGTTCAGGGCCGCCTCGTTGGCGCCCCCGTGTGCCGGGCCCCAGAGACAGGCCACACCGGCGGCGATCGCAGCGAACGGGTTGGTGCCGGAGCTGCCGCACAGGCGCACGGTGGAGGTCGACGCGTTCTGCTCGTGGTCGGCGTGCAGGATGAAGATGCGGTCCAGCGCGCGCACGACGACATCGCTGGGCTCGTACTCCTCACACGGCGTGCCGAACATCATGCGCATGAAGTTCGCGGTGTAGGACAGCGAATTCTTCGGGTAGATGTAGGGCTGGCCGATGCCGTACTTGTAGGACATCGCCACCAGCGTGGGCATCTTGGCGATCAGCCGGATGGCCGAGATCTCGCGGTGCTTGGCGTTGTGGACATCGGTGCTGTCGTGATAGAAAGCCGACATCCCGCCCACCAGACCGGTCAAAACCGCCATCGGGTGCGCATCCCGCCGGAAGCCTCGCAGGAAGAACTGCATCTGCTCGTTGACCATCGTGTGGACGGTCACGAGACGGTCGAAATCCTTCTTCTGTTGCGCGTTCGGCAATTCACCATGCAGCAGCAGGTGGCAGACTTCCAGGAAGTCGCAATGTTCGGCGAGCTGCTCGATCGGGTAGCCCCGGTACAGCAACTCACCCTTGTCGCCATCGATGTAGGTGATGGTCGAGTTGCACGACGCCGTCGACAGGAAACCCGGGTCGTAGGTGAACTTGCCCGTCTGCGCGTACAGCTTGCGGATGTCGATCACGTCCGGGCCGATCGAGCCCTTGTAGATCGGCAGGTCCATGCTCGGGCTGCCGTCGGAGAACGACAGGGTGGCTTTCACGTCAGAGGGGATCATGGGCAAGTCCTTGGCTGTGGTTGCACGGTTTGTCCGGGTGGGGGCTGGGGCACTGAGGGCCCCTCAGCCCAAAGGAGCATGGCGCGGGCACGCTCATGCGGCGGGCGCGGCACGCAGGGCGCGCATCGAGACCAGCACGTCACGCACCTCCGCTCGGTCCAGATCGCCTTCCGGCTCGCGCCGCGCCAGCAGCAGATCCAGCAGGTCGTTGTCGGCCAGCGCCATCAAGGCCTGCAGGCCCTGCGCCTGGTCATGGGTCATCGACCCGTCGTGGGCATTCAGGAAGCGCTCGACGAACAGGTCGTTCTCGAGCATGCCGCGCCGGCAGCGCCAGCGCAGGCGGCTGTAAGCCTGCGGGTCGAGCAAGGCCGGGGCCACCTGCGGCGCGTCGCCGTGGGACGACCTGCCGGCAGACGCGCCCGTCCCGTCGGGCGGGGCATGTTCGAGCATCGGACGCAGCCCCGGGCTCAGACGGTGCGGCGCACCATCAGTTCCTTGATCTTGCCGATGGCCTTCGTCGGGTTCAGCCCCTTGGGGCAGACGTCGACGCAGTTCATGATGGTGTGGCAGCGGAACAGCCGGTACGGATCCTCGAGGTTGTCCAGGCGATCGGCGGTGGCCTGGTCGCGGCTGTCGGCAATGAAGCGGTAGGCCTGCAGCAGGCCGGCCGGGCCGACGAACTTGTCGGGGTTCCACCAGAAGCTCGGGCAGCTGGTCGAGCAGCTCGCGCACAGGATGCACTCGTACAGGCCGTTGAGCTCGTCGCGCTCCTCGGGCGACTGCAGGCGTTCCTTCTCGGGCGGCAGCGTGTCGTTGACGAGATAGGGCTTGATCGAGTGGTACTGCTTGAAGAACTGCGTCATGTCCACGATCAGGTCGCGGATCACCGGCAGCCCGGGCAGCGGCTTGAGCACCACGGTGCCCGGCAGCGTGCGCATGTTGGTCAGGCAGGCCAGCCCGTTCTTGCCGTTGATGTTCATCGCGTCCGAGCCGCACACACCCTCGCGGCAGGAACGACGGAACGACAGCGTCGGGTCCACCGCCTTGAGCTTCATCAGCGCATCCAGCAGCATGCGCTCGGAGCCGTCGAGTTCCACCTCGATCGTCTGCATGCGCGGCTTGGCGTCGGTGTCGGGGTCGTAACGGTAGATCTGGAAGGTTCTCTTGGCCATGTCAGCAATTCCTGCAGGTCAGAAGGTGCGCACCTTCGGGGGGATGCTCTCGACGGTCAGTGGCTTCAGGTTCACGGGCTTGTAGTCGAGCCGGTTGCCTTCGGAGTACCACAGCGTGTGCTTCATCCACACGGCATCGTTGCGTCCGTTCGGGAACTCGGGCGTGTCGGGGTAGTCGTCGACCGTGTGCGCACCGCGGCTTTCCTTGCGCGCGGCCGCCGAGACGATCGTCGACTGCGCCGCCTCGATCAGGTTGTCGACTTCCAGCGCCTCGATCCGGGCGGTGTTGAAGACCTTGCTGCGGTCCTTCAGGCCGATCGCCTTGACGCGCTCGGCGATGGCCGCCATCTTGGCCACACCTTCGTCCATGCTCGCCTGGGTGCGGAACACGCCGGCGTGCTGCTGCATCGTGCGACGGATGTCGTTGGCCACGTCCTGGGCGTACTCGCCGTTGCTGTTGGCATCGAGCCGCGCCAGGCGCGCCAGCGCCGCGTCGGCTGCGTCACGCGGCAGTTCCTTGTGGGCCTTGGGCGCCTTCTTGACGGCGTCGACGATGTGCAGACCGGCGGCGCGGCCGAACACCAGCAGATCCAGCAGCGAATTGGTGCCCAGTCGGTTGGCGCCGTGCACGCTGACGCAGGCGCACTCGCCCACGGCGTAGAAGCCGTTGACGATGTCGTTGGGATCGCCGTTGCGCGGCGCGACCACCTGGCCATGGATGTTGGTCGGGATGCCGCCCATCTGGTAGTGGATGGTCGGCACCACCGGGATCGGCTCCTTGGTGATGTCGA
>JBMTXX010000173.1:0-8060 GCA_049453935.1 Rubrivivax sp.
CGATGCGCGTGCGGGACTTCACGCGCTTCGGCTACACCGAAGTGCTGTTCCCGGGGTTGGCGGCGGTGCACGAGGACGATTGAGCAAGCTGCGATTCAGCCCATACACGGAGGAGCAGGCTGTCCAGGGCCAGACCGCCGCCACCGAAGGTAAACGCTTCAGTTCAGGCGCGCAGGGGCGCAGGAGCGCCAGGGCAAATTCCAGGGCAGGCCCTCCTTGAGGACGCGCCCGGCGTGAATGAAGATGAAGAGCGCAGGGGCAGCGATCTCGGTTGCGAACTGGATCTGGTGCGCCCCCCTTCACGCGCGGCCTCGGCGAAATTTTCTCTTGCGCCGACTTGCACAAAATGCTCGGGTTTGCCTTGATCACTCATTCTTGTCAACTCGCACGGACCGTGAAATGATTCCCTCAGTCGAGTCGATGGTTGTTCACGAGGCCCACGCCACATGCCGGGTCCCTGCTGCAGTGGCGTTCCGATTCCTGGGCGACGGGCGATCTCTCGGGCGCTGGGCGCTCGGTTCATGGGGCACGGAAGACCTGGGTGGCGGCGTGTTTCGTGGTCATTCCCTCTTCGATGACCAGCCTGCGTATATTCGGCTCGAGAGCGTGGCCGCTGAAATGCGTGTCTACTATCATGTGGGTAGTTCACCCACGGCTCTGGCCAAGCGTATTGAAGCCCATGTGTTCGAGGACGGCGAAGATCCTTCGGTTTGCCGGATCATGTTGCGGGCTGCGAGGCCGCCGGAGATGAATGATGAGCGCTGGACTCGGCTTGTGCGGTGCCATGAAGTCGAAGTGATGTTGATCCAGGCTCGTGTGGAGCGCTGTTTCGGCCTGGGCATGCTTGAACAGGCGGTGGTTGGAGAATCTTGAATTGATGCGCGAACTCGAGATCAAGGTTGAAAGACCACCGTACGCCGACCCCGAAACCCTTGAACACCCGGTAGGAGAGTGCGTGGCAAGTGAAGGGGGTGTGATGCCGGTTGCCAGTCATGGATTCAGGTGAATCAAGCTCAAGCCGCCGTTGGATCTTCAGCGGCTCTCCTTGGGAAGACATGGCGGGCTACGCGCGCGCCGTGCTGGACGGCGAGTGGGTGTTCGTCTCTGGTACCGTAGGCTTTGATTTGAGGACCGGGCTGTGGCCAGCGACCGCTGAAGAGCAGGCCGCCATTGCCTGCAGCACCATCGTCGATGCGCTCCACGCTGCCGAGGCGAACATTGGCGACATCGTGCGGGTACGCGTGTACGTGCCGGATCGGGCCGATGTTCCTGCTGTCAGTGCCGTCCTCAAGGAACGCTTCGGGTCGGCTCGGCCGGCGAACACCACCGTGTGCTGCGCGCTTGCTGTCGAGCAGGCGCTGGTTGAGATCGAAGTCACCGCGCGCAGGCGTCAGGCGCAGGCGTCGAGATGATCGACCTCATCGAGCGAGATGTCGTGCGGCAGTGCACGACTCTGTGCTCCTGATCCGTCATTGCGTCGTGCATGAGCCTGCGCAGGGTTGATGCCGGCGGCCGCTGCTCGTAGGATCCCTGCAGCAGGAGCCTCCTCATGCAAGCCGAGAAACATCTGCCGCAGCGCATCGTGTCGAGCTATCCGCCTCTTGATC
This sequence comes from Rubrivivax sp., assembly GCA_049453935.1. Classification (GTDB taxonomy): domain Bacteria; phylum Pseudomonadota; class Gammaproteobacteria; order Burkholderiales; family Burkholderiaceae_C; genus Rubrivivax. The sequence goes on from JBMTXX010000173.1 coordinate 1,608, forward strand.
TCGCCGGTGTCAAGGGGTCCATGGTCCAGATGGGGGCGGAAAGCCTGGAGCCGACCTTGACATTCTTCACTCGGGACCTCGGTTTTCGGGTCGAAGCGATCTTCCCAGCTGACAACCCCAGGACGGCGATCATCTCCGGGCATGGCATCACCTTGCAGTTGACCGTAGGTCAGCCGAACCCTCTGGGTCGCCTGACCCTCCTCTGCGACGACCCCCTTGAAGTGGCCGCCGGGCGGCGCGAGATCGCAGCTCCGAACGGCGTGGTGATCCGGTTCAGCTATGCGGACCCGCCGATGAGGGCTACGGAAAACATCCAGGCACTGGTGTTCAGTGACGGTGCAGACGCAACGCACTGGACGATCGGGCGCGCGGGCATGCTCTATCGGGATCTGTTGCCCGACAGGCAAGGCGGTGCGTTCATTGCGTCTCACATCCGCATCCTTGACGGCGGACCGGTTCCGGATTACGTGCATTGGCACAAGGTCCGGTTCCAGATGATCTTCTGCCGCAAGGGGTGGGTGCGAGTGCTGTACGAAGGTCAGGGTGGCCCCATCGAGATGCGCGCTGGTGACTGTGTGCTGCAGCCGCCGATGATCCGGCATCAAGTCCTGGAATGCTCCGCTGGGGCTGAGGTGATCGAGATCGGTGCTCCGGCCGAACACATCACGATCGCAGATCACAAGTTGTCATTGCCCTGCGCGGACCTGCCTCGCGACCATTTGTTCGGCGGACAACGGTTCGTCCTGCACACCTCGGCGGCTGCAACCTGGCTTCCTTGGAGGTTGGCCGGATACGAGTGCCAAGACACCGGCATCGCGGTGGCGACAGCCGGTCTGGCGAGCGTGCGTGTGGTGCGCCGACGCTCTGGTGAACGAACTGCACCCGCGGCCCAGGCCCACTCCACCGAGTTCTGCTTCTATTTCGTTCTGGCAGGCGAGATGGACTTCGTGCATTCGGGTGGAGTCAGGCGCATGCGCCCGGACGAAAGCGTCGTGATCCCCGCCGAGATGCTCTACAGCTTGCAGCCCCAGGCGGAAGATCTTCAACTTCTGGAGGTGACCTTGCCCGCGAACGTGGGCCTGGCAGGTCCCGCACGGACAGATCCTTCGGCGAGTTCGCACGACAGTTGATCTCTCGGACCGATCGACGGCCTTCGCGGTACCTGTTCCAGCGTTTGACTCCACAGGACGAACCGCGGGTGGGTGAACCGCTCCATGATCGACCGCCGTCCGGGTTTACTCGGGGCTCCTGGACCTTGTAAGGGTCTTTTGTATTTCCTATGCTTTCGCTGTCACTTTCACATTTTCCTGGCCAGGAGCAGATGCATGAACAGGTCCACGCCGGTCTCGACGCGAACACGCCGCGTCGCCTTGGTCACCGCAGTCGCGGGCGCCATGCTCTTCGCTGTGCCTGCCGCAGCGCAGCAGCAGGAAGTGCGACTGGGATGGATGGGGGCGATCACGGGCCCGATCGCGCAGTTGGTACCGCCGATCCTGCGCTCCTCGCAGATGGCGGTCGAGCAGATCAACGCTCAGGGCGGCATTCTGGGCGGGCGCCGGGTGGCGCTCGTATCGGCCGACGGCCAGTGCAATGCGCAGGGCGGGTCGGACGCCGTCAACAAGCTCGTCAACGTCGATCAGGTGGTCGCGATCGTCGGTGGGCTGTGCTCGGGTGAGACGATCGCCGGCGCGAATTCCCAGGCGATCCCGAACGGGGTGGTCATGGTGTCGCCGGCGTCGACCTCCCCGCTGATCACCGGGTTGCAGGACCGCGACGTGATCTTCCGGGTGGCGCCCTCTGATGCCTACCAGGGTCAGGTCATGGCGCGCATGGTGTGGAACCAGGGCCTGCGCAGGGTTGCGGTGACGCACGTGAACAATGACTATGGCCGTGGTCTGGGTACGACGTTCCGCGATGCATTCACCGCGATGGGGGGCACCGTCACCGCTTTCGCGGCCCACGAGGACCAGCGAGCCTCCTACCGCACCGAGCTTGCCACGCTCGCGCGCGGCAACCCAGAGGCGCTGGTCGTCACCGCGTATGGTGGTGGGTCCGGCCTGACGATCATCCGCCAGGCCTTGGAGGGGGGGTTCTTCAACCGGTTCATCGGCGGCGATGGCATGCGCGACGATGTGCTTCCGCGCGAACTCGGCGCGAACGTCAACATCACCGTCACGCAGCCGGTGCCGCGCGTGGGCAATCCGGGCTTGCAGATATTCAATCAGATGTTCACGGCGGTCGGTGGAAACCCGTCGTCGATCTTCGTGGCCCAGAGCTACGACGCGACCTTTGCGCTCGCGCTTGCCATCCAGCATGCGGGCGCCGCCGACCGTGCAAAGATCCCCGCTTCGCTGCGCGCAATCACCGCGCCGGGCGGTACCGTGATCAGGCCGGGACAGTGGCGCGAGGCGGTGGCGGCGCTCACAGCCGGCAGGCGCATCACCTACGTCGGCGGGTCCGGTCCGATCGAGTTCGATGCCAATGGCGACGTGCCTGGCAACGTCGCGCAGTGGACGATCCAGGGCGGTACCTTCGTCCAAGGCCCGATGCTTTCCGCGAACTGAGCGCGTCCGCGCATGGTCGAGGCGCGCCCGATGCTCCGTGTGGAGGAGGCGCTCCTGTCGTTCGGCGGCGTTCGGGCAGTAGATGGGGTGTCTCTGTCCGTCGCGCGCGGCTCCATCACCGGCCTGATCGGCCCGAACGGGGCCGGCAAGTCCAGCCTCTTCAACGTGATCGCAGGGCGCTACCGGCCGCAATCGGGCCGCGTCCTCCTGGATGGCGAGGACGTCACCGGCCTTCCCGCACACGCCTTGTTCGCCAAGGGGCTTTCTCGTACGTTTCAAATTCCGGCCGAGTTCGGCCAACTGACCGTTCGCGAGAACCTGATGGTGGTGCCGGGTGGCCAGTCAGGCGAGCGGATCTGGAACTCCTGGTTCGCCCGCGCCCGCATACGCACCGAGGAGTCGGAAATCGGCCGCCGTGCCGATGAGGTGCTTGCGTTCCTGCGGCTGTCCCACGTGTCGGGCGAACTCGCCAGCCGCTTGTCGGGTGGTCAGAAGAAGCTGCTGGAACTCGGTCGCACCATGATGGCCGAGCCCAAGGCCGTCTTGCTCGACGAGATCGGCGCAGGCGTGAACAAGACCTTGCTCGCTGAACTCACGCAGGACATACGTCGCCTGAACCAGGAGCGTGGCATCACCTTCTTCCTGATCGAGCACGACATGGAGCTGATCGCTCGGCTGTGCGATCACGTGGTCTGCATGGCGCAAGGGAAGATCCTGGTCGAGGGCAGCGCCGAGGCCGTCAGGTCCGACGCACGCGTGCTCGATGCCTACCTCGGCGGTGGCCGCGCGGCGACATGACTCGCCTGCTCGAAGCGAAGGGCCTGTTCGCGGGGTATGGCGGGATGGACATCCTGCGCGACTGCACCATCACCGTGTCTGCGCGTGAGATGGTCGTCATCGTCGGGCCGAACGGCGCTGGCAAGTCCACCGCGATGAAGGCGATCTTCGGCCTCGTGAAAATCCGCCAAGGCAGCGTCACCTTCAACGGCGCGGAGATCACCAACGCGGCGCCGGACAGCCTGGCGCCCCGCGGGCTCGCCTACGTGCCGCAGGAGCACAACGTGTTCGCGACCATGACCGTCGAGGAGAACCTCGACATCGGCGCCTACACCCGGCGCAGTGGCGTGGCCGAGACGAAGGCGCGGATCTTCGACTTGCTGCCCGCGCTCGCGCTCAAGCGCAGGCAGGTCGCCGGCGAACTCTCGGGCGGGCAGCGGCAGATGGTCGCCATCGCGCGGGCGCTGATGATGGAGCCCAAGCTGCTGATGCTGGACGAACCTTCGGCCGGCCTTTCGCCCAAGGTGCTGACCGAGATTCTGGAGGCGATCGCCACCATCAATGCCGCCGGGGTCGCCATCCTGATGGTGGAGCAGAACGCCAAGGCGGCGCTGGCCATGGCCCACCGGGGCTACGTGCTCGCCGGCGGTGCCAACCGCTTCGAGGGGCCGGGACCGGAACTGCTGGCGAATCGGGAAGTCGCTGCGTCCTTCCTGGGCGGCTGAGGGTTTGGATGACCGATTTCGTCAACCTCTATCTGGTCAACGGCATCGTTCTCGGCTGCGTCTATGGCCTGGGAGCGATCGGGATCACGATCATCTTCGGCATCCTGCGCTTCGGCCATTTCGCCCACGGCGACATGATGACTGCCGGCGCCTACATCGCGCTGGCGCTCGTGTGGGCCACCGGCCTGCCCGTGCTCTGGGTGCTGCCGCTGGCGATGGTGCTGACCGCAGGGCTCGGCGCCGGCGTGCACTGGGCCTTCTACCGACCGCTCGACAAGGGTACGAGCTCGACCATCATCATCGTCATCGCATCTTTCGGCGTCGCGCTGATGTTGCGCTCTGCGGTGCAGTTGTTCTTCGGGGTGGACATCGTCACCTACCAGCGCGGCTTCCAGGCGCCGATCTGGATCGCTGACACGATACGCGTCCTGCCGAGGCACCTTTGGATCGTGGGGCTGACTGTCACGCTCGTGATCGCACTCCACCTTTTCCTGACGCGCACGCAGCTGGGCAAGGCGATGCGCGCGATGAGCGACAACCCGGCCCTTGCGCGCATCTCCGGCATCGGCACGACAAAGGTGGTGATCGCGGCGTGGGCGATCGGCGGTGCTCTCGCCGCTGCGGGCGGTGTGTTCCTCGGCATCGACACCCAGCTCAGCAGCCAGATGGGCTGGAACCTGATCCTGCCCATGTTCGCCGCTGCGGTCCTGGGTGGCATCGGCAACCCGATCGGTGCGGCGCTCGGCGCCTTGGTCGTCGGCGTTGCCGAGGAACTCGTGACCTATCCCTGGTTCGGTGACCCACTGATCTCGCCAGCTTACAAGTCGGCCGTGTCCTTCGCCATCCTCGTGGCCTTGTTGATCTGGCGCCCGACGGGCCTGACCCGTGGGAGGGTGTTCTGATGGACCAGTCGACTCTCGGTCTCATCCTCTACGGCCTGGGCCTCGCGAACCTGGCTGCAATCTACGGGGTCATGGCGCTCGGGCTCAACCTGAACTGGGGCGTCACCGGCTTGTTCAACGCAGGGGTCGCCGGCTTCTTTGCCGTTGGGGCCTACACCTCGGTCATCCTCACAGCACCGGACAGCCCGCACTTTCTCGGGGGCTTCGGCCTGCCGCTTCCAGTCGGGATGCTGGCGGCGATGCTGCTGTCGGGGCTTGTCGCGCTGGCCATCGGTGCGACCACGATCCGGCTGCGCTCCGACTATCTGGCCATCGGCACGATCGGCATCGCCGAGATCATCCGTCTGGTCCTCAAGAACGAGGAATGGCTGACCAATGGCGTGCGGGGCATCACCACCATCCCTCGCCCCTTTGCCGGACAGACGGCGCTGGCATCAGAGCTTTCCTACCTGGCGATGACGCTGGCGATCCTGCTCGTGCTCTATGCGCTGCTGGAGCGCGCTCTGCAATCACCCTGGGGGCGGATGATGCGCGCGATCCGCGATTCCGAATCCACCGCCGCGGCAGCGGGCAAGAACGTGAATGCCCGTCGCTTGGAGGCTTTCGTCCTTGGCTCGATGCTGATGGGGCTCGGCGGCGCTCTGTTCGCTCATTACCTGCGCTACATCGGGCCCGAGGCGACAGAGCCGATCACCACGACCTTCCTGGTCTGGGTGATGCTGATTGCCGGCGGGTCTGGCAACAACCGTGGCGCCATCGTCGGCGCTTTTGTCGTCTGGTTCATTTGGTCCGCCACCGAGTTGGTCACCCGTCAGCTTCCCGCCGAGTGGGCGGTTCGGGCGAGTTACCTGCGGATCTTCCTGATCGGGCTCTTGCTGCAGATCGTGCTGCAGCGCTTCAGCCGCGGCATCCTGCCCGAGCGCAACCCAGCCGAGCGCGGCGCGATGCGGCCACAGGACAAGGTGCTGTAGCGGGCTTCCTGCCGGCCTGTGCCTGCGAGCCCTCGAGGAGCCGGTGCGGTAGGGGGCGGTGACCACCTGGTCAGTTGCCTGAGGCATCCGTGCCTGCCTCGCGCAAGACTCGGCTGGTCATCAGCCCCAAGCGTGATGGCCATGTCGCGCCGGTCGAGTTCGACCACGGTGTCGAAGGCTTCCACGCCCGCGTCGTGCGACAAGAGTGCAACGCCCTGATCGACACGCTCTACCCGGTGCGGGTGCGGGACTTCACGCGCTTCGGCTGCACCGAGGTGCTGTTCCCGGGGTTGGCGGCGGTACCCGAGGACGATTGAGCCGATACGGACGCCGGCCTGGCCGCCATCCCCGGCCGTCAACCCCAACGAAAAAGTCACCGCCACGGGCGGCGTGCATCAGGCCAGCGCCGACAGGAACTGCTGCAGCTCGGGCGTGCGCGGGCGCTCGAAAAGTTCCCGCGGCGGGCCTTCCTCGTGGATGCGCCCGGCGTGCATGAAGAGCACGCGGTCGGCGA